>JBLIMM010000156.1:0-10548 GCA_047638635.1 Pseudohongiellaceae bacterium | reverse complement strand
CACGGCGACCACCTATCGCCGGGTCGGCTCGGGCTGGGTCGAGGAACAGCGGTTCGCTTCCAGCGCGGGCAAGGCATGGGATGACTTTGGGGACGCGATCGCCATGAGTGCGGATGTCATCGTGGTGGGCGCGCCCAGGCACACCATCGGAATCAATACGTGGCAGGGCTCAGCCACGGTCTTCCGCTGGAGTGAAGGGATCTGGGTCCAGGAGCAGCAGCTCATTCACGATGCCGGCTCCAATAGCGACTTCTTCGGGACGTCCGTGTCCCTGAGCGGAGATGTCCTCGTGGTCGGTCGACCGGGGGCCGATGTGGCCGGTGTCACCTACGCGGGCAGCGTCACCGTCTACCGCTGGAATGGAACGAGCTGGGCAATCGAACAGGAGCTGACATCCGCAGCACTGGGCAGCGACGCATTCGGAGCGTCCGTATCAGTGAGCGGCGACGTGATAGCCGTTGGCGCTCCGAATGACGGGGCCAACGGTGGTCTCTTTGCCAATGGATCAGCGACGGTCTTCCGCTGGGATGAATCCGGTTGGAATGAAGAGCACAAGGTGTACGGATCCAGCTATTACTCCACCGGAGCCTTCGGCAGCTCGATTTGGGTACAGAATGACGTCTTGGTCGTTGGAACACCTGCGGTGCAGTCCTATGGAGGAGGCTCGGCGACGGTCTTCCGCTGGAACGGAGCCAGCTGGACCAAAGAGCAATCGCTGAAATCGCTGAAATCGCTGAACAGCCACAAGGGCGATCTGTTTGGAACCGCAGTGGCTGTGAGCGGCGACACCATCGTCATAGGTGCATCGAGCGCCTCTGTCGGCTTCAGCAGCAAACAGGGGTCGGCGACAACCTTCCGCTGGAATGGCGTGAGTTGGGTTGAAGATCACGCACTGACGGCGAGCGATGGCGTCTCTGGCGATGGGCTCGGCTCGGCCGTCGCGATTCACGAAGGGGTGGTCGTCGCAACGTCCACAGTGGCCTCCATCAACGGAAACACCAAACAGGGTGTTGCCTATGTCTTCGACACGAACCCCGATTCGTGGTCAGACCAGGGCGGCGCACTCGCTGGGGTCTTCGGTGATCCGCTGCTCCAAGGAAACGGGCCGCTCGACGCCAGCTCTGCCAACTCAGTAGAGCTCAGTAACGCAGCGCCATTTTCACCGGCCTCACTGTTCATCGCAATCTCGAGCACACCAGTGCCGTTCAAGGGCGGCACGCTCCTGGCCGCTCCGTTTCTGGGCCGGCCGGCCCTCCACGCTACGGGGGCAGCGGGCGACATTTTGATCCCCTTCGTGATGCCAGCTGGTGTCCCTGCCCGAAACGAGCTGTGGCTCCAATGGGCCATACACGACGACGCGTCAATCCACGGCATGGCGCTGTCGAATGCAATCAAGGCGGTGACGCCATAGGTGAGTCAGGAGCGAGTCCGAGGCCCTCGGCGGATCGGGTCGCAGGTGCTACGGTCAGCAGGTCCACGCTGTAACTGGCCGGACGGACTTTTCCGGAAGAGCAAGAGACAACTCATGACCATCCCACTCACCATTCTCGTTGCTTGTCTCTCAATGGCGAGCGCGACGCCATCGGCGAAGGACGGCTTCGCGCAGATCCAAGCGATCATCCAGGTGGACGACGCCCCCGAACTGCAGACCGTCATGCCCAGCGGCGCCTTCCTTCCCTGGGGTGATGATCAAGTCGATGCCCTGCGGCTCTTGCTCGTGCAAGACCTGCGAGACGCGCAGGTCGTCAGCATCCAAGAAGCTGAAGGGCGTGCCGTCGTGCGCTTCCAGCGAGCTGACGAAGAGTTCGAACGAGAGATCCCCCTGCGCGTAGCGGGCGACACATGGCAGGTCGCGGCGCCCAGGAGCTACCCCGTCAGTGGAGCCGAGCTGAAGAAGAGGCAGGGACGCAAGCCCGCAAAGGCCAAGCTCGTGATGCGAACTGAGAACATCCCGTACAGCGACTGTGCGCTCTCGTTCGTGTACGCGACCGATGATCCCGATGAGTGTGCCAACCGCATGGACCTGTGGTATTGCCACAACAGCGACCTTCACGGCATTGGAGGCAACCGCATCGCTGACCTGGGCGAGATCAAGATCAAGAAGGTCATGGGGCTGGCTGTGGCCCCCGACTGGGGTAAGACAGTCCAGCTCAAGGAGAAACACAGCTACCTGGTGCACTGCCAGTCCCACGCACGGAGCGACTTCTTCGTCGTGCTCTACGTCAAGAAGCAGAAGAGAGACACCGCAGATATAGAATGGACGCTGCTGACGGGCGGACTCGCAGCTCCCCCCGCCATCTCCAGTCCCCAATCCATCGCGTCTGACAGCCCGGTTCCATCCGAGCCATTCGCTGGACTGTGCGGCAAGAACGGCTGACCTGTGACCTTGAGCAACTCCACATCCAGACCCTGCCGGCTGTCCCTGCTCCTAGAGACCCACCGTCTCCAGAGAGGCTGACCCATGTCTCATCATTGCTGTTCCCTCACCCTTCTCACCACAGCCTGCCGCCTCGCGATGACCTGCCTCTGCCTGGCCACCCTGGCCCTTCCGCTCACTGCTCAAGGGGGCAGCAAACTCTCCTCCGAAGACAAGGTCACCATCATCGAGCGCCTGGACGAGCTGCTCCGCGAGACCTATGTCTTCGAAGACGTGGCCAACACCATGGGTGATCAGCTGCTGCAAAACCTCGCCGACGGAGCCGACGACCTGTTCGATCAGGCCAACAGCGATGCCCTGATCGTCGACCTGCGCCAAAACGGCGGCGGCGACCCGGCCATGGTGCAGCTGATCAGCAGCGACCTCTTCGACGAGCCCACGCACCTCAATAGCCTTTACTTCCGGGCCGAAGACTCCCTCGAAGAGTTCTGGACCCTCGACGAGGTGGTCGGCCAGCGCATGGCAGACAACCCGGTCTTCGTGCTCACCAGCAGCTCCACCTTCTCCGCCGCCGAAGAGTTCACCTACAACCTGAAGTGTCTCGGGCGGGCCACCATCGTGGGCGAAACCACAGGTGGCGGCGCCCACCCTGGCGGTGTCACCCCGCTCCACGAGTCTCTCTCTGTCTTCATCCCAGCGGGACGGGCGATCAATCCCATCACCGGGACAAATTGGGAGGGCACCGGGGTGATCCCCGACGTCCCAGTCGAGGCGAACGCCGCGTTGGACAAAGCTCTCGAGCTCGCCGGCCAAGCGGCCCAGGAACGGCGTGAGCTGAGAAGCTAGCCAGGGCAGCGGCTCCGGGCAGGCCCCGGCGGGCTGCGGTTGCCGGGGGCAGCCTGGGCAGAAGGCTCCCAAACACGGGATTGCCTGCGAGCCAGGGCTGTCCCCCAGGCTCTTCACCGTGGGCGGAGAATCCGAGCCTAGGTCCTGCTAACGTGCGCTGATGGAGAATGTCAGCCCGACCGAACTCCTCATTATGCGTCACGCGGAGGCTGGCTCACCCCCAGCTGGCGGCAGCGACGCCGACCGACCGCTCACGTCTCAGGGCCGCCGGGACGCTGCCCTCCAGGGTGCCTGGCTCCATCACCACGGCCTGCACCCTGATGCGATCCTGGCCTCCACCGCGAGACGGGCCGCCGAAACCGCCGAGATCGTCCTGTCTACCCTGGCCGAGGCCGGCAAACCCGCTGCCGCCATCACCTGGAAACAAGCTCTCTACCTGGCGCCCCTGCCACGCCTGGAGCGCAGCTTGGCCCAACTGCCTGAACGCCCTCAGCGCCTGCTCCTCGTAGGACACAACCCGGGCCTGCACGTTTTGGTCGAGCACCTCAGCGGTGCTCCCTTGGCCATGGGCGCTTGGGGCCGAGCCTTTCCTCCGGCGTCCGTTGCCCATGTCTTGCTACCCCGAGGCCTGGGCGCCCTAGAACGGGGCTGCGGCGAGCTCGCCCACCTTCAGCCGGCCCAGATGGACGACGAGAACTGACATGGCGGCCCCGTCAGCCCTGCCTCCCACGCTCGACCACGACATCGACATCGGCCACGAGATGGCCGAGACTAGCGACGCCGAGCACTCCCCCGAAGCCATGAGCCTGCGTATCCGCGGACGGCTGGTGCGCTTGGTGATGAACCGCATCTTCGCCCAGCTGCCCGTGCACGTCGCCGGCTGCGCCATCATCGTCCCGGTGCTCTGGTCAAAGGTCTCCGGGGGAGCGCTACTGAGCTTCTCTTTGGCCGTCATCGCTATCGCAGCTCTCACCGCGCCTTTGCTGCGTCGGACCGCCGAGCGGAAGGCCGACGACGAGCGCTGCGCTCAGCTGTGCATGGTCGCTTCCGGCCTCCTCGGCTTGTGCTGGGGTCTGGGTTACTACGCCATCGCAGACGATCTCGACCCCGCTCGGCGCACCTCGTGCATGCTGGTGTTGGCCACTCTCGGTCTGGCCGCAGGGCCGATCCTTTCGGGGCTCGCCGGAGCCTCCAGCACCTTCGTTTTCAGCCTCTTCGCCCCGGTGGCCGCCTGGCATCTGACTCTGGCCAGCCAAGCCGAACTGCACCTGGCCCTGGCCTCAACGGTCTTCCCCGCAGCCCTTGTGCTGGTCATGGGACGCACCCGAGCCACCGCGCGCCGGGGCATGGAAACCCAGGCGGACAAAGAGCAGCTGACCCACTCGCTCAACCGCGAGATTCAGGAGCATCGACGGCACGAACGGTACTACCGCTCGCTGCTAGAGAACTCTTCCGACCTGATCACGGTGCGCGGGCCTCAGGGGGACACGCTCTACGAAAGCCCGTCGGGGGCCGACCTGATCGGCGCCGATGACTCGACCGTACGCTTCGCCCTCGACCGCATTCATCTCGAAGACCGGGACGCCGTCGAGAACGTCCGCAGCAACATGGGTGACCAGGGCAGCACGGCCACCCAATCCCTCGAGTTTCGGCTGAAGGACAAAGACGGGCTCTGGCGCGAAATGGAGGCCCAGGCCCGGCTGCTCAAAGACGGGCCGGTGAAGGGTGCGGTGGTCTTCAGCAGCCGTGACGTCACTGCCCGCAAACACCTGGCCCGCCAGCTCGCCCGGCAACACGGGCTCATGCGGGCGATCATCGACGCGGCCCCGGACCCCATTTTCTACAAGGACCTCGAAGGCCGCTATCTCGGCTGCAACGGTGCCTACGAAAAGGCCATGGGACACACCCTTGAGCAGCTCAAGGGCCAGACCGACAGGGTTATGCTCAACGAGCAGCACGCGGCCCGGGTTGCGGCTCGAGATCGTGAAGTGACCGAAGGCGGCGCAGTTCTCCGCACGGACGAATGGGTCGACACTCCCGACGGCAAAAGGTTGCTGCTCGACACGATCAAGGCACCGATTCTCGATGACCAGGGCGAATGCATCGGCATCGTGGGCGTCTGCCGGGACATCACCGAGAACAAGCTGCTGCAGGACAAGCTGCGCGAACTCGCGGTCACCGATGGGCTCACCGGCTTGATGAATCGCCGGCGTCTCGACGAAGTCCTCGGGGCAGAGTGGGCTCGGGCCCGGCGCCACGGCTCCAGCATGTCACTGCTGATGATCGACATCGATCACTTCAAGGCCTTCAACGATCACTACGGCCATCCCGAGGGGGACGCGGTGCTCACACGGATCGCCAAGGTGCTCAGAGATGCGGTGCAACGACCGGGGGACGCAGTGGCCCGTTACGGCGGCGAAGAGTTCACCGTGGTGCTGCCCTTGACCCACGCTATGGGCGCCCGGGCCATCGCTCAGCGCATCCAAGATCAACTGGCCAGCGAGAACATCGTCAACGTGGCCTCGCCCGTGGGAGCACGGGTCACCCTGTCCATTGGACTGGCTTGCATGATCCCTGGACCGGAGCAGCCCGCCTCAGAGCTCATTGCCGCTGCGGACGGGGCGCTCTACGGAGCCAAAGAAGCCGGGCGCGATCAAATCGCCATGGCTGCGGTGGTCACTCCTGAGAGCGACTCAGCGAAAGAGCCACACGACGACACCGGCTCGCTGTTTCCCGACCTGCCCTGAGCGTCTTCGAGCGCACGTCCTGCGCGATGCAAGGACTGGAGCGCGATGCAAGGGCTCAAGGGCTCGGGGTACGGCTCAGTACACGGATCGGGGCCCTACTCCATGTCCCGCAGCATCTTGTGCAGTTCCATCAGGTGGCTCTCTTCGGCTGAGATCATCTGCCGGGCGAACTCTTCGAGGAGCACGCTCTTGCCCGAGGTCAGCGCCAGCAACTCGGTGTAATACTCGATGGCGCGGGATTCATGGGCGAAAGACTCTTCGAGCACGTCGGTCACCCCGTGGCGCTCAGACTCGATGAGATGGGAGATGCCCAGAGTGGGGTGCCCCCCCAGCCCTGTGAGCAATTCGCCCACGCTGCGAGCATGAACTAAGGACTCGTCAGCCTGAGCCTGTAAGAAATCGACAATAGGGATGCGGTTAGGGCCGCGCACCATCAGGGCGTAGTGGGTGTAGCGCACCACACCGGCGAGCTCGAACTCGACGATGTCCGCCAAGAGCTTGAGGACTTTGGGGTCAGGCTTTGAGAAATCCATGGGCGACATACTGAAGCTGCGGTCCGCCCCGAACAAGCCCAGAAAAATACGGCGATTGTCATTGCGACGCACTCGCAACAGGGATAGTCTTCGATCTCTCGCTCACCACTCGGACCTGCTCCATGGCCAAGCACAAACAGCTCAAGAAGACCTGCTGCGACAAACCGCCCCGTAAGCGCTGCAAACGCTGCCCCAGCCGCTAAGACGGCTGTTCAGCCCGACGGCGCCTGGGGGTTCTTGCCCGAGGCTCAGCCGTGGCTCGCCCCGGATTCCTCCCAGGATCGTCGCCAGGCCCCTCCCCGGATCTCCCACGGGGTCTCCCCAGGATCTCCTCAGGCTTCAGCCAGAAGTCATCGGGGTGGCCGAGCGCTTAGCCGGCCATGCGCTCCTCGACGATGGCCCGAGTTTCTGCTTCGAGGCTCTCAGCCTTCGCTGCCATGGCCTCGAGATCGGCCTCGCGACTGGCCACCCAAGCGGCGTCGTCAATCGACGGCAGGTTGATGCGCACGTTGTAGACCGCGCCCAGTACACCGGCCCGGGCCATGAGCGCCCCCACCGCTGCGTCGGTCACCGAAGCTAGCAAGCAATCTGCGGAGGCTTGGCGGCAAAGCTCCAACGACTCCAGGCAGAGCTTCGCCGTTTGCAAGGGCACCAGGGTCGCGCCCTTGTAGCCCGCTTCGATCGCCGCAGCCCGAGACTTCCTCTCAGCGTCGCTGCCCTTGGGCATACGCATGGCGGTGAGCACGTCGTTGAAGGCTTCGGTGTCTGCATCGACCGCACGCAGCAGATCGTCCTTCAACACCTGGGCCCGCATGGCCAGGGTTTCGAAGGCCCCCTTGTGAGCCTCAAGGCCGCGCTTGTGAAACGACAGGTTGGCCACCATGGACGACAGCGCCACGCCCAGCGAACCCGCCAAGGCCGCGATCGACCCACCGCCCGGCGCTGGCGACGGTCGGGACACTTCGTCGACCAAGTCGTTCACTGCCATCGACGCCAAGGGGCCGTTTGTACTCGGCAGCCCTAGCACTGATTTCTCAGCCACGAAGGTCGATACGTCACGCAGACCCATGGATTGCGCCGCGGTCTCGATCACGTCGCTCACGGGCAAGCCCCGGGTGCTCCCCTGAGCTGCCAGGTAAGCCTCGCCCGACTCACGGAGGGCCTCGTAGGGCACCATGCCCACCACCTCGGAGCCCGTCACTTGCAGCCCGCGGTCATTCGCCAGGGCGCGGCAAGCATCGAGCAACGTATGCGCGGGCGTCACATGAAAGTCGGTGAGATTGAACGACAGCTGGGCCCGCTTGTACTCGGGGATCACCCAGCCCACTCCGCGGCAATGCTGAAAGCGTCCGCGCTTGCAGACGTTCACACCTTGCAGCTGATCCGGGTCCCGAGCGAACAGCGCGAAGTCTGCGGCCAGGTCTTGCCCGATCGACTCGTAGTGCTTGGCCAGTTCGTCGACTGAGGCCCCCACGAACTCATCGTAGGCGCTGGGGAAGCTGTTCTTGTCTGGGCGGTACTTCAGCAGCTTGCCGCTCTGGTAATAGGGCGTGGTCTGTCCCCGGCGCACGGCTCGGCCTTTCTCCCGCAGCTCGTGGGCGATGTCGTCCGCGTTGGCCTTGACCGTGGTGTTGAGGTTCACGTTGTAGGCGATCAAGAACTCCCGAGCGCCAATGGTCACCACGCCCGTGCGCGGCAAGAACGTCGCCGGACCAAAGTCGGGCTTCCATTCGGGGCGCCAGAGCTTGTCCGGCAGGGCTTCGTATTCGCCGGCGCGCACCACCGCCAGCGAACGGCGCTCCGGGAGCAGTGCGGCCTGGTCGTACAGATAGACGGGGATGCCCAGCTCTGCGCCCACCCGAGCGCCCAGTTCGGCGGCGAGCTGAGCGCAGTCGGCCATGGTCACCCCAGCCACGGGCACGAACGGGCAGACGTCCGTGGCGCCATGACGAGCGTGGGCCCCGGTCTGCACCGACATATCGATGAGCTCCATGGCCTTACCAATGAGCTGAAAGGCACCCTCTTTGACGGCCTCAGGCTCGCCCACGAAGGTGATCACCGTACGATTCGTCTCGCGCCCCGGGTCCACGTCCAAGACCTCTACCCCATCCACAGCCTGGGCTGCGGCCACCACTTGGTCGATCACCGAGGCATCACGCCCCTCAGAAATGTTGGGGACACACTCAACAAGGCGATCGCTCATGGTTCGGGTCTCTTCTGTTTGCTGCAAAGGTGAGGATACGTGCGGGGTCACTCAGGTCGCGAGGCACGCTGGGGCACCCAAGAATCAGTGCCCTGGACAGCCTTCGTCCCGACGAAGCGCAGCAGTATGCCCCATCCGTGTCGGGCCCCGTAGAGGCCGCTGCGCCCCCAAGGCTCGATGTACGGCACCCGGCACGCTAGGGTGTCCGGCTTCCCCTGACCTACCGGAGTCTCGACCGATGTCCGATGCCTATCGCTGCGTGCTGCTCTTTGGCCCTCCAGGCGCCGGTAAAGGCACCCAAGGTGCCCGGCTCGGCAAGCTCGACAACTGCGTCCACCTGGCCACCGGGGACATGTTTCGGGGGCTCGACGCAGGCTCAGAGTTAGGCCAAAAGGTCGCCAGCTTCTCTAGCAAGGGTGAGCTGGTCCCGGACGCCATCACCGTTCAACTCTGGCAGTCTCACGTTGCGGGAATGATCGCCCGGGGCGAGTACAGCCCCAAAGCCGACGTGCTGCTCCTGGACGGCATCCCGCGCACCGAAGCGCAAGCCGCCATCATGGAGACGCTCATCGCTCCGGCGGCGATCCTCCATCTGGTAGTCAGCGACCTCGACACTATGGTCGCGCGCATGAAACACCGGGCCGAAACACAAGGCCGGGCCGACGACGCGGACGAGGACATCGTGCGCAACCGCTTCACGGTCTACGACCGAGAGACCGCACCGGTGCTGGGGCATTACGACCGGGCGTTGGTGCAGGACATTGACGCGCAGCAGAGTATTGATGAGGTTTACAGCGCGACTTCTGCGGTGATTGCTGGGGTGCTGGCGGGCTGACGAAGCTTGCTTCGGCGTCAACTCAACCGCAGCGCCCTCCCACTGTAGAGAGCCATTGGCTGCGCACATCCTTGCGCGGACTCACTCGCCCCGCCCGCCAGAAGCCGCCCCAGGGCGCCTATACGCTGGAATGCCACAGATCCAGATGCATTAAGACTTCATCCTCTCTTTGTCACTTGTCGGCCTCGAGAGCACCAAGACCACGCAGGCCCCATCACTTTCAGCAGCGGCCACGAAGAATCATCACCCGCGATCCGTAGAACTGAAGTAGCTTCCTGTGATCGAGAAGGAAGTCAAGCTCGACGCGAAGGGCGCGCGATCATGCCAATCACAACGAAGCACTCAGGGGAATACTAAGTGCTGAACTGGAAGATTAGGGTTGTCTCGCAATCCCTCGGCGGATTAGCGGCTCTATCGTTCATGCTGTCTGTGGGCGCACCGTGCTTGCAAGGGCAAGGAGCCATTGTGCCGTCGTACTGGGGACAGTGGAGTGGGCCGTATACTCTCGCCTGCAAACGCCCAAGCCGTCACGCACTCTCTGTCGCCGAATGATGCCTCAGAGGACGCGTTCTGTTCGGGGCATACGCTGCTCCCTGATGGCAACGTGTTGATTGCTGGTGGGTTGGACGTAGTCGGCAAGTGCACCTTGGACTGCAACCCTGACCAAAATGCTTTCGGGCACAGCCGTCTCCGCGTTCTCGACACTTCCACACATCCTCCCACCTGGGAGGAGCCGTCGAATTTCGCCATGAACAGAGAACGCTGGTATCCCTCTGTGATCACGCTCAACAACGGGGACCCTTTCATCGCTGGGCACGGCAAGAACGCGGAGCCCGATGGTCCCAACGACTGTGACCCCACCTACCCAGATGAGGCGATCCACGAAACCTGGGATCGCATCGCCTGGGGTTCTTCCGGGATCGCCAACCCTGCTCTCACGACCAGTCGTCGTGGAGTGGCTTGTGATACCACCGACCCTCTTGTCAGTGTGGCCGCTTATCCACGCC
>JBLIMM010000155.1:0-10570 GCA_047638635.1 Pseudohongiellaceae bacterium | reverse complement strand
CTGATTGTCTCTGGCGTGCAGACCAATGGAGGGTTCGTCCAGAACGTAGAGCACGCCCTGCAGGCCCGACCCCACCTGAGTCGCCAGGCGCACGCGTTGGGACTCACCTCCCGACAGGGTGCGCGCACTGCGATCCAAGCGCAGGTAGGACAAACCCACGGACACCAAAAAATGCAGGCGAGTCTCGATCTCTCGCACGATGGGCCGCCCGATGAGCGACTCCCGTCCCTCGAGCTTGAGCTCAGAGAAGAACTGCTTCGCGGTGTCGATGCTCAGCCCGCAAAGCTCGTCGAGTGTGTGTCCATGAAAGACCACCGCCCGAGCATGCTTGCCCAACCGTGCTCCCTCACAACTGCGGCACACGCTGCTACTTAAGAAGCGATCGACCTGACCAAAGCCTGGCAGCCCCACATGACGCTCGATGGCAGGAAGAATGCCCTCGAAGGGTTTGGTGTCTTTGCCCTTTGAAGTCGTGCGCCCGTCCCGGGACATCCAATCCCATTCTAGGGTCACTTCTCGCTTGCCTGAACCGAAGAGCATCACTTGCCGGGCGCGCTTAGGCAGGTCTTTCCAGGGGCAGTCCAAGTCGATCTTGAAAGCCTTGCCGATGGCTTCGAGACTCGACGGGCCCAGACGCACGTAGCTCATGTAGCCCGCGCGATTCGAGATCTTCAAGGCCCCCTCGCGAAGGGACAGTTTCTCGTTGCCTACCAGTTTTGCCACGTCCGGCTGCCGGCGCTCACCCAAGCCCTCGCAATCAGGACACGCGCCGTGGGGCGAGTTGAACGAGAACAGCCGGGGTTCCATCTCTGGAAACTCCCCGTGACCGTCCGGGCAAGTGCTCAACGTCGAGAAAGCCAAGGGCTCTTGCCCATCGGCTCGCACCCAAACCAACCCCCCGGCTAGCTGGCAGGCAGTTTCTACAGCCTCCGCGAGACGGTTACGCTTGGAAGCCTCTGGCTTGATGCGATCGACCACCAACTCGATGGTGTGACGGACGTTGCGACGCAAAGAAATTTCGTCGTCCAGTCGATGTTCCTGACCATCAATCCAAGCCCGGGTGTGACCCTTCAGTCGCCAACCCTCGAGGTCTTTTCGGTACTCGCCCTTGCGATCACGAACCACGGGAGCCAAGACCACCAAGCGCTTGCCAGCCCAGTCAGTGAGCAGAGTTTCGACGATAGCGTCGAGACTCTGAGCGGCCACAGGAACACCGCAGGTGGGACACCGAGGCCGACCCAAACGCGCGAAGAGCAAACGCAGGTGGTCGAGCACTTCGGTGATCGTGCCCACCGTGGAGCGAGGATTGCGATTGACCGTCTTTTGATCGATGAGCAGCGTGGGCGAAAGCCCGTCGATATGATCGACTGCCGGCTTCTCCATGCGCCCCAAAAACTGCCGCGCGTAGGACGACAGGCTCTCTACGTAGCGCCGCTGCCCCTCTTGATAGATGGTGTCGAAGGCTAGCGAACTCTTGCCCGACCCGGACACCCCGGTGATCGTGGTCAACTTCAGCCGAGGAATGGTGACGTCGAAGCCGGTGAGATTATTCTCCCGGGCGCCACGAACAACGATATCCCGCAGACTCATCGCGCTCTCAGGCCCTCAATCATGCGGCCATGGAGCGTGGGGTTCGCTGCAACGATGGTGCCAGAGTGCAGCCAGTCGTCTCCGCCCAGCATGTCTGTGACAAGGCCTCCGGCCTCGGCTACGAGCACGGCTCCAGCCGCTACATCAAAGGGATGCAGCTGAGACTCCCAGTAACCATCGAGGCGCCCGGCCGCGGTGTAGGCCAAGTCGAGGGCCGCTGAGCCACAACGGCGCATACCCCGCACGCGCAGCACAAAGTTTGCGAAGTGATCGACGTTATTGTCGCGCAGTTCGTGACGTTTGTAGGCGAAGCCCGTGGCGAGCACGGACTCGATCAGCTCGGTCTTCTTGGAGACAGCCAATGGCAGCCCGTCCAAGCTCGCCCCTTGCCCGGACGCCGCGGCAAACGTCTCGCCCAAACGGGGCGCATGGACCACACCCAGTAGCGGTGTGTTTCCGTCATAGAGCGCGATGGACACCGCAAAGAAAGGCAGGGACTGACTGAAGTTCACCGTGCCGTCCAGTGGATCGACATACCAAGTGAGACCGTCGCAATTCGCATCCCGGGTTTCTTCTTCGGCGAAGATCGCCGTGTCGGGCCAGCGCTCTCGGATGCGCTCAACAATCAAGCGCTCTGCAGCAAGGTCAGCGGCCGTGACGGGATCGCGCAAGTCTTTCATGCGCATGGCCCCGCTGGGAAACGTCTCGTAGTAGGAGAGGATCAACTCACCAGCTGCTTGGGCCGTGTCCACTGCGAAGGACAGTTGTTGCTCGAGTGTCGTCGTCACGGTCGCTTACCAAAGCTCGATGAGCTGGAGGCAGACATCGTCCTGTACGGATTTCACAGCCTTGTTTTCCCCAGGGCGCAGTCCGTTGGCCAAGAACGAAAATGCCAGGACTCGCCCGCTCCTAGACACCGCGTATCCAGACAACGAGGACACACCGCTGATGTGCCCTGTCTTTGTCCGCACCGCTCCGCGACTGGGTGGATTGAGCATGCGCCGGGACAGCGAGCCATCCCTGCCAGAGACGGGCAGGCTCGACAGAAAAGCGCGGCGTTCGGGGCCCGCTGCAGTGTTCATCGCCACCAGCGTCTCGACAATCGAGCGGGCAGTCAGACGATTGCTGTCTGCCAATCCGGAGCCATCCTGGATGACCAAACCCTTGACGCTCGTGTGGGCCGTTTCTCGGAGAAACCGTAGCGCTGCGGCCGCCCCTCCGGCGAAAGAGCCACGGTGTTCTCCGTAGGCTCCCAGCGACTTGAAGAGGTGATCGCTGATGGAGTTATCGCTCTCTTTATTGGCCAACATCACGGCCAACGACAAGGGCGTTTCGAATCGTACGAGTTCAACGAAGCCGCTGTGACGAGTGCCAGCACCGACCTCCCGAGCGAGCCCTCCGCGCACAGCCACACCACGAGCTCGCAACTGGGCCAACATGCGCCGCCCGAAGAGCAGCGCCCCATCGCGAACAGGCACGGTGTAGGACCTTGCGGCCAGACCTCGAGACATGGCCCCGGCAATGCGTACCACGCCCCCGTCGTCCGGCCGCGAGATGGACACGTCCGCCTGTTGCGTGCGGCTGGACCAACGCAACTCGTTGCGCAGCTCGTAGCCCTCCATCAGCGAATCCATGGACAGTCCTGGGCGAGCTCCCTCGCCGCTGCCGTCGACCGAAACACTGAGACAATTCCCAGCGATCGACAAGGCGCTCACCGGCGCGGCGTAGCTGTAGCCCAGATCTTCGGCAAGCCAATCAGGATGGAGACCTTGGCGATCGAACAAACCATCGTCCAAAACCAGTTGACCGTCGATGCGCCGCACACCCGTGCTGACCAAGAGGTCCACAAAGAAGCCCGCAGGATCGGCAATGCCCTCCGGCGCCAAGGCGTCCACTCGCAAACAAGGGTCACCGCTGCCAACGAGAATCAGGTCCCCCGAAAGGACACCCTGATCATTCGGGGGCGCGCTGGCCAACAGCCGAGTGGCAAAACGAAAGTCGGCACCCAGAGCACTCACCGCCGCAGCCGTCGTCACCAGCTTCATGTTCGATGCTGGAGTCAGAGGTTGGTCTGCAGAGCGTTCGTACAACGTCTCACCCGTGCCGGCGTCAGCCACTAGCAGGGCCACGGTGCAGTGAGCCAAGGGCCCCTTCGCCAGCAGGCCCTCCAAGGGGTCGGGGCGCACGAATGCCGCCGTGAACAACGACAGCCAGAGCAGAAGGACAGTCATGAGCGGTGCCGGCCCGGGAGAGAAGGGCCGGTTTCGGGACAGGGAGAGACGGAGATCACGAGGCCATCTTGAGCCAGGGTCAGCTCTCCTTCAAACGTCTCCCTGGCGGCAGCCTCGATCGGCTCCTCAAGAGTCGCCCCGTAGAAGTGGGTCAGCAGCAGTTTTCGGGCACCGCAGTCTGCCGCCACGGCCCCTGCTCGGCGCGGAGTCAGGTGCCCTGGCATGGGCTCAGCATCAGGCCCAGCGCCCTCAAGAACGAACAGATCGGCCCCCTGCCCCAGCTCGAGGAGTTCGGGAGATTCGATCGTATCCCCCGAAAAGGCCACCGTGGGACCGTTCGGCAGGGTCAGCCGCCAACCCAGAGACGACTCGTGATGCCGCATGGGCAGGGCCTCGGCAGACCAGCCCTTGGGCAAGCTCACCGGGCCCGGAGTGACCGTGCGGTAGACAAAGCGATCGGCTCCCGGCGCCAGCCAGCGAGGCCAGGCATTACGCAATCGGGAGATCAATAAAGCCCCAGCACTATGGCCAAAAACAGGCAAGGGCTCCCGCCCCTGCCGCGCGCCGGGGTTCATCAGGGCGAACTGCAGGGCCACTAAGTCTGCGCAATGGTCTGGATGCACGTGGGTCAGCAGCACCCCATCGAGGTGCTCGAGGTCGGCTCCAGCGGCCGCAGCGCGATAGAGCGCTCCGGGGCCGAGGTCGATCAGCAGCGTGGTGCCAGCAAAGCGCAGCAGGTAGCAGCTGCTGCCTCTGTCCGCTCGGGGGACTGCCGTCCCTGAGCCAAGAACTGTTAACTCGGCAGGGCTGCCCATGCGTGTCGCACGATGAGGTCGATTTGGTCACGGCTGGGAGTCCAACCGAGTTCTCTGCGCACCTTGTCGCCCCCGGCGAAGAGCTGGGGAGGATCTCCGGCGCGGCGGGGACCCAGCTGAACGTTGAGCGACAACCCTGTGACACGGCGGACCGTTTCGGCTAGCTCAAGCACGGAATGCCCTTGCCCATAGCCGAGGTTGGCCAGCAGCGACGAGCCCCCAGCGAGCAGGCGCTCCACGCCCAAAACGTGGGCATCCGCTAAGTCGCACACGTGAATGTAATCTCGAATACAGGTGCCGTCGGGAGTGTCGTAATCATCCCCGAAGACTGTCAGCACACCCCCATCACGAGCGGCCCGCAGAGCCAGGGGGATGAGATGGGTCTCAGGGTCGTGGCGCTCGCCGAGCACGGCATCTTCGCTAGCCCCCGCAGCGTTGAAGTAGCGGAAGATCACCGAGGTCACCGCAGTGGTCGAGCGAATCTCGTCCTCCATGGCCATCTTTGTTTCGCCGTAAACATTCACCGGCGCCCGGGGGCAATCCTCGGGGATGGGAACGGTCGGCGGGCTGCCATACACCGCACACGTCGATGAGAAGACCAGCTTGTCCACAGAAGCCATGGCCATGGCTTCTAGGAGCGAGCGGGTGCCGTCGCGGTTGATGCGCCAGTAGAGCTCTGGCTTCTCCATGGACTCGCCCACGTAGCAGCGGGCCGCGAAGTGCAGCACAGCTTCGACCTTGTATTCCCGCAAAGCCTGCTCCAGAGCCGGCGTGTCCAGGATGTCAGCCTCCACCAGCGGGGCTCCCAGCACGGCATCCGCAAAGCCTTCAGAAAGGTTGTCGAAGACCACCACCTCGTGGCCTCGCTCCCGCAGAGCGCGCACGGCGTGGCTGCCGATATAGCCGGCACCGCCGGTCACCATGAGATTTGCCAAGTGCTGCGCTCCAGAGCCATCTGACGAGGGGGTGCCGGTCTAGAGCACCCCACGAGGGACGGCCCAGAGCATAGCCCCAGCAGCTCCCTCCCGGAAGGAGCAGCGGCACGTGTCGATCGGCCTCTGCCGCCCGGGTATCATCGCGCGCCTTCTCGTGACGACCCCGACCAGCACTCGTGATTTTCTGGAGTACCCCATGTCTGCAGACACCGAGGACATGCCCATGTCCGCACAGCTCGATGGCCTGACCCTGCTACACCAAGGCAAGGTGCGAGACATCTACGACATTGATGAGCAGAGCCTGCTGTTGGTGACCACCGACAGGGTCTCGGCCTTCGACGTGATTCTGTCCCAGCAACTCGAGAGCAAAGGCCGGGTGCTCAACAGCTTGAGCAAGTTCTGGTTTGACCAGACGGCGCAGATCTTGCCAAACCACGTGATCGAGACGGATGTCTCCAAGATGCCTGCGGCCGTCGCCCGCCATCACGAGCTGCTCGCAGGGCGTTCGACTTTGGTGCGACGAGCTGTGCCTGTCCTGGCCGAGTTCATTGTCCGTGGGTACGTGGCAGGGTCAGGCTGGAGTGACTACCAAAAAACGGGCTGCATCAGCGGCCACCAGTTGCCCTCCGGCTTGCTCCAGTGCGCCCAGCTTCCCGAGCCTTTATTGACCCCTTCGACCAAGGCGCCAAAAGGCGAGCACGACGAAGCCATCAGCATTGAGCAGCTCGCCCACATTGTGGGACATGACATCGCAGTGCAGGCAGGCGATGCAGCCCTCGCGCTGTACACGCACGCTGCGAAACTCGCCCTGTCCAAAGGCATCATTCTCGCAGACACGAAGATTGAGTTTGGACTCATCGAGGGGGAGCTCTCAGTCATCGATGAGGTGTTCACACCGGACAGCTCGCGCTACTGGTCAGCGGCTCACTACAAGCCTGGGCGCGACCAAGACAGCTTCGACAAGCAGATCATTCGCAACGCTCTGCTTGAGACAGACTGGAACAAACAACCACCGGCGCCGATCTTGCCAGAAGCAGTCATCGAGCAAGCCCGGGCGCGTTACTTCGAAATCCACCGCATTCTTACGGGAAGCGAACCAGTATGAGCACCGCTCCAGTTTTGTGGCTCTTGGGTAGCGACAGCGACCTGCCCCACATCGAATCAGGACTCACCCAGCTCACCGAGCTGAAGATCGATTTCGACGTGCGCATCTTGTCGGCGCACCGCACCCCAGAACAGGTGGGCGAGCTGGCCAGCTCGGCCCGGCAACGGGGTGTCAAGGTGATCATCGGTGTGGCAGGCGGAGCAGCCCATCTCGCGGGTGTCATCGCTAGCAAGACCACCTTGCCGGTGATCGGGGTGCCCGTGCCCACCGACTTTGCGGGCGGGCTCGATTCGCTACTGTCCACGGTGCAAATGCCCGGGGGAATCCCCGTGGCCACCGTTTCGGCGAATAAGGCAGGGGGCAAGAACGCGGCGCTCCTGGCAGCTCGTATTCTGTCCGTGGCCGACGAGGCCGTGGCCGAGAAACTGCTTGTGCACCGAGCACAAATGGAAGCAGCTGTCCTGGCCAAGGACGCCGCAGTCAGCAAACGTTTTGCGGACGCCTGACGGCGAACGCTCCAAGGAGATTTGAAATGACGACACCAGAACACCTGCGCACCATCTACTGGGAAGGTGACCTCAACGGTTGCTGCAAGCTCGTCGAGCAGACGTTGCTCCCCGCTGAGTTCGTCGAGATCGAGTGCAACACTCGCCAAGAGATCTGGGATGCCATCAAGCGTCTTGCGGTTCGTGGCGCCCCGGCCATCGGTGTAGCCGCCGGCTTTGGAGTCGTGCTGGGTATTCGCAACAGCACAGCCACTGACCGTGACAGTTTTCTCGCCGACCTCAAAGAGACCTGCGACAACCTGGCTCAATCCCGCCCCACTGCTGTGAATCTCTTTTGGGGGCTCGCTCGCATGACCCGGGTGGCCACAGACGCAGGCGAGCTGTCCGTGCCCGAGTTCAAGCAGCTGCTCCTCGACGAGTCGATCACGATCTACGAGCAAGACCGTGAGATCTGCCGCAACCTAGGCAAGCACGGCCAGGAGTTGCTCAACGACGGCGAAGGTGCGCTGACCCACTGCAACGCGGGTGGCTTGGCCACGGCTGACTACGGCACGGCCCTGGCCGTCTTCTTCTCAGCCCAGTCCGCTGGCAAGAACTTCCAGGTGTTCGCCGATGAAACTCGGCCGCTGAATCAAGGGAGCCGGCTCACTTCCTGGGAACTCCATCGGGCTGGCATCGACGTCACCCTAATCTGCGACAACATGGCTGGCCAGGTCATGAAAGAGGGCCGCATCCAGAAGATCTTTGTGGGCTCTGACCGCATCGCGGCCAACGGCGACGCGGCCAACAAGATCGGCACCTACTCCGTCTCGGTACTCGCCAAGCACCACGGAATCCCCTTTTATGTGGTGGCTCCCACGTCCACGTTCGACTTGGCCACCCCCGACGGTAGCGGCATCCCCATCGAGCAGCGCGACCCGGACGAGATTCGCCGTGGCTACTCTGGCGGGCTCAACGCCCCGGCGGACGTCAAGGTCTACAACCCCGCTTTCGATGTCTCTCCCCATGAGCACATCACCGGAATCGTCACGGAATTCGGCGTGATCGAGAACCCCACCACAGAATCTGTCGCACAGCACTTCAGGGAGAACGGTCTGCTGGCCGAAGAGTAGCTGACGGTGAGCGGGACTCTCGGGAGTTCTAGCTGCCTCCCTACAGCTTTTCGGCAGAGAGATCCTATGGTGACCAAGACCAACACAACGAAGACGACCAAGGCAGCGGCGAGCGGCAAGAAGAAGGAAGCCGTCAAGAGTGCAGGAACACGCACATCGTCCCGGTCGGCTAAGCGTCGCAGCCCGAAGACGAACGGTGAAGACACAGAACTGCTCGAGTATGAGCGGCTGCAGTTCTTAAAAGCCATGGATGCTTACAAGCGCAAGACTGAGCAGACCTTCCCCAGCTGGTCGGAGGTCTTGGACGTCATTCGTTCTATCGGCTGGGTCAGCCCGGCCCGTCTCACAGAGATCAAGGCCCAAGCGAAGGCGAAGTCTAAGGCGTCTGTCTAAGGCTCAGCACGACGGGTTGGCTGTTGCGAGAAGAGCTCGCGTCTCGAAATCTACCGAGCGCGAGTTTCGAACAACGGGATCAGCGTGTCTTCCAGGCGGTGGTACAGCTCAGCCGTGGCTACCACGTCACGAGCGCAGTAGTCGACGATGTCGTTAAGCCCGCCGGCCTCGTAAACGGTCTGCACTTGCGAGCCATCGAGCCCCTGCTCTTTCGGTGATGTGATCCCGAAACGGCGACACCAATAGTCGAGGCTGAACTGGGTCCGCACCGCGCCCTGAAAACCCAGCACTTCGGCGAGGTCGCAGTGGGGAGACACGGCAAAGCGGTAGCCCACCAAATTGCGGGACGGCGTCACGCCGAGCATGGCCGAGCGCAGCATGAGGTAAGGCCCATCGAAGCCGCGACCGTTGTAGGTGACGACACGCGCGGCGTTGTGTCCGCCGATCATGCGCCAGAACTCCGTGAGCATCTCGCGCTCATCGCCGTCAAAGCGCATGAAGCCCTGGGGCCCTCCTTCGCACCAGCCCTTGTTGCGCCCCTCCACGAACATGCCGCCCTTCTGCGCGGTCACGTTAAGCATGCCGATCACAATGATTCGGCCTGTCCCTGGGGAAAGCCCCAAGCGCCGGGGCACAGCCTCTCGCTCGCCGTCGCTGCTTGCCTTGCTCAGTAAGTACTCCCGGGTCTTGTCATCGAGGGATGACCAAGACACGCCGACCGTTTCGATGTCGACGACATAGACGTCGCCGGGAGCGCTCATCTCAGCTGCCCACGCCAAGGGGCGCGAGAGCCTCAATGGGATGGGCGTCCGCCAACTCAGCAACGGAGTGACGAACCTTCGCCGTCACCGCCTCGTCTTCAGGGGCCTCTAGGACGTCAGCAATGAGCTCAGCCACCATGCTGAGTTCAGCCGGGCCGAAGCCTCGGCTGCAGAGGGCTGGAGTGCCCAAGCGCACGCCGCTGGCCTTCATCGGTGGCTGGGTATCAAAGGGGATCATATTCTTGTTCACGGTGAGGCGCGCGCGGCCCAAGGCTGCCTCGGCGTCCGCCCCCGTGAGCTGCTTGCTGCCCACGTCCACCATGACCAAGTGGTTGTCCGTGCCGCCTGAGACAAGCCGCAAGCCCCGGGCAATGAGGCCTGTGGCCAAGGCTCGGGCCGAATCGACAACACGCTGCTGATATTCAGCGAACTCTGGGGTGGCTGCCTCTTTCAGAGCCACCGCCTTGCCCGCAATCACGTGCATCAGCGGGCCGCCCTGAATACCCGGGAAGACCCGGGAGTTGATCGACTTCATGTGTTCCTTGCGGCCCAAAATCAAACCGCCTCGCGGTCCTCGCAAGCTCTTGTGCGTTGTCAGCGTCACGACGTCTGCGTGGGGTACGGGGCTGGGATGCACGCCGCCCGCCACTAGCCCAGCGATGTGCGCCATGTCGACCATCAACAACGCGCCCACCTCGGCAGCGATGGCCGCAAAGGCGGCGAAGTCGATGTGCCGGGAGTAAGCGCTGGCCCCAGCGAGAATTAGCTTGGGGCGGTGCTCTTTAGCGAGAGCAGCCACCTTCTCCATGTCGAGGTACTCGGTCTCGCGATCGACCCCGTAGAACACTGGCTTGTAGAGCCTCCCGGAGAAGTTCATCGGGTGGCCGTGAGTCAGGTGCCCACCGTGAGCCAGATCCATGGAGAGATAGGTATCCCCCGGCTCAAGCAGAGACATGAGCACCGCCATGTTGGCTTGGCTGCCCGAGTGAGGTTGAGTGTTGGCCCGCTCCGCTCCGAACAGCGACTTGGCTCGATCCCGTGCAAGACGTTCGATGGTGTCCACATGCTCGCAACCACCGTAGTAGCGACGACCCGGGTAGCCCTCGGCGTACTTGTTCGTGA
>JBLIMM010000154.1:0-10579 GCA_047638635.1 Pseudohongiellaceae bacterium | reverse complement strand
CATCGCCATCCATGTCAGCGCACTCACCGTCGAGCGTCGTTCCACCATTGCCGGAGGAGGGCGTCTCGGGCGCGGGGTAGTTACCGGTGCCGGTGCGGTGGTAGAGCTGCGTACCGCTGAGACCCTGGTTCAGGCCGCTGGCGTAGAGGTGATTGGTCCCGGAGAAGTTGGCCATGAAGACATCGAGGTCGCCGTCACCGTCGAAGTCGATGAAGTCACACTCGTTTTCGTCATCGCTCGGGTCGCCCTGGATCCAGTCCAGCTCGTCGAAAGTCATGTCGCCGTTGTTGCGCAGGATCTTGTCAATGAAGCCCGAGTAGTTCTTGGCATACATGTCGAAGTCGCCGTCACCGTCGACGTCACCGAACTCCATCTCGTAGTTGTTATTACCCGAGACGGTGGAGCCGGTGTCGATCAGCGCGCTCTGCGTGATGTCGTTGAACGCGTTGGCGGGGAAAGTGCCATCGGCCAGTAGGTTGTTGCGGTAGACGCGGGCCTGGCTGTCACGGCTAGACATGAAGATGTCGAGATCGTAGTCGCTGTCCAGGTCGACCAAGTCGAGGTCGAGGGTGTGCACCTTGATGTCGGCGCCAGCGTTGACCCAGGGCCAGTACTCATCGAACAGGCCTTCGCCATTGTTCATGAAGACGCGGCTGTCGCGGGTACCGTCAATGTTCGGACCGTAGCTGCTGTGGAAGAGGTCGATGTCGCCGTCAAGGTCGAGATCACCGAAGTCGCAATCACAGGAGTAGTCACGCCAGCCACCGGTGTTGCCACCAATGATCTGATCGCCACCCGGAACCGAGATCAACGTGCGCCAGAACGTGTCCGTGTCCTCGGTGAAGAAACCGATGGTACCGAACTGCTTGCCGCCCTGGTTGATGTAGGCACGGCTGGCCTGACCACCTTCGGCGGTCGAACCACGGTTGGACACGTAGACGTCGAGATCGCAATCAGCGTCGAAGTCAGCGAACTCAATGTCACGACTACGGTCGTTGGGCACACCGGCGAAACGAGTCGCGGTGCCGCTGCTGAACGTGCCTTCGGTACCACCCTGGGCGCCGCCCCCGTTGATGTAAATCTCGTTGGCTTGGTTAGCGCCGTCGCCGCCGTTAGCGACGATCACATCGAGGTCGCCATCGTTATCAGCGTCACCGATGTCGATGTTTTCTGAACGACCACCACCAAAGGAAATGGCGGCGGTGGAGAAGTTGCGACCGGGCTGAAGGTCGGCGAGTTGGGCCGACGCGGTCGAACCCAACAAGAGGAGGGCTGCCCCTGAAAGGGCGGACAAACGAGACAGATGCATGACGTCTCCGAAGAAATCGAGAGAGAGTGCGAGGGGGCATTCGGACAAGTAAAACGAAACGATCGTCGTGTGGCACAGGGCCCAAAGGGCCCAGCGGAACCCACTGGCGCACCGTGGCGCGCCGTGCCTCGATTCTTCCGCCACAGAAGAAAGGAGGCCTGGATCCGGCCGTGGGAGTCTACCGGCAGCTTTCGAATTCCCGCAACATTCTTATGCGCACGGTTGTGGCATTAAATGCAGACCAGCGGGTCGGAATGCGAGCAAAAGAACACAAGCTGCTTATTTTCAATAGGTTGCAATCCAGGGCTAGGCGCTTAACGAAATACGCATGAAATCAACAATGGCAGCAAGGGGCCTGAAAACAGACCACCTAGCAGTGAACTTATCGGCCCCTGGGGCCCTGATCATGAAGCCCTGATTCGCGCCAGAACAAGCCATGAATGGCTACCTGGCGGCTCAGCTCCCGAGAGAGCCGGCGCAGGAGGAGCGAACGCCCTCCCATCCACAACTCAGGCTGTGTGCTTACGTAGGCCTTCATAAAGGCCCTCAGTGCCTGGCCCGGAAGGGCGATCGCTATGCCCCGGCGCCCGGGCAGCAGCCCACGTTTGACCAACGACCGTGCGAAACGGGCCAAAGCTGCCAGGCGTTCCCGTCGCCCAAGCTGCCCCACCATCTCGCAGCCATCGAGGTCGATCACTGGTAGCAGGCTGTCTTGCCGCTCAAATCCGGCCCCCACGAGCAGGTTCTTGACCTGCATATCCCGATGGACGAGGCCAACCTCGTGAAGCCGCCCTAAGGTGCGCCCCACCGCCCCCGCCAATTCCGTCCATTCTGCGACCGGCCGGCTGACCAGGGCATCGAGGAGATCGACAGTCCCTGGCAATCGAGCTGTGGCAATCTCGCAGCGGTACAGGCCAGCGGTGGCTCTCGCCGAACGAGCCACCACCACAGTCGCCGTCGGGACACCTTGAGCCTTGAGGGACTCTGCCAGCGCGGCTTCTCTCACCGGGCGCCAGCTGTCCATGTACAGCCCGGGTAGCACGCCACCCAGCAGCCCGCCTCTGCTCAGCGCCTTAGCCACCAACTGCCCCCCGGGTGTGTCCAAGACGTGCAGCTGAGCCCGCCCCACCAAGCCGTGGTTCAGCACCGGCTGGCCCCACTGTTCTAAGGGCGCACCAGCCTGCAATGCCTCAACAGACAGGTGTGCGCACCAATCTCTATGCACCACCAGGGTCACCCCCTTGTGGTGCTGGACCCTATGGGTCGACTGCAGATCTGGCGGAGCAGAGAATGGCATGGGGATCAAATCTTATCGTCGGGCAAACCAGCGATCCACGTCGGCTCCCTGGAGAGTCGGTGTCACACTGGAGTGAAGTCCAGCCATACTGCTAGCCTGAGCGTTCCCTCTGCGGTTTCAGCAGCAGATTCGCAGCCTCTATCCCCAGCCACTTCTATGCCTGAGCAGTCGTCTCTCCTCGTGATTCGGCTGTCCTCCCTGGGCGATGTGCTCTTTGCGGTCCCTGCCGTCCAAGCCATTCAAGACAGCCAGCGCTTCGAGCGGGTGAGCTGGTTGGTCGAGGACCGAGCTGCGGGGTTGCTGCGCGATTTGGTCAAGGTGGACGAACTCATCGTGTTTCCGCGCAAGACCGCGAGTCGCTGGCCCGCCCACGCCGCGGGGCTCGCCAAACGCCGGGATCAAGTCGTGCTCGACTTCCAATGCAGCATGAAGAGCAGGCTGCAGCGGCTCTTCGTCAAGGCTCCCCGCTCCATCGGCTTCGACTCACCGGTTGCCCGAGAGGGGTCAGAGCGCAGCCTCACTGAGAAAATAGCCCCGCCCCCCAACGCTCGTCACCGGGTCGACGCCAATCTCTCGCTGCTTCCCACTCTCGGGATTCCCATCCCCCCCGTCGTGCCTCGCCCGCGGTTACAGCTGCCCCCGGACAGCGTCGCCTCAGCGCGCCGCCAGCTGCTTCAGGGCGACACCAAGCGCCCTCTGGTGATCCTGCACCCGGGCACGAGCGCCTTTGGCCGGCTCAAACGCTGGGACCCACATCACTTCGCTGAACTCGGCGCCCGTCTGATCGCTAGCCACAACGCCCAGATCATCGTCAGCGGCCCCCCCGCCGAGGACGAGCTTGTGGCCCCCATCCTAGCCCATCTGGGTCACAGGGCCAGGCGACTGCCCTTCGGCTCCATTGGGCAACTGGCCAGCCAGCTTGCAGCCGCCGATCTGCTCATTGCCGCCGACTCCTTCCCGCTCCACCTGGCCAATGCCCTCGGCACTCCCGTGGTGGGACTCTACGGCCCAAAGAACCCCGCGGTGAATGGTCCCTACTTCGATCGTTCCCTGGTCGTACGCTCCGGCATCGCTTGCAGTCCCTGCACCCTCCGTCGCTGTGCGGAACGCCTCTGCATGGAAGTCTTGTCCGTGGACAGTGTCGAGACCGCAGCCCAGGAGTTGCTGCGATGACCGCCAGGAGCGAGACAGGCCCCACGAACAGCCCCTCTTGGGTGCCCCTTCGACGGAGCGGCGACGTCAGCGACGCTGCGTGCCAAAGCGCTCTGACCGACCTTGGTTTCTCCGACCCCGTCGCCACCTGTTCAGCTCTAGACCAGCTGTTGCTCCACGAGCAGGACGACCATCGAGTCCACGGCCTCCTCACTGGCTGCAGTCAATCGGCTGATCCGGGTCGCGCTCTCTACAACACCAGCCGGCTACTTGCCCTCCACGAGTGCCCCCCTTGCCCTGTCCCCAGTGAGGACTTGGCTCGCTTCATGGGTGCCAGCCAGCACATGGCAGACCTGCTGCTGGCCCGCCCTGCCTTGCTTGCCACCCTGGGCCAACCCTTCGAGCCCAACGAGGTTGCCTCTGCGCACCTGACTGCAGGAGCCAGCGAGGACCCCGAACTCGCCCTGCGCCAAACACAGCAGCAACACCTGCTCTCCATTGCCTGGGCCGATCTCATTCTCGGTCTGGACGTCGAACAAGTCACCATCCTGCTCTCATGCTTAGCGGACGCCATTATCACGGGCGCGGTGCTCGGGTTGGGAGCAGAGCGCTATTTCGCGGTGATCGCCCTGGGCAAGCTGGGGGGCTTCGAGCTCAACTACTCCAGCGACATCGACCTGATTTTTGTCAGGCCCGACAGCGCCACCGACCAGGTCAGCGCAGACAACGTGGCAAGGCGGCTGATCAAGCTGCTCTCTCGCCAAACCCCTGACGGACACCTGTACCGCGTCGACATGCGCTTGCGCCCCGAAGGGGGCAGCGGCCTGCTCACCCGCACGGTGTCAACGACGCTCGATTACTACGACTCCCGGGGACGACCTTGGGAGCGCCAGATGCTCACCAAAGCACGGGTGGTGAGCGACTCGTCGGGTGCTGGTGACGAGATGTTGCGCGGCAGCCGACATTGGATCCTCAGCAGCGGCCTGGACGCCGCAGCTGTGCGCCAGTTCAAGCGGCTGAAGACTGCAACCGAAGCTCATTACGCCAGTCAGTTCAACGACATTAAGCAGGCTCCCGGTGGCATTCGCGACATCGAGACCATCGTGCAGTTCTTGGCACTGGTTCACGCCGCCCACAACCCTTGGCTGATCTGCAATGCGACCCTCCATGGACTCGAACGGCTGCGAGTTGCCCACGCCTTGTCGAGCCTTGAAGCAGCCAAGTTGCGCACCGCCTACCTGTTTCATCGCAGGGTCGAAAACCTGCTGCAAGTGATGCACCGAGTGCAGACCCACCGGCTACCCGGCGACCTTGGCCCACTCAGCCGTCTCATGGGACGGCGAACCCCTGCTGACTTTCAGAGCGAACTCGAAGAACACCAACAACGGGTGCGCACCATCTTCGAGCATTACTTCCAGGATGCCTTCCCTGTGACCGAAGGCCCCAGCGCCACGGTCTCACAGCTACTGCTCGAATCCGCGCCGGACGAGCAGCTCTTCGGGGACACCCTCTCCGAGCTGGGCTTCTCCGACGGAAAGCGCGCCGCGCAGATTTTGCTCCGAGCAGCTTCGTCAGCGTCTCGCTTCTTGTCCACATCGCCCAGGCTGCGCTCATCGTTTGCCACCATTGCACCAGCGATCCTCGAACGCTTGGCTTTGGGTGCAGACCCCGATGCGGCGCTGGACCGCTTCGAGCGCATGACCCGCGGCGTGGGCGCCCGGGAGATTCTCTACGCACGCCTGGCCAAGGACCACGACCTCACGGGTGTGCTCTGTGACCTGGCCGACGGCAGCCCCTATTTGTCAGACATTCTGGTGCGCGAGCCCCAGCTCTTCGACGCCTTCCAAGATGCTTTGCGCACGGGCAGTCGCGGGAGACGCCTTCGCCGTGACGAGCTCATTCGCCAAGACGCAGCGCACACAAACCCTTGGCTTGAGTTGTCCGACTACAAACGGCTGGAGTCGCTGCGTATCGGCGTGCACGACTTGCAGGACACGCTGACGACGCCGGCGGTGCTCTCCGAGCTGTCTCACCTTTGCATCGACATCCTTCGGCACGCCTATGAACTCGTGCTCAACGAAGCGCGTAAAGAGCACGGCGACCCCATGACCATTCGAGGCATCTCGGGCAAAGAGCCAGCCCAGATGATCGTGCTGGCCCTGGGCAAAGTGGGCGGACTAGAAGCCAACTACGGCTCCGATGCGGACGTGGTCTTCGTCTACAGCGGAGACGGCGAAACCACCCGAGGCGTGCCCAACAGCGTCTTCTTCAGCCGAGTAGCCGAGGACTTCATTGCGGCAGTGAGCGGCAGTCGCGGAGGCCCCCGGCTTTACAAAGTCGATACGCGCTTACGCCCTGAAGGCGCAAAGGGTCCGCTGGTCACCAGTCGCCGAGCGTTCGCTGCCTACTACCGTTCTCCCCGTGCCGCACTCTTCGAGCAACAGGCGTTGCTCAAAGGCCGCGTGGTCGCTGGCGGCGCGGGCCTGGGACAGCAAGTCGTCTCAGACATTCGCAAGAACCTCCGCAAACTCTCCCTCCCCGCTGACCTCGCCACGCAGATGCGTGAGATGCGCGCCAAGATCGAAGCGGCCGCTCACGGGCACGATCTCAAGCGTGGCACCGGCGGCATGGTCGACATCGAACAGCTCACTCAGTTCTTGCAGCTGCGCTCGGCCTCACGCCACCCCGTGGTCTTGGTCCAAGAGACTCCGCGAGCTCTGGAACTGCTCGCCGACTGCGGTGTCCTGCGCTCCGACGACGCACTCCGTCTGCGTGACACCTACCTCTTCTTTCGGCGCATCGAGACGCGGCTGCAAATCGCCCTCGGCCTCGACACGAAGATCGTGCCCGACGAGGGGCCAGCCCTGCGCTCATTGGCCCTACGCTTGGGCTACGCAGATTCAGCGGACGGCGATGCAGGTCACTCGCTGCTTGCCGACCTAGACCACGCCAGCACGGCCACGCGCACCCGTTACGAACATCTGGTCTGCTGACAAACCGCCCGGCCGCGTTAGTTGACGCCGAGCCCGGCGAGCAAACCCTTGGCCTCTGCGCACTCACCATTGAAGGCCGGCTCGATAGGCGACGGCTGCCAAGTGAGCTCGCCCCGATCACTCACGCGATACTCCAGGCGCCAGTCCACGCCACCTAACACAGTGTGCGCACGATCGAAAACCACGGTCTGCACATCTGCGACCACACGCAAGCTGCGCAACTGCTCATAGCCAGCGGCACTCTTGACGACCTTCGGCGCAATGTCTGGGGCGATCAAGTAGCGCTCATGCCAGACTTCTACCCCGGGCAAACCCGTCCCCGCAGGGAGTGCTGTCCAACCGAGGTCTTCAATGATCGTAGTGCCAGCCATGACGCGAAAACGCACGGCCTGAAACAGGCCACGGTCTGCAGGAGCCACTCCCGGCTCAACGCGTAAGACCACGTCGCACAACGGCAAATCCGTTGCACTATCCGTACCGACAAACAACATCAGCCGGCCGCCCAGCGCATCATCAGCGCCCTCGGCAGTGAAGCTGCTGAAGACCTCCAGCTTGTCGACCCGGTGCCCCGCAGCCTGATAACCCGCAGCCTCCAGGCCACCCCGGCCGAGAGTCATGCGCAAAGTGTCCTTGAAGGACCGCAACTGGCGATCAAGCAGCGGATCGCCCGACGCGCCCTCATCCAGGGGAGAACGATCTGCGGCCAAGGTCTGGGCGAGCGCTTCGCCCTGGGACATAGACGTGGAGAGCAACGCATCCAGCTGAGCCAAGGCCCCGTCGTAGAGCCCCCGCACTGCCTCGAAGTACGCACCCTTCTGAGTCTCGTGAAAACGCCTCAGCTCGGGCTCTCGCGTGGCAAACCGCTGCGGCACAGGAAGGACGACAACCGCTTCGGCCACCTGACGCTTGATCGCAGCAGCCTCAGTCATGGCCACCACCACGATCGGATTCAGAGCTCGGGCTAGCTTCCTTTCACGGACTCGGGCTCGCCCCGCGTATGGCGGAGGTGCGTCGAGCGCCGCCAGGCTCGGTCGATCTTCAGGCCGAAACGTAACCGGTGCACTGGGGTCAAGGGAGCAGCCGCCCAACAGAACTGTCAAGCAGAGCACTGAGAGTCGTTGAATCGTTTTCATGGTGCTCCATTGGACGGCAGGTCCTCTCGGATCGTCCCGAGGGCTGGTGCCATGAAATGCCCTAGCAGCCGGCTAGCGGTTACGTCGCCAAAAGGCCGGCAGACCGCATCCAAGCCACGGTCTGCTCAAGCCCTTCATCGAGTGAGCGATGAGTGTAGCCCCAGTCGGTCTCGGCCACACCACTGTCGAAGGCCCACGAGTGACTGTCGATGGCGAAGCGTTCCTTAGAACGTCCCACGGGTTCGGAACCCCCGAAGAGCCGGCCTAGCAAGCCTGTCTTCAACTTGACGCTAGCCGGTTGGGACACACCGGCCAAGCGTCCGAAACGTTCGAAGAGCTCACCCAGGCGTACATTCTCGCCGCCGCAGATGTAGTGCCAGTTGGCCCAAGCGCTGGGCGGCCAAACCTCTGCCGCGTCCCTAGGATCATCCGCGTCCATGGCCACGATATGCGCCGCAGCAACGTCTTCTACATGGACCAGGTTGCACCATTGGCGGCCGTCCCCGGGAATGCCCGGATAGTCCCCCGCAGCCTGGGCTGCCAGCATGGCCACAATGCGATTGCCCGGGGACAAATCAGCGCGCCCAGAGATGGGCCTAGCTTCAGCCCCGTACATCATCGTAGGGATCAGCGCCAACACCTGCTCGGACAGCGACACCCGCTGGTTGATCGCGTTCTCCGCGTCGCACTGGCTCTCTTCGTTGGCGTCGTGCATGTCGCCCGGGTCGTGAGTCCAGAATTCGTTGTTGACGAAGTCGGGCGCGGAGCGAGGCTCCCCGGAACGGCCTAACGCGTAGTAGTGGCTAGTGTGAATCAGCCGCTCGACGCCACGCTCTGCGGACAGCTCAGCGAGCGCCACCACCGCTTTGTGGTTGACCTTGTCGTAATGCTCAGCGGACTTGCCGTCGGCCACTTCGCCAGCCACATGAAAGACTCGGCTGACTCCTTCAAGAGCAGTGGCCAAGTCGTCCCGTGAGGTAATGTCACCGCGCACGATTTCAGCGCTTTCGAGGCCAGACACATCGCTAGAGGCCCGAGCCAGCACCCGCACGTTCTTGCCTTGTTGCAGCAAGCGTCCTACGAGATGCCGACCGAGAAAGCCCGTACCGCCAGTCACAAGGTGCAGCGTCATCTGACCAGACCTTCGAAGGGCAGCACTTTGCCGTCCATGTCAGTGTCGGCCACATTGATGCCATAGCGAGTGATCACCGTGGGGCCGATGTCGATCAACCCGGCGCTGCTCGGCTCAGTGAACCGTCGATTGCTGAAGAAGATGCCCGGCACGTGTATGGGATCCACCGAGACGTGACCACCAGACCAGTGGTTGGTGTTGTCCACGATCGCCGCGGCATCCAGACCACCCATGGTGTTGGCCCAGGACACGCGATAGAACGGCTCGTATCCCAAGAACAAGTCAGCGAAGCCGTCGTGTTCCACATCGACGATCTCGCCGCGCTTGCGCCGCTTGCCCTGGCCTTCCTTCCACCACGGGCCATCGAACAACACATCGCGACGGGAGACCGAGGTGATCACCTTGGGGCCATCGGGGCCGTCGGTCACCTCGAGCAAGTCGCTTTGAATCGAAGCCACCACGTCGTCGTAGTCGGCCGGTTGCACGATGCCCTTGGGCTCACGACCAGCCAAGTTGATGAACAGCTTACCCAGACCCATGGAATAGGCCTGTGTACGGTCCCAATCGACGAAGCGCAGCAGATCACGGCCACCCTTGATTTGATCAAGGGGCTGATCGTCGTGGGTCTTCAGGTAGCCCAGTTCGAAGAGCAGGTTGTTCAGGTTGACCCCGCGACGGAACGACGTAAAGCCGTGATCCGCCACGAGCATGAGCAACACGTCGTCGCCGAACTCGCCCGCATCGACCCGCTCCATAATGTCGCCCACGATGCGATCCGCTTCGCGGTAAACCTCGGGGACGGCGCGACTCAGGGGGAAGCTCCGGCCCCAAGCAGACACCACCGTGGCTGCGTACTCAGGGTCATGCAGGGGGTGCAGCGGATCGAACTCGCGATAGAGCAAGTGCGCCACCCGGTCCGTCACTGAGAACACCTGGTAGTACACATCCCAGGAAGCCACATCGGAGAGGCCCCAGGCGAGGATCTGCTCGCGATAATTCATCGTGGCCACAATGTCGTCCATGAAACCCTGAGCTTCGAACTGACTGTCCGCCCGGTCTTTCAAGGGGTTCGTCATGCAGGCCCAACCCAAGGTCTCGTAGGGGCTGCCGATACCTTCGGCCACCGTTGCAGAGAACTCAGGGGGCGACGAAATGGGCAGCCACTCAGGGGGATGGCGGGGGTCGATGTTGATCGGCGGCACAAACACGCGCACGTCATCGTCATCGCAGCGCAGCAAGTGAAAGCGCACGACACCGTATGCAGAGAAGCGCTCGTTGAACGGGAAGCGCACCGACATGAAGTCGCTCCACTCGCCGACCTTGAGCGTGGACGATTCACCATCGACGGTGAAGGTCACCTCGCCCGCAACGCGATCCGCATCCATGACGAAAGGCACCTTGACGGCCTTGTTCGAACGCCACTTGCCGTAGTCGGAGTTCACTGCGGCCAGAGCCTCGCCATGGGAGACCAGCTCGTCGGTGCTGTTGTCCGGGTTGGTCTCCTGAGCCTCGAGGGCTTCGATCTGGGTCTTAAACTTAGCCTCGGCGATCCAGTCGTTGGGC
>JBLIMM010000153.1:0-10610 GCA_047638635.1 Pseudohongiellaceae bacterium | reverse complement strand
CAAAGCCCAGTGACACAGCAATCCAGCGCAAATCCTCTCCCGGGAGCCCCAGGAGGGTGTCGAATCCAAGAGCGAATCCCTGTGCGCGAGTGGTCACAACCAGACGGTGACAACGGGCGGGTCGGGTGTCAAGGCACGCGGTGCGAGGGTGCAGACTCGTCCCGTGTAGCGCTCGGCCTATGGCGAAGTCGCCATCATGGCATTGCTGGCGGAGAAGCCTGACGGGCCAGACGGATCGGAGACCCAGTGCTGGAAGATCAACTCGGTGCCGGAGGGCACACCCGCCGGGAAGGTGAAGCTGAACTCGGATTTGCCGACGAACACGGGCAATCCCAGGACGAGGATGTCAGGGCTCGGGACCAGCACGCCGCCCTTGAACGGTGCGTTGATCTGGGCGAGCCCAGCGATCAGGTTGGTCGGTCCCACGGGGAACGCATTGGTGAGCGTCAGCTCTACTAGGGAGCCCTCGGTGAGAGGCCCGCTCGCTGCGAGATCGGGCACGCCCAACAAGCCGCTCAGGCCGTTCCCTAGATTGGTCCAGAAGCCCTGCACGATGTTGCCGAGCACGTTCAACGCTGCGGGGATGTCGGGCAGTGGGCCGATCTGTCCGCCCGAGCCCTGGGCAGTGCCGGTATCGATCAGGATCTGGCGCAGCTGTACTGGGTCGACCGGGGCGCCGGTGCTGGCCAGGACGTGGGCCGAGCCCATGGCAGCCGCAGAGGCCACGAAGGGCGAAGCCGAACTGGTGCCATTGAAGCCGGACGTGTAGCGCTGATCCTTGTCGCCCCCGTACTGGGCGAAGTCTCCGTAGCCCAGAGTGAAGACGTTTTGTCCCCAGCCTTGCAGGTTCACCCGGCTGCCATAGGTGCTGAAGGACAGCTTGTTGTGCGAGCTGTTCGAGCTGCCGGCGCCGACGATGATGGCTCCGGAGTCGCCGTAGCCCATGTAAGTCGCATAGGCGGCGGCGTCGAGGTTCTGGTTGCCGTTGCCCGCCGCGCCCACGACGATCACGCCGGCGTCCACACCGAGGGAGCAGATGCCGTGCACCGACGGGTCGTACTCGGCGGGGACGTAGCTGCCCCCCGCGCCGAAGGCCTGCATCTCGAGCAACACCACGTCCCCTGGTCCGCTGTCGTTGATGGCGTTGCTGATCGCCGTCACCCGGCGGTAGCCCTGTTCAACGGACGCCTCGGGGTAAGTGTAGACTGCAGCATCGGGGGCCATGCCTGTGCAGCCGTAGGGGTTGTCGACGCTGCTCGCCTCGCCGATCGCCGCCGTGCCGTGGCTGTCCCAGCCGTTGTTGATTGTGGACTGGGTAATCGTCTGCCCGGGCTCGAGGTGCAGATCAATGTCAAGCAGGTCCTCGTGGTTCGGGTTCCAGCCGTACTCGCAGTCGCTGATGCGCACGCCCGCACCCCGGGCGCCGAGGGCGTGGGCGCCGTCCACATCCATGCCCGAGCTGGCGCCGAAGTAGCCTTGGCTACCGGAGAGGTTCGGAGTCGTCGGCGCGATGTCCCCCGGTGGTGGCGTGCCCAGGTGCTGGATGAAGGCGTACTCGACCATGGCGAGATCTTGCAGCTGTTGCCCGATGGACTCGAGCTCCGCAAGACCCACCGTCGCTGTCTCCACTGCGAGGATGCCGGCCAAGTCGGGCTGGGCGCGACCGCTACGCGATGCGGCGCGCTGCTCGAGTTTCGCCAGGGTGGTCTCGTCGATGCTGATCAGCGGACGGAAGCTCAGGCCGTGTGCGGCGGCGACCGTGCGCACTGCGGACAGGTCGGCGGAGGCTCGTGAAGCCAGTCCGCCGGTTCCGTCGGCGCGGCCCCGCACAGCGTCGACGAACTTGATCGTCAGGCGCCGCTCGATGTTGGCAGCCAAAGCTGGGTCGAGGTCTGCGGGCAGGGGCGCGGCGCGCACGGGGCCGGTGTCATAGGCGGCGCGGGGCGTGAGCAGGGGGCCCACAGCTGCATCCTGAGCGACCAGCCCCGGAGCGAAGAGGACGGCGGCGAACAGGCACGCGGCGCTGAGAGGGAACGACATGCGAGGTCCTCTAAAAAGTTTGGGAGAGAGCGCGGCCTGGAGGCGGGAGCAGCCCACCGCGAGGTGTTCCTGAAACCCACATCGGGTGAGCCCCAGGAGGCCTTGATCTTATCAGCCCCCGGCTTTCCCAGGTGGATTGGGTCTCCGCGGCAGCCCTGTCTCACTGCCCATTCTCGAGGGAGCTCGCTTACGCGGCTCGGTGCTTGGTGAAGTCCGCCCAGTTCGGGCGCTGCTCTCTCTCCGACGGTCTCTTCGAGGTGTCCGTGAAGCACTGAAAACCTGGACCTGGAAAAGCATCGCAGTCCCCTGGACTGGGCGGTTTGAAGCGTATCGATCGACTTGTCACAGAGCGTTGTGTGCGCTCCGTGGGAAGCGGGCGAGGTTTGGGTTCAGAGGCCTTCGATCCAAGACTCCGAGCACTTACATTTGGTGTAGGAGAACTGGCTTTGCTGATCGTCTAGGCACTTGTTCGTCCCGACGGAATCCATGAGGGTGCACAGGGAGATTGCCGTGCACTTGAGAGACGACTTCCAGCATGGAATGGTGAGGGGAGCCGTGAAGCCGTTGGCGCACCTGTAGCTGCCTGTCACTCCCTTGCACCAAACTTTGGGTTGGGCCGATCGCTTGGCCGAGCCGCCGAGCTGGAGGCTTGGATCCGCTGCGGCCTGGGTTTCTCCTCCATCGATCACCGTAGGCCTGAGTTCTCCTTTTGCCATGGAGAGGAGTCGCGCCCGGCGGGTGATCGACTCAACGGTCATGGCTGGCTCGGGACGGCTCACTGAGCCGAGCAACTCCTCTTCCGGGACACTCTCGATGGTGACGAATCGCGACACGGTCGTGATGGCCCCTTGCTCATCCTTGAGCTGAACCGCGAAGCCGATCGTCGTTGGGGCTCGCTGGCTAGGGGTGAAGACGTACCGACCTGTGAGTGGGTCGGTCTCCAATCCTTCAACGAATGTACTGAGCACTTCCATCTCGGGGGCAGGTTCTTCCTCGGGGAGCAGGAACAGCACGACTTCAGTGCGACGCCCCGACGGCAGGATCGGTGCTTCCCCAGCGGTCTTCCAGCCCCCGTTGTCCTGAGCCAGTTCGGCATCGCGATAGAGGATCACGGGGAGTCGCGAGCTTTGAGCCGCGAGGGGGGCTCCCAGAAATCCGAGAGCAAGAGCGGACAGGGTCCAAAGCAGGGTCGTGCCGAGACAAGGGGTTCTCATGAGTGCCGCCTCCGGGATTGAGTGGAATGATTGCGTTCTGTTTGACGCCATGAAGAAGGGCGGCTGCGGCGGGGTGCTTGTGACCAGAAAATCCCATTTCGTGTGTCTCCTGGACTCAATGCAAAGACGCGCGCCGAGATCGATGTCTCGACGCGCGTCTTGTGGGCACAGAGGCTGCGGGCTTCGTCGCCTCGGTCCGACACCACCGAGGCGAACTCGCCATCACGGCCTTTTACTCACACCCTGCTACGGAGTGGTCCCTTGCTGTCCGTTGGTCACGGAGAAACCCTGTGGCCCCGTGCCGTCAGGGATCCAGACCTGGGAGTAGAACGACAGCGCGGGCGGCACGCCGGCGGGGAAGACGAACGGCAGCGTCCAGCCGCCGAGGGCATCCGTTGGCAAGTTGAGCAGGATGTCCGGGCTGGGAACCAAGACGCCGCTCTTGAACGAGGCCGAGATGTTGCTGAAACCGAGGATGAGCACAGCCGTGCTGCCGGGGACACCATCGACGAGTACAAAGGCGTTGTCCGAATCTGCGGTCAGCGGGCCCGCGCCGATGAGGGTGGGCGCCCCCAGCGCGCCAGCGAGACTCCCGGTGAGCTTGGTCCAAGGCTTGGCAGTGATGCTCGTTCCGGTGAAGACGATCTCAGGCAAGCTGATGTTTGTCACTTCGACGCTGGTGATCCCGATCAGCGTCTGGGTTGTCGAGTTGGGGATCATTCGGACTTCGTCACCCATGACATTCAGCCCGGAACTCGTCGCAATCATGGAACTCGCTGGAAAGGTATCCACTGTCATGAACACGGGGTCGTTGGTGGCCATGACGCTCCACTCACCAATCGGCTGGGTCTGAGTGACCGAATAAGAACTCCCGACCGTCTGGTTCGGCATCGTCGCGACCAGGAGGCCTCCGTTGTAAATCTCCATAGTGAATGGGCCCGGATCGGGGATGGCCGGGTTCGGGGCTGTAAAGCAAGTAAGGACAGGCATGTCGTTGACACAGTTGATGTCGTAATTCGGGTTTGGAGGGCCCTTGACTGGCTTAATGTTCGTAGCGTCTTCATCTTCGATGCCGAAGAACAAGACCTCAAATCCAAGCCCCTCCTGGCCATTCAAGTCCGGCAGCAGATAGCTCACAGACAGCTCACCGACTGAACTCGTCGGATCACCCGTTGCATTCACCGCGCTAAAGGCGATGCCGTCGTTGCCGCTGCTGCCCAGGTTCGGGATCGCGACCTTGAGGTTATCGCCGTCTGGCAGGATCGACACCCCTCCCAGGCCGCTAGCCATCGTCTGGCCGAACTGCGCACCCTGCTCGGTGATCGTGATGCCGCTGGCGAGGTTGGTTCCGAAGAGTTCAAGGCTGTCGAGGGAGTCGATGGGTGCGGGGCTGACGGCACCGATGACGATAAGGTCGAAGACCCCGATGTCTGCGAGGGCGGCACAGGCTTTCGCGCAGAGGTAGAGCCGCCATTCAGCAGAGTCGAACGGATCGAGAATGCCGAAGTCAATTTCCTTCAGGCAATACGCGATGCAGTCGTAGAGGGGATTCGTCTGGAGCGACGCAAGTGAGTCGGTTCCGACCAGGACGCCCTCGTTCCAGAACTGAACCGTCGCGTTCGTTGCACCCAATCCCGAGAAGTCTACGTCGAGGGTGACTGCGCCATTGACGACCTCCAAACTGAGAGTCGATCCGATCGTCGAGGTGCCGCCTGCCGTGACGAACGCGTTGACGACGAACGCCTCACCGTCGTGTGTATCGTCGAGCTCCAGATCTTCGAGCTCGACGGCGACCCCCGAGAAGGCGCTCCCGACCTGCATCGCGATGCCGTCATTGCCGCTGGAGCCGATGTTGCCCACGTAGAGGCTGTCTCCGACCGTGGAGATCTCGGCACCCCCGAGCGATGCGATGGCGAACCCGAAGGGGCCGGGGTTCTCGCCGGGCCCGAAGGTCAGGCCGCCGCCGGCGCTGGCGATGCTGTACGGCAGTTGGCAGATCACCTGGGACTGCCCCGAGCTCACGTTGATGGTGGCCAGAGTGCCGTCGCTGTGCAGGGTGTACAGCGACAATGAGCCTTGACGAAATGCCAGCGAGCGGGGGTTGCTGATCGAGGCGTTGAGGCCGCCGAGACCTACCGTCGCTGTCGTCTCCTCAAGCTCCAGGATCTGGTTCGATGCCTGCTTGTAGGAGTAGTACGTGCCGTAGCTTCTGGCGAGACCGCGGAGAGCAACGCCACCTCCTACCGGGCCACCCTTGGCGCCGATGACGTAGGTCGCTCCATTCGGTCCCGTGGGAGGGAAGAGGTTGGGGACGAAGCCCTCGGGCTGAAACGTGCTCCCGATCACAGTCGTCGACAAGGCGATCGTATCGATCAGGACCATCTGGTTGTTGCCGGATGAGTCCAGGGCGTAGAGCAGTCCGCTGCCATTGCCGACTTCCAGCGAGCTCCACGAGTTGAAACCGTTCGACGGCAGGGACAGGACCTGAACCGTGGTGCCCGTGGCCCGGTCGACAGTGAACAGGTCTCCCCCAGAGGTGATGCCGAAGAGAGTGTTCAGCGAGGCGTCGTAGGCCAGGTCGCCCAGCTGGCGCACCGTGCCATCCGCGTCCCGGGTGACACCCACAGTCGTGATCGCGCAGTTCTCATCAATGTCGACGATGGTGAGAGCGTTCTGGTCCGAGACGGTGTAGATGACGGCGGGCGGGGCCTGGCTCAGGGACACCAGGCTAACGTCGTCGATCGCGAAGTCATTACCAGTGCCGGCGAATGAGCTGGACACAACCTCAAGCAACGTTGAGGAGCTCGTGGCCACAAAGGTCGCAGAGAGCTTGATCCACTGGTCAGGAGTCTCTGGCAAGGTGAGCGGCCCGGCAGAGGTCACGCCGTCCACCCTGAGTTCCATGACGGGGTCAGTGTAGCTGTTGATGCAGATCAGGTTGTTCACCCAGGCTTCGAAAGTGTAGCTGTCGCCGACGATGAGGTTCATCGTCGTGCGCCAAGCTGCGGTGGCTAAGCCCGGAGTCCCATCGCAGATGAGCATGTTGCCAAGACCGCTCGTGTGGTCGAGTTGGCACCATTGACCGTTCGCTGTGGAGGGATCGCTTCGCACTGAGTACTGGCCACTGACCATCGGCCCAGAGGGCGCGAAGGCAGCAGAGGATGAGAACCCTGTGTTGCCCAGCTCGAAGTCGCCATTAGGCAACAGGTTCTGGCAGAAAGCGGGGCTGGCGCCCGAGAGCGCCAGCACGAGCGAGGCGATCGCTTGTGCCATCCAACGAGTTGAAAAAATCTTCATGGTTCTGAGCGTTCCAATGGGCTGGAGGAGGCACCCGGATCGGTGCGTTAGGTAAATACGACAGGGTTGGGTGCGACTGGACAAGCCAATCGAAAAGTTGTGTCGTGATCCGAGAAATGGACGGGTCCTCGCCCTGGGATGGCATGAGTCTCGAACCCCGGCCGAACGGCTGAGCAGCTAAGCTGGGCCGTCCCGTCTCCCGAGGTCCTTTGATGATTCGCTCTCTGCTCGTCGCTGTTTGCTTCACGGTGATCCTGGCTCCTCTCGCTTGGGCCGACCCGCCGGGTAACGCCTGGATCGACCTGGGCAACGGACTGGCTGGCACCCATGGAGCGCCGGTGCTCTCAGGGACGGGGCCCTTCGTTGCCTCGACCACATTGACCCTCACCCTCGACGGTGCCCTGGCGCAGTCCACAGCCTTCTGGGTCGTGGGCTTCGGGAGGATCGACGCGCCCTTCAAGGGTGGCGTCATGGTGCCCATCGCTGACATCGTCCTGCCCCTGGCGACCTTGGGCACGCCAGGCACGCCTGCCACACTCTCTCTGCAAGGCCTCGTGCCCACGGGGGTGCCCCACGGCACCAAGCTCTTTGTGCAGTGCTGGGTGGCAGACGGCGCCGCGCCCTTGGGTTTCTCAGCCAGCAACAGTTTGAAGGGCAAGGCTGTGCAGCTCTTCGACGAGTTCTCGACGGACTTCGATGCTCTGCTCATGGCGGCCCAGCCACCCACCCAGTCGAAGCCCCTCTACAGCTCGCAAGACTTCGTCAACAAGACCTTCGTCCGCAACCCGGACTGCTGGGCCGCCGGCTTCGACCTGACCGGCATCAGCCCCTGGAACGCCACCGGCGCCAACACCCGCGCGGGCACCCTGGTGAGCCCGCGTCACATCGTCTTCGCCAAGCACTTCCCCATCAGTACGACCCCGGGCAGCAACGAGATCGTGTTCGTGACTGCCGACGATGTGACCGTCAGCCGTCAGGTGGTGGGGGTGTCCTTCCCTGGCGGAGACACGGCGGTGGGGGTGCTCGACAGCGACGTGCCACCCAGCATCGGCTTCTTCAAGGTGTTGGCTGCAGATTGGGGCAAGTTTCTCTGGGAGGTGACCGATCTGCCCATGCTGCACCTCGACCAAGAAGAAAAAGCCATCGCACGAGAGCTGAACTTCATCTCGGGGAACAGCATTCAACACACCAACGGAGCCGGCGCCCTGCGCTTTCCGTTCTCCGAGACGATCATCAGTGGTGACAGCGGCAACGCTGCCTTCTTCCTGATCGATGGCGAGGCTGTACTGGCGTTGACTCACTTCACCTCAACCTCGGGACCCTTCTATACGAAGTACATCGCTGAAGTCGACGCCGCCATGACAGCCCTCGGCGGTGGCTATCAACTCACCACGTTCGACCTGGGCGACTGGCTCGAACCGTAGGGCAAACAAGGCAGACAGAAGCGTGCCGAGGTTCCAGGGATCGCGGACCGTCGCGGGATTTCCTCTGCTGAGCCGTATGGTCTGGGCGAAGCGGCGTAGACTGGGGCCGACAATCTACGCGTGCGTGCCGGAGCCCACACAGTGAACCCTCTCAGTAGTTTCGCAGCGGTCTGCTTCGTTCTCTCTCTGGCCTCCGCGGGTCCTGTAGACGAGCTCTTTCGCATCGCCCTCCCGGGAGGCGCCGCGGACCAGCTCCAGGCCGATGGCTTCGATGTGCTCTCGGTCGAGCCTCTCGAGCTGGTGGTCAATGCGGACGAACTCGAGCAGCTGCGTCACCGGGGACTGTCCCCCGAAGTGCTCGGAGTGGGGCGGCCGTTCGTCGAGATTCAAGCTGAACGCTTGTCAGGCGAAGAGGCGGCGGTGCCTGCGGGCTACTCTGACTTGTCAGCCATCGAGGCCGCGCTCTTCGCGGCCGAAGCGTCGCGCCCCGACATCTGCACGGTTGTTGACCTCACCGCTCTCTATGGCGCGTCGCCTACTTTCGAGGGGCGCCACCTGCTCGCCGTCAAGATCTCCGACAACGTGGCCTTGGACGAGGACGAGCCCCGGGTGTTGCTTGTTTCCACTCACCACGCCCGGGAGATCGTCACTCCCGTCATCGCCTTGAACGCGATCACCCAGTTGCTGGCCGGACACGGTGTGGACCCGGACATCACCGCGATCGTCGACGGCAACGAGATCTGGGTCGCGCCGGTGTGGAACCCTGACGGCTACGTCGAGGTCTTCGTGGGCAACAACCTGTGGCGCAAGAACCGCCGGGTTTTTCCGGGTGCCATCGGCGTCGATCTCAATCGCAACTATCCCGTCGGTTGGGAAGAGGGCTGCGGCAGCAGTTCCAGCCCCTCGTCGTCGACCTACGAGGGCCCTGAGTCTGCGAGCGAGCCAGAGACCCAGACGATGATGGCTCTCTCCGCCGATCGACGCTTCGCCAAGGTCATCGACTTTCACTCTTCGGGCCAGGAGGTGCGCTTCGGCTACGGTTGCTGGAACCATCCCCTCGATACTTACTTCGGCCTGGAGGCGACGAGGCTGAGCGCCGCCATGGGCTACGCAGGGGACATCGGCTCGAGCTGCTGCTTGGCGGGCGACATCCATCTGCACACCGCCACCACGGGGAGCCTGGCCTTCCTGCCCGAGACTGCGACCGAGTTTCAGCCGTCGTTCGCCTCGGCCCAGGCGGAGGCAGCGCAGGTGTGGTCGGGCATCCTGTACTTCCTGAACCGGCCCATCCCGGTGACCGGTCACGTGACCGACCTCTGCTCTGGTCTGCCCTTGGCCGCCGACCTGACTGTGGTCGGACTGGTCTTGGAGAATGGCGAAGTGAACGGAAGCGACGGGAGCACTGGCCGCTTTCACTCGTGGCTTCCGGGCGGCCCGTGGACTCTGCGCTTTTCCGCGCCGGGCTACGTCACCCAAGATGTCTCCGCCACGGTGACCAACGGCTCGCTGCAACTCGACGTAGCCCTGGTGCCCACGGGAGCTGGGAGTTGGTTGAACGTGGGCGGAGGAGTCGCCGGGGCTCTGGGGCTCCCCGCGCTGGTCGGTGCTGGCCAGCCCTGTTCTGGCCAGGCGGTCTCGGTGACCATGTCAGGCGCCACGCCGAGCGCACCCGCCACTCTGGTGCTGGGTCTGTCCCCAGTGAACGTGCTCTTCAAGGGCGGCGTCCTGGTGCCTTCTCCCGACCTGCTCGTGTCAGGCTTGCTCACGGATGGCAATGGACAACTGCTCATCGGCGGCGTCTGGCCGTCCGCGGTCCCGTTGGGCTCAACGCTCTGGTTGCAGTACTGGGTCGTCGACGGCAGCGCGCCCCAAGGCCTGGCCGGAAGCAACGGACTGCAGGTCGACGGGTAGGGCTGGGCACCGCTGCTGAGATGTGAGCCGAGCGAGCTGCGGCGACGTCTGGACGCAGGCGCTACCGAGAGCGGCTGTTAGCAGCGGCTGAACCGCCGCCAGGAACGAGCCGTTTCAGCTGAGCCACGGCGCAGTCGGGCCCCTCAGCCAACACGACGAGCCGTGCTGCGGATGTGATCCCGTGCAGCCGCTCACCGAGCAGGGTTCCGTCCACATGCACGGCGACCCGGCCTCCCGCCAGGCTCACCGAGAGGTCGGCCCAACCGTCCGTGGCGGGCGGCCGCACCAGCAGGCCGACCCTGGGGAGTGCGTGCAAGCCCGGGGCTAGGGGGAGTGGCTCCGAGCCATCCCCCGCTGGTGGCTCGGTGGGGGCGGCGAGAATCAGGGCGAGCTGGCCTGCGGATCGATACCTGAGTTGCAGCGCCGTGTCCTTCACCATGGTCGGGCTCAACAGCACAGCTGGACCGTGGACCGAGGAGCTTTCGTGGGGCGCTAGACCTTCTGCGGTGGTGCGCCAGCCCGGGCCCCCGGTGGTCCATTCAGTGACGGATCCAACGCCGAGCCAGGTCACCCATTGGTGCTGCCCCAGGTCGGTCAAGCGCAGCTGTCGCCAGCGCATGGCGCTGTTGTTTCCGCTGTGAATCTGCAGGGCGATCTTGCCGGAGAGATCGAGGGTGTCCAGCACGTCGGCGGTGGCCAGGCCGTTCACCCAGGCCTTGACCGA
>JBLIMM010000152.1:0-10692 GCA_047638635.1 Pseudohongiellaceae bacterium | reverse complement strand
CGACGAAGCGACCCTGTGCGCTTTGACCAAGGCCTCCATTGATGGCGCGTTCTTGAGCGCCGAGCGCGCTCGCGAGTTGCACCAGTTGTTAGATCAACGGAGCTAGAGCCAGGGCTGCGACCAACGGCACCAAGGTCATGGTGGCGTTGTCGTCGATCCAGCGAATGCGCGGCCATTCGGCAGCGACGGTGAGCGGGGCCATGATCGCCGCTAACCACAGGGGCGCGCCGAGCCACAGACCGCTGCAGACCCAGATGGCTGCGGTGGTCGCGACCCCTGCGGCAAACACGAAACCGTTGGGCTTGCCCGCGCGCCGCAGTTCGCCGAGAAGCGGGTCGACGATGGCCAAGCTCCAAATGATCGGCAGGCCCATGGCCGCGCCTTGCACGCCCAGTGCGGGTGCGAAGTACAGCGTGGCGCCTACGGACACCGAACCCCAGCCCATGGCCGAGAATTGCCGTGCTTCGTAATTCCGCTGGCCGAAGACGGTGATGCCTCGGGAGATGCGCAAGAACTCAAGCACGACAAGGATCGAGAGGGTCCAGCCGAGGAGCGTTTGGCGCGACTGGCCGAGTGCTTCTTCGAGGCTACCTACGTGCCAATACCAGAGCACGGGGATCGCAGCCATGGACACGTGAAACACCCGCCGAGCCAGGTGTCCCCGTTGGCCGCCCACACTGTGGAGCGCGTGATCGTGCACGTTGGTGTTGTCGGCTTCGGCCATGGCGTCCTCGCAGTGAGTCAGCACTGTACGACACATGGGGGAAGTGTTCGCCCGTGGGCACAGATCGAGCACCGCAGCGCCACGGTGTCGTCCGAGGGACGATCTCGCTCGCCCTGCTAGTCTCGCTGTTCTGCAAGCGCTCCGGCCTTTTCTGAACTGAGGATCTCCCTCTGTCACCCGAGCGTTTTCTGTCTGTCGTGAGCACTTCCGCCTTGTTTTTCTCGACGTTTCTGGCTCCGTCGGCCACAGCGCAAGAAGCCTTGCCCGGCCCCCCCGCTAGCCCGCCGGCACAAGTGATGCAGTCCATCGGGCTGACCAACATCGAGGTGAACGACCATCGACCCGCTGTCAAAGGCCGACAGATCTTTGGTTCGCTCATTCCCTTCGGACAGATCTGGCGCGCTGGGGCAAACGAGAACACCATCGTGAGCTTCAGCGGCCCGGTCTCCGTCGCTGGCGAAGCCCTTGCTGCGGGCACTTACGGCCTGCACATGATTCCCGGCGCTGACAGTTGGACGATCATCTTCTCCAACAACTCATCGTCTTGGGGCAGCGACTTCTACGACGTCAACGAAGATGCCTTGCGCGTTGACGTCCCCGCTAAGAGTGCACCGTTCACTGAGTGGATGGGTTAGTTCACTGACCTGAGCAAGAGTGGCGGGTCGCTCACCATGCGCTGGGATGAACTCGCCGTCCCCGTGCCGATCACTGTCGACCTCACCTCGAACGTGCTGGCTGAGATTCGCGACGTTTACTTACGCGGCATCCCCGGCTTCAACCCTGAGAGTTTCGCTAGCGCCGCCGCGTGGTGTTTGGCGAACGACGTGAACCACCAAGAGGCTCTGGCTTGGTGTGACTCCTCGTTTCGTACGGGCGCCACGTTTTGTAAGCACTGGACCAAGGCTGGCTTGCTCGAGGCCTTAGACCGCAACGGCGAAGTGGAGGCGGAGCGTGAGAAGGCTTTCGCTCTGGCCACTGAAGTCAACGTGAACGCCATGGGCTACCAGTTCGCTGGCCAGGGACGGGCCGACGAGGCCATCGCTCTCTTCGAGCGGAACATCGCAGACTACCCCGAATCTTGGAACGTCTTCGACAGCTTGGCGGAGGCCTACGCCAAGGCCGGGCGTGCGCGGGAAGCGCGAGAGCAGTACGCCAAGGCGCTTTCCATGGCTGGCGAGGGTCAGCAAGCACGCATTCAAGCTGCTATGGACGGGCTCGGGGCTCTCTGAGCAACCCATCCTCGGAGCGCAGCTCTTAAAGAGCGTGCTCCGGGGGACTTCAACGTCACTCTTGCAGCTCGCGGACGAACAGTCGTTCGATTCGTTTGTACTCGTCGACCCATGAGGCCGGGTCGGTGAAGCCGTGGCCTTGGCTGGGGTAGAGCATCACCTCGAAGTCTTTGCCCAACTCGATCATCTTCTCCATGAGCCGGATCGAGTCCTGGGCGAAGACGTTGTTGTCCTTGAGCCCGTGCAAGAGCAGCAGCGGGTTCTGCAGACCCTCGACGTGATCGATGGGGCTGCTGAGCTCGTAGGCCTCGGCGTCTTCGTCAGGGAGGCCCAAGCGCGGGTTGGTGTACCAGTGGTTGTAAGTGCGCCAGTCGGTCACCGAGCGCAGGGCGGCGCCGGCGGCGAAGGCCTCGGGCTGGGTGAACAGCGCCATGAGCACCATGAAGCCCCCGTAGGATCCGCCGTAGATGCCGACGTTGTCTGTGTCGACGTAGCCGAGGGTTTCGAGGTAGTCGATGCCCGCGACGGCATCGTCGAGATCCTTGCCGCCCATGTGCCCGTGAATCGCTGCGCGGAAGTCGCGACCGTAGCCGTTGCTGTGGCGGTAGTCCGGATCGATGACCACGAAGCCTTGGCGGGCGAGGCGATGGTGAAACAACATGTTCACCTCGTAGGCCGACATAGACCGACGCACTTGCTGCAGTTGTCCCGCGCCATGAATGAACATGACCGCGGGGTAGCGCTGGCTGGGGTCGAAGGGCTGGGGCTTGTAGAGGTAGGCGTGCACGGTGGCGCCGTCGTCCGGGTTGGTGTAACTGATCAACTCGGGCGCGGGGAGTTCGAGGGCGCCTAGCGCTTCGGGCACTGTGTCTGAGAGCTGCACTGCCGCGTCGTCTGCGAGGAGGTCATCGCCTACGGTGATGGCGTGCAGATCCCAAGGGCGCCCGAGGGTAGCGTAGCGGTAGAGAATGGTGCTGCCGTCCGCGCTCACTTGGGGACGATCGGCCCAGGCCATTGCGCCCACGAGCCGTTGCTCGTTGCCGTTGCGCGAGTCGACCAGTTGCAGCTCCATGGACGCGGGATCCTCGAGGCCGTGTGACGTGAGCAACAGTCGCGGATCGCGGGCCAGAGTGGTGACGCGATCGATCTCCCATGAGCCATGGGTGAGCGCCACGGGCTCGCCGCCTTGGGCGTCCACGCGATAGAGATGGTTGTAACCGTTGCGTTCGCTAGTGAGCAGCACACTGCCGCTGTCTTGGGACCAACCGGACCACACGGTGGGCGCACCGATCCAAGCGTCGTCTCGTTCGGTGAAGACGAGCCGGGTGCTCCGGGCTGTGGGGTCGACCACGAGGACCTGACGCACGTGATAGTCTTCGCTGATGCGGTCGAGCAACAGCAGCGAGCCATCGGGGGACCAGCTGGTACGCCGCAGGGAATAACGCTCTGCTTGATCGAGAGCTGGCTTGAACGTCTCGCCTGCGTCCACATCAAAGATGGACACGGCCACCGTGCTGGCGGGGTCTCCGGCGAGGGAGTCGCGCACAGGGATGGCGGTCACTTTCTCGGTGAGGTAGTCGGCCATGATGAGCTCGTGTTCGGAGCTGCGGTCGACAACGGTCAGCGAGACGAAGCGGCCGTTGGGGGAGAGGTCGGTGCTGGGCCCTGAGGTGATGGAGAGGGCTGTGACGGGGAACAGGGTTCGGCGGGAGCTGCTGTCGGCGGCGTCGCTCGGGTCGATGTCTTCTGTGCCAGCGCCGTCGCCAGCGGAGGCGCTCGCAGCGAACTCCGTGTCTCCGTCGATCTTCACCAAGACGAACTGGGGTCCGTGGTCGGTCTTGCCCTGGGTCGAGCTGCCAGCGCTTTCCTCCGCCGTGGAACTCTCCGCTGTGCCGTCGTCTGTGCCGTCGTCCGCACCTTCGTCGGCGTCTTCTGGGGCTGCGAAGAACGCCACTGTCCCCGCAGCCTCTTCCCACTCGAAGCGACTGCTTGTGCGCTGCCAGCCCTCGCTGAGCAACTGTCGGCTGCCGTCCTTCAGTGAGATCAGCCAGAGAGAAAGATCAGCTCGGGCTGAGAGCAGCAGTCGTTGGCCAGCAATCGCTTGCAGGGAGGCTCCACCTTGGGCTTCGAAGAGCGGCTGGCGTGCGCCGTTGCCGTCGACGTCGAGTGTGTCGATCCAATCGCCCTGCTGGACCAGGAGCAGAGCGCCCTCGGCGGCCCAGCGCAGAGACACGTCGTCGTCGTGGGTAAACAGAACGCGCCGCTCGCCCGTGGCCGTGTTGGCGAGCCACCAATCCAGTTCGGGGGCCTCGTCGTCTTTGCTTTCGTCGTCGACAGCGTCGTCGCTTTGCTCGCTGGCATGACCGTCGTCGTCGCCCTCGTCTTCCTCGATGACATCGGTCCAACGGTAGGTCACCCAGCGGCCGTCTGCTGAGATCGCTGTGCTCGCTGGGCGCAAGCCGAGCAGGCCCGGTGGGTTGAAGATCTGAGCGAGGGTGGGCTCGGGCGGTTGCTGCGCTGCGCTGAGCGGGGCTGACGCTGCGTCCGCTGGGTCGGTGTCTGCGACGGGCATGGGCAGCGCTGCCGTGCAGCCGAGCAAGAAGGCCAGGGGAAGGAGCAACATGAGCGACTCTCGCAAGCGATAGGAAGGGGCCGCAGGGTAACCCGGCGTGAGGTCCCATGAGGAAACCTCACGGCGGGCACGGGAGGCTGCGGCACAATGCCGCCCATGGTCCACTCACGCTATGATTTGCTGGCTGCTCCGGCGGCGCCGTCTTCTGCGATCACCGATCTGCCCTCGGCTCCGTCCCCAGGCGTTCTGCACGTTTGGTGTCTCGGAGGTGTTCACAGTGTCGCCATTGTGCTGGCCTTGCTCGTCGCGCTGCTCAGCTCAACGACAGCCGCCCAAGGGGACAGCAAGCCGCTCAACCTGCCCCGCACCTTGTCGTCGTCTGCACAAGTGTCCTTGATCACCGTGATGCCCGGGGACCAGGCCTGGAATCTCTTCGGCCACGGGGCCCTGCGCATCGCCGACCCGGTCTATCGCTTCGACGCGACCTTCAACTACGGCATTTTTAACTTCGACGACGGTTTCATCGGCCGCTTCATCTACGGCGAGCTCGACTACAACCTGGGCGTCTACCCCTTCCAGTACCTCCTCGAAGATGCCCAGGCCGAACGGCGCACGGTCATCGAACAGCTGCTCGATCTCGACGGTCCCCAGCGGCAAGCGTTGTACGAAGGGCTGATGGTCAACGCGCTCCCGGAGAACCGCACCTACCGCTACGATTTCCTCTTCGACAATTGCTCCACGCGCTTGGTAGGCATTTTGCGCAAAGCCCTCGGTGAATCGCTGGTTCTGCCCAAGGGCCCAGAAGAAACCCGGACGTTTCGGCAACTGTTGGCCACACAGCTGGGCGCGCACCTTTGGTTTGAGCTGGGCATCGAAACCTCTCTGGGATCAGAGGTCGACGAGACCGCGACGTTTGAGCAGGCTTGGTTCCTGCCAGCCTTGTTTCGGGACGCCGCCGATCGAGGAGTGATCGACGGTCGAGCCTTTGTCAGTTCGACGTCGACGTTGTACGACGGCGGGCGGGAGCCGGTGTCGGCCCGATCGCAATGGCCCGCCGCAGTCGCCGGTGCGCTGATCGCCTTGGTAGGTCTATGGACTGCGAGGCGTTCTGCCCGGGCAGGACAGCCTCTCTCCACACGGACCGAGGGCACGTTGTTGTTTCTGTGTGGGGTGGCAGGGCTGGTCTTGCTGGGTTTCTGGTTTGGCACTCTCCACCACGTGACCGCGAACAACGGCAACGTCCTCTGGGCCGTGCCGACACACGTGTTCCTGGCCTTCCTGTTGGGACGCACCGCGAGCACGCCGTGGATTCGCGGCTACCTGGTGGTGGCCGGCGCGCTGATGCTGCTGGCCTTTCTCGGTGGACTCGCTTCGTGGCTGCAGCCCATGCCCACCTTGCTTCAGGTGCTTATGCCTTGGTTGGGTTGCCGCTTGCTCTGGCGCGGCTTGCATCGTGATCTGCAAGCGGCCCCAGAATCAGGGCCTCCTGAATCAGCCTGAAGTCAGGCAGATGAGCGGCCCCGCAAGGTCGTCGGGCGAGGTATATTTGTGCGCTGGGCAGCTGCTGCTGTTGCCCAGCGAGTTGGTACGACCCTCTTCACGAGAACCTGACGATGCGTTCGACGATGACTTCCTGGAGGACTGGATTGCTGCGTTCACAGAAGGGGAAGTCCCGGGTGCTGGACCCGGTGAGTTGCGAGAGGTTCACCAGCACCACGACCGCGCCGGTGACCGCGACGCTAGCCGCGAGGGTCACGGCCAACGTCGGCTTGCTGGTAGCCCTTACCTTGTTCGCCCTGCCCACCCAAGCCCACGGTCAAACCCTGCCATCCTCGCAACTCGCACCTTTGCAGGCCAAGCAGGTCAACGCTCCGGCTGACGACATCTTGCAGGGCACCGTGCGCTTGCCTGACCCTTCGTCAGCAGCACGAGTGTCGAAGTCGGCTTTGTTGCCTGTGGTTTTCGACAGCTCTGGACGTTGGCAGATGGCGATCCCCGCTGAGGGTTTTGGCGAGCTGTCGTTCGTGCCCCTGTCTGCCGAAGCTGATCAGTGGCAGATCACCCTGGCTGAACCTGGCGAGCTGCCCCGCACGCTGTCCTCATGGGGCGACTCTGCCCGAGCGCTGAGCACCAGTGGTCCCTTGGGTTTGCTCCCAGGCGCCGCAGCCACTCGCTGGGATGTGTCCACCGACCGCATGGGCTCGTGGACCATCACCATCCAACACCGCGCTGGCGCTCCCGACGGTTTGCTGCTGGTGGGCGGCGGGGGAGCGGCGCGTTTGGTGAGTCACACCACGTCTTGGCGACTGACCAGCGATCGCTCCATTGGCATCGTGGCTTACAGCGGCGAGTCCGCCTCCTCTTCGAACGCATCAACCCGCGGCGGTCAGCTCACGGAAGTGAGCGCCACTGTGTCCGTTGCAGGGTCGAAGATGCCCTGGCCCGTTGCTGACGATGGCCTGCACGGTGACGGCGCGGCCAACGACGGAGTGTTCGGCCTGGTCCTGCCGCCGCTCCCGGCAGGGACAGCGCATGTCTCTCTGGTGGCGCGAGGCATGGGGCACGACGGGCTGCCGTTCTTGCGCACGGCCGAGCACTTGCTGGCGGTCTCTGACCCCGCGCTGCGGCTGACCGGCGAGGTGACGACCCGCGTCGAGAGCGACGACCGCTTGGCTTTTGATATCGGCGCGAACCTTTTGGGATTACCGAAGACCGTGCAAGTGTCCGCAGAAGTGTGGGCTGAACACGCCGTGGCCTGGATGAGCACCATGGCCACGCCCGCCGCCGACGGCACCTTGACCCTGTCGTTGCACGGCGCGTGGTTGGCCCGAGCGGGGGCTCCCCAAAACCTCGTGCTGCGTCACCTGCGCGTGCAGGATCGCGACACCCACGCGGTGCTCGACGAGCTGCCGGACACGGCGTTGTTCGTGGAGGAACTGCCAAGCGCCGCGCTCTTGCCGCCATCGGCAAAGACCACCTCTGACATGTTGATGGGTGTGCCGATGGTCGCTCTCAGCGCAACGACCATCAGCCCTTCGGGTAGCAGTCGCGCCACCCTCCGCACGGGCTTGCGTCCACCCAAAGCGACCGGCGTCACAGCGCCGTCCGGGCCCATCGGCCCGCTGAACCCGCCCGAACGTGGCTTGCTGTTGGTTCACGGTTACTGCGCGGACCTCGCCTGGCCGCCCTCTCATTTCAGCGGACAGACCCTGACCCTCGACGATCAAAACGCCAACCGTAGCCACGACGAGTTCGCCCAACTCATCGCGGCCCTGGGCTCCGGCTTCGACTCCTTCGGGGTGGTAGCCCACAGCCAAGGGGGCCCGGCGTCGTTGCACCTGCTGACCTACTACACCAGCGGCCTCGACTTCGCCATCGGCGACCGACGGATTCAGTCTCTCGGTTCGCCCTACTTGGGGACGCCTCTGGCCAGCTCCCTCGCGGGCATAGGCCAGGTGTTCGGCGTGGGCTGCGGCCCCAACGATGACCTGTCCGAGTCTGGTGCGGCCTTGTGGGCGGCGGGCATCCCCACCTGGGCCCGGGCGGAAGTGACGTCCTACACCACTTCGTTCTCTGGGTTCTGGTGCGAGTTTGTCACCAACCTGGTGCTCGACAACCCTGAAGACGGGGTCACCGAGCTGGACAAAGCCATCTTGAGCGGCGCCAACGTCATGCCGCACTTCGTGGGACAGTGCCACACGGTGGGCATGTCCAACCCCGCTCAGTACCTAGATAGCGCCCGCAACGCCGTGATGGATGCCGCCGCAGCGCGCTGACGACGCACCCAGGGAGTTCGTCAGCGGGCCGCTGTCGGCAGGGAGCCTCCGTCGCGCTACCATGCGCCCCTCGCAAAGCGACCCCGGCGCAAGGTGGCACCCTCAATGACCGCAGCAAGGCCCGCAGCACGGCCGTCCGTGTTCACCCTCGGCTTGGCTGGAGGCAGTGGCTCAGGCAAGACCACCTTGGCTCGCCAGCTGATTCAGCGGGTGGGCACCGGGCGAGTGGTGGTGTTGTCCCACGACAGCTACTACCGCGACCTGAACGGGACGGATCCGGCGGCCTACAACTTCGACCACCCGGATGCTCTGGAGACGTCGCTGCTAGTGGAACAACTGTCGTCCCTGCGCCAGGGCAACGCCGTGGACGTGCCCCTCTACGACTTCGCCACTCACACTCGCAGCGAGCACACCCAGCGGATCGAACCTCGCCCGGTGATCATCGTCGAGGGCATTCTGCTACTAGCCAGCGAAACCCTCCGCAGCCAACTCAATCTCAGAGTCTTCGTGGACGTAGACGCGGACGTACGGCTCACCCGGCGCATCCGCCGAGACGTCGCCGAACGAGGCCGCACCCCCGAAGATGTCCTCCGCCAATACGAATCCACAGTGCGCCCCATGCACCACAAGTTCGTCGAATCGAGCAAACGCCACGCCCACATGATCATCCCCGAATACGGCCAAGGCGGTCCGGCGGTCGATGTGCTGGCCGCGTGGGTAGAGCGGTTGCTGGAGAACGCTGCGGGGTGACGGGGAGCTGCCCTGCTCAGCTCAAGCTGGCGTCAGAGGCCGCGAGTGCCAGCGGCTTCTGGCTAACTCTAGAATCGCTCGGCATGCCGCGAGCGGCATAGACTCGCCTTCGCTGCTGACCCGGTCGTGGGGGCGGCGCCAGAGGCTGACGGCGTGGATCTTGGTGCTGGGTTGGAAGTGGATGGTGCAGTGCCAGCCGTCGGCGAGGGCTTGGTTGACGGCGTTGGACGCTTCTCGGGGGCTACTGGCGAAGATGGGTTTGGCGGTGGGCTCCCAGGCGCGGCTTTCCCGTTGAGCGGGGCGCTGCCAAGAGTCGCCGTCTTGGCGCCAGCCCATGACTTCTAGGGCGACCGCTTCGGAGAGGGCCTTGGCATCGAGGGAGGCCACGGCGCGGCTGGCCGAAACGATCAGCGGGCGATCGCTGTGGGGGGGCGTGACGAGCGGGCTGGGGAATGATCTTGGCTCGCTGACAGCCATGGCAACCTCGCGGGTGGGAGGAGCGAAGCATCCCGCCTAGGCAGGGCTGACGGGACGCTTCGCAAGCGAGCAGAGTCGCTATGAGCCCTACAGCGTGGTCGGGTTACAGACCGAATCAGATTCGTTCAGGAAGCTCCGAGATTCTCTGATCAGTCCCGGCCGGCGGCCCACCAAGCGGCTTCGGCGAGCAGCGCAAGGCTTGGCAGCTCATTGAGCTCGTTGAACTCGTTGAACTCGTTGAACACATTGACGTCGTTGAGATCGAGGTCTGCTACCAAGATGCGCTGGCGGTCGCCGCCGATTCTCCAGAGATATCTCTGCGTGGTAGGGCTGCTGCCTGAGTCGGCGTCGCTGCCGCTCTCGTCGACATCAGCCGGGGGCCAGGGCTGATCTCTGGAAGACAAGGAGTCGGCGAGTAAAGCTGCGTCCTCGGAAGCACTGTTCTGGGGATCGTCGTCGTCGGCATGACTGACTTCGGCGTTCATGCCGGTGCCGCTTTCGCTGTCGCTATCAATCTGTTTATCGACGTGGCTTTCGATGTGGGTGTCGGTCTCGACACCAGCTGCCAAGGGCCGCAGCCCAGGGCCCACAGAAAGCCAGCCGTGCCCGCCATCGGCATAGGTCATCAGCGGCGCCCGCTGGTCTGCGTCGAGGACGAAGTCGCCTGCGAGAAACACCGCCAGCTTGGCGTCGCGCAGAGCCCGCAGCGACCCGGGATCTTCGTGGGGCTCGATGACTTGGCACGAGGCGCCGCCCTGCTGCAGCACTTCGGCGAGTTGCTGCGCCACGGTGCGGGTCGTTGCGTCCGCGGCGATCACTACGGCCAAGGGCACCTCAGGACCCGGCCGTTCAATGAGCGTGTAGAAACCCTCGTCATGCAACAGCGGCCGCCCGTCCGCGGCGCGCACTCCAGCCCCCGAAATGGCGTGGACGTAGCCAGCTGCCAAGCCGTCGATGCGCAGCTTCGCCGAGAGCCCGTCATCGGCCACGGACACGGACAGCACATCGAGATCCCACGGGTCGGTCTCGTCGCTGCCGTAATCGGAGTGCAGCCGATAGGTGAAACGCCGCGCGCTCCACGACGCCGGGTCGGACGTGCTGTCCTTGTCGACCGGCTCGGTGAAGTGCACAGCAAAGCCCTGGGGCAAGGCTTCGATGGCGAGC
>JBLIMM010000151.1:0-10784 GCA_047638635.1 Pseudohongiellaceae bacterium | reverse complement strand
GTGCGAAGGCCACGACATTGAGTTCTGGGAGCGACCGAACCGCATCGGCACGCCCACACGATTGCGCTTGGAACACGTGCTCGCCTCCGCAGCCCTTCCGCTCGTTTTTCCGGCCGTTCAAATCGAAGGGGTTTGGTATGGGGATGGAGGCCTGCGCTTGCACTCCCCGCTCGCCCCTTCGATTCACTTGGGAGCTTCTCACATTTTCGCCGTCTCCACGTGCTACGGCCGCACACCGGATGAAGCTGCGGCCCCGGATTTCGTGGGCTATCCACCGCTGGCTCAGATCGCCGGTGTGCTGATGAACGCGATCTTCCTCGACTTACTCGATCAGGATGCAGCGAACTTGCAGCGGATCAACGAGTTGTTGCGGGCCGCTGCGCCAGAGGCCCACGGTGATTTGCGCCCGGTAGAATTGTTCATCGTCCGCCCCTCGATGGACCTCGGCAAGCTCGCAGGGGAGTACGAGCCGAAGCTACCGGGACTGTTTCGATTCTTGACTCGCCGCTTGGGTACGCAAAAGACGAGTTCCAGCGATCTGATTTCCTTGGTGATGTTTCAGCCGGACTACATCAAGACGTTGATCGATCTGGGCGCGCGGGACGCGGAGGCACGCGAGGACGATCTGGACGCCTTCTTAAAAGAGGCCGGTGCGGACATCGGAGAGTTGCACAGGGTTGGGGAAAGCACCGTCTGATGTGTCGGCCTGGCCAATCAGTAGGCCAAGCAGCAGGCCAATCAGTAGGCCAATCTGAGAGGCCTCGGAGGCAGTCGGCATCGGTGAGTTGCGGCACGCTCCTGCAGCATCGCCATGGGCTGGACGCGTACAATCGCCCAGAGCTTCCCTGTCCGAGGAACCGTGCCGTTGAAGATCGAGTTGGACGTGAGCCAGAACCTCCTGGAGCAGTTCAGGGAGATCTTCGGCGCCGATGCGCTCGGGGCGCCGTCCCGCTTGGAGATGAGTCCCGCGGTCGGCGTGGGCCGCATGGAACGGATCGCCGTCCCGGGTCAGTTGGAGCTCTCTCACTACTGGGCCACGCTCAAGCAACCGCTGGACATCACCACCACGAACTCCGTGGACAGCGAGTGGTACGGACTGAACATCAACCTGGCCAATGACGCGCTGGTCAGAACGGTCGGCACCACGGAGGTCACGCTGCAGCGACACCTGCCCTCGGGAATGCTGCTCTACCCTCCCGGTAGCAGCGTGAGTGGTGTGAGCGTGCCGAACCAACGCATCGAGTCGGTGTTCCTGCGCTTCCATCGGGAGTTCCTGACCGGCGACTTCCCCGCAGACTTCGAAGCACTCCATCTGTCTGGCGGCTCGGTGCTGTACGAAGCCCCGACTACCAGTCAGAGTCCTTGCTGCGAGAAATCCTGCAGGCCAAGGGCGAGCGGCTCGCCGCCCACGCCAAGGTACTCGGCTTCATGGGCCTGTTCCTGGCCAAGCTCGAACACCGCAAATCGATGGGGCCCGCCGAACAGCTAGACGCGCAAGACTTGCAGGGGCTCTTTCGAGCAGCCGCTGCTCTGCGTGATCCTTTGGCTGCGGACGTGCTCTCGATCGGCGAGCTGGCTTCACTCGCACGGCTGGGCGCCATTGCTTCCGACCAGGGTGCTCCCCCCGACGACCCAGCCCATCGGGTAATGGCCCGCGACCCCGGTGTGGGCGAACGCCTCCAGGCCGAGCTCCTCGATCGCACCGATGGGCCCCACGAAGAGTCGGTGTTCCCCGCTCCGAAAGCCGTCGGATACGAGGGCCAGGCGTCCGTGGGGCTCGTCCCAGGCCATGCTGTGGATCGGCCCGGGGATGCGGTCTTCCGCGAGCAGCTCGCCAGTGGCCGCAGCCCAGTGGGCGACGTGACCGTCGCGCGTGACGGTCAGGAATCCGGAGTCGGTCGCTGCGAGGCAATTGGGGCTCAGGCTGCCGCTCAGCTCGAGGCTGTACCGTCGGGCTCCCGTCTCGGCCTCGAACACCGCGACCCGATCGTCGGCGACGAGTGCCGCCAGGAAGCTCTCGTCGGCGCTGAAGGCAGCCGCCATGCGGTACTGCCAATACGATCTGGGCGACGCCGTCATGACGAGGTCGAGCTCCCAGTGGCGCTGCGCGAACTTGCGCAGCTGGTAGAAGCGGCTGGGCGCGTGGGCCGTGATGGGCTGGTCGGAGAGGTGGCGGCGGACATCGGCGGCCAGCTCGTCTGCTCCCAGGTAGCGACGGGCCGGGTCTTTGTCGAGCGCCTTGCCGACGATCGTCTCCACGTCGCCCCGCCAACGGGTCGCCAGACTGCCGAGGCGCGTGGCCTCCTCCTCGCGGATGATGCGCGCCGCGTCGGGCAGGGACCTGTCGGTCAGCTCGTGCGGGCGTCGACCGGACAACAGCTCGAACAACAGCTAGAGGTCGCTGCGCGCGTCGATCTTGTCGGACTTGCCGCTGACCTGCTCGGGGCTGATGTAGGGCAGCGTGCCCATGATCTGCCCGACCTCGGTGACGAACGTCGGGGCAGCCACGTCGGAGGCGCTGAGACGCGCGATGCCGAAGTCGAGGATCTTCGGGTGTCCGCCTGCCGTGACGAGGATGTTGTCGGGCTTGAGGTCCCGATGCACAACGCCTTCGCTGTGGGCGTAGTGCACCGCGTCGCAGATCTGCGCGAAGAGCTTGAGTCGGTCGCGCTCTGACAGATCTCCGTCGGCCGCGAAGGTGCCCAGCGGCTTGCCGTCCACGAACTCCATGGCGCAGGAGGGCAGCATGCTGCCGCCTTGCTCGACGGTGTCGGCCTCGAAGACCTGGGCGATGCCGGGATGCTGCAGTCGCCCCAGGATCTGGGCCTCACGGCGGAAGCGCTTGAGCAGGGTCGGCGTGAACAGCTCCGGACCCATGGTCTTGAGCGCGACGCGCCGCTCGGGGTCTCGTTGCTCGGCCTCGAAGACCGTGCCCATGCCGCCGGTGGTGATGCGTCGCACGATGCGGAACGGACCGATCGTGTCGGGAGTGGGCGGCTCCATGTTGTCGTCGCTGACAGTGCGCTCGGTGCTCCCGAGCGCGCCCGTCGCGTCGGCCAAGAGCTCACGCACCGAGCCGTCGTCGAAGCCGGCGATGAGTCCCTCGTCGGAGCTTTCCTCGGTGTCTGCCTGGCTGAGCAGTGATAGACCTCGGCGCACACAGCATCGTCATCGCCGCAGGCCGTCTCGAGGAACTGCTCGCGCTCCTGACCTCGCAACTCTCGAGCCGCGTCCAGGACTTCCATGATCCGCTCGAAGGTCGTGTCGCTCACGACTCGGGGTTCACCTGGGATCCGCCGCGCTGAGCTCGCGCCCGAGCCAGGTCCGTGCGGACGTCCAGTATTTCCTCACCATGCGGTCGCTGATGCCGAGCACCGAGCCGGTCTCTTCGTTGGTGAGTCCGCCGAAGAAGCGCAGCTCGACGACCTGGGAGGCCTTCTCGTGCAGGGCGGCGAAGCGGGTGAGGGCGTCGTCGAGGTCGAACAGATTGTAGTCGTCCCGCTTGGCCCCTGTGTCGTGGACCATGTCGGGGTGCAGGCTCACGCGGTCCCAGTCCTTGCCGCCGCGCCGGTTGGCCTTGCGCTTGCGCGCGAAGTCGATCAGTACCTGACGCATGGCTCGCGCCGCGAGCCCCAGGAAGCGCGCACGGTCGCCGCTCACAAGCACAGTGGAGTCGATCAGCTTGAGGTACGCCTCGTTGACCAGCGCCGTCGGCTGGAGCGTGTGCCCGACGCGCTCGCGTCGCAGGTACGCCGCCGCGAGACGGCGTAGCTCGGCCCCGACCAGCTCGAGCAGCTCCGCTGCGTGGCTGTCGTCGTCGCGTGCGCTGCCCTTCAGCAGCTGCGTGGCAAGCGATGGGTCGGGAGGCGAGGGCCTCGGGGCAAGCTGGCGTAGCAGTGGGGAGACGGACGACCCCGCTGAGTATAGGGGCTGATCCGCTGAGGCGCTCCGAGCGACTCGTTGTGCGGCGTTTTTACCCGTCCCAAAGCCGAAGAACGCTGCGCCCGCACGTTCTGGGGAGCTCTGGTAGCTGGCCCTCCGCCAGCCTGTAGCTGGGGCGACGACTGCGCGGTAGACGGACTGCGCTGCCAGAAGTGCGCTGGCCGCCGCCGGCTCATGGCGCAGATCACGCCGCCGTCGGTCGTCACGACGATGCTGTCTTCGCTCGGGTTGTCGAGTGTCACACCGAGGGTGCATTCGGTGAGCGGCGTCGATTGAGGCGCGACAGGCAGGCGAGGCTCCGATTGGCCTGTCTTGACGTGGCCGGAGGTCCCGCCGAAGGGCTGGCGAGACAGCTTCAGCGTGGGTTGGCGGTCGCTGAGGCGGTGGGGGGGGGTATTTGCTATCTCACCCGGCCCGGTTGGTGACTCGGCAATGTAAATTTTCTCACCAAGTCACTTGGCTCTTTTCAGAAATCGTGCATCGAGTCGCCCCCAGCGGGCACGCATCTGGTGCTAGCACGAGTTTCCTCATTCATGCTGGTGAGTGGGAACGCGTTGAGTCTGGCCAAATCATTAAGCCTACTTCGGAGATTCACCATGGGTGCAGTACTCGTCCTCCTAGTCCTTTGCACGACAGTCCACGCTGACGTTCTTTTTGTCGCCGAAACCGGAGGGACCCACTCGGATCTTCGGCAGGCGATCGACCACGCCCTCGGTGGAGATATTCTGGTCGTAGACCAAGACTTCGCCTTCGCCCTTTCACTTTTTGAGTCCGTTGTAACGATCAGCGGTAAGGGCCTGACCATCGTCGGCCTGGGCAGCACCGAGTCCCCCTCGATCCCTCCCCCTTCTGATCACCGATCTCCCTGCCGGCAGCTCCGTGGTGCTGCGACACCTCTCCCTTAAGAGTGGATTCTTCGCACCCGACGGAGGTCTGCTGTCCATCCTCGATTGCGCTGGCACCGTGATCGTCGAGGACTGCGAAATTGGCGCCCCCTTCAGTTTGTCGGCCCCGAACACTCCCGGGTTGCTCGTTGATGGCTCAGTCAACGTCTCCGTCGCGCGATCACAAATTGATGGTGGCTTTGGATTCAGCGGCGACCAGTTGGGCTTTGGGCCTGTGACGTGTGGCAATCACGGAGTCGAGGTGACCGACTCTCGGCTCACGTTGAACGGCGTGGCCATCGCCGGCGGCAGCGGTGGCAACAATCAGTCTGCGTCGAGTCCGCAACCAGGAGGCGACGGCGGTGACGGCCTGACCATGACCGACTCCGAGGTTTGGTTGATCGGCTCCAGGGTGTTGGGAGGGAACATTGGGCTTGGAGTCCCGAACGGCATCTCTGCAGCGGCTATCCATGTTGATGGTGCCAGCTCTGTTCTGCGCGAACTGAACAGTGACTTCATCGGAGGCCTCGGTGCCGCGGCCATCGAGTTTCTCGCCGGAACTCAGATCAGCTGGGCAGGTGAGGCGGTGACGCTCCAAGTCTCCAGCCTGCGCGTCCCCGGCCAGACGGGCAACGTCCAAGTGGACGGTCCTGGCAATACGCTCTTTAGTTTCTTCGTCAGCTTCGGCCCTGGTTTTGTGCCTGTGGAGAATCTTCACGGCGTCCTGACAACCAGCCTGTCAACATTCAGCGGCCCGCTCTTTATCGCGACGATCCCGCCTTCCGGTCATTTTGATCTGAACTTCCCTGTCCCGGCAATCAAGGGCCTGGAAGGTTTCCTCATGGTCGATCAGGTGATCAGCTCCCAGGGTTCTGCGGGTCTTGTGCTGAGCAACGCCAGCACCTCCGTGCAGCTGGAATCCCCCGTGCCCTTTTCATCAGAGGAGCCGATCAGCCGCCCCGCCCCTTCAGTGGGAGTCCAGTCCAACCTGAGTCCCTAAGGGTGACGATACGAGAGGTACCGGGCGGCGAGAGCAGCTGTGCACTACTCGTTGGCGCAGAGTTTGAAGGCCACAGCATTCGATCCCGGGTAGCCGCCGAAGGGCTGCAGCATCTGCATGTAGATGGTGAGGCCCTCGAAGTTCGTGTTGTTCGGGATGTTCAGCGTGAAGCTCAGCTCGCCCAGCTCGTTGGTCATGAACGGCACGGTGGGGAACTGCAACTCGACCAGCAGCACCGAGGCGAAACCGGGCAGCTGGATGTAGGCGGGAGCCAGCGCGATGTAGAGCAACGCCGGCGTGTTGTCGACGGCGTTCACTAGTTGGAATGTCGCCTGCTGACCCAGGACTGCCGGGCTCTGTAGTTCGAACTGTAGCTTCTGCTTCTCGGTCTCTAACGCGCCGTAGCGTCGGTTACCGCAGGCTGATACCAGGTTCGACTGGCCAGGCGAAGGGTCGAGTAAAGTGACCCAGAAACCACCGTCGAGTAGGCGGCCCGTGGACACGTCGGCCACCTGAACTTGGTAGTTGAAGGAGTTCACCAGGGTCGCGCCGTCCAGATCGAACAGCCACAACGAGCCCTTCGCCGGATCGAGCGAGAAGCTGGCGTGTAGTGGCCCCTGGACCGTCTCGCCGTCCAGCCAGATCATGATGGCACTGTTGGCTGGGATCAGGGTGTTAGGGGGAATCGTCCAACGGGTCGGATCCGACACCTCGTTGGTGAGGTGCATCCCGCCGACATCAACCTGGACGGTCTTGCGGTTGAACAGCTCGACCCATGGTTCGTGCTCGCCCCGCTCATCCGTCGCTCCGGTCTCGTTCACCGCCAGGAATTCATTAAGGCGCACGTGCACGGCGGCGGGCGTCAGGGAGGCTGCAACCGGCCGCGCGGTCTGAGCAGAGGTCTGGCTGACACACGGCACCAAAGCGAGGGCCAGCGGCATCAGCACGAGAGAGACGAGAGGGAAGGTCATGGCGGGCTCCGAGGCGCTGGCTTAGCCGGACTCACCACAGTCTAGCTGCTTTGTTATCTTCTATGGGGGGGGATCTCCCGCAAGAAGGGCTGAGCGCAGGATCGCCTAGCGAGCTGCCCCGCTGCCGGACGGTGTTGCTACAACGCCGACACTGTGACGGCGAAATCCCGGCGCAGGTAGGTACACAAGCCATCGACGCCGTCGCAGGCGTAATACAACGCGTATCCGGAGAGCGTGCCCGTTGCCCCGGCAGGGAGGCGCAGCTCGACTTCGGCGCTGCGTACCTCCGACGAGACCACCTGACTCGTGTCCCCTGCGATGCGCTGTAGGCGGCTGCCCAGCTCCCAGTCGTCAGGGAGTGCGTCATCGCCGAACCAGACCAGCAACGGCTCGGCCTCGTTGTTCCAGTGCACCGCGCTCGTGGTCACGGGCCGCAGAGCCACATGCACCCGAGCCACGGTTTTTGACGCACTGGTGTGATAGGCCACGGCGGTATCCACCTCTAGCCAACTGCCGTCGTCGCGCACGATGGCCCCGGTGGGGTCCGGTTCGCTCTGGTCAGCTGCAGTCTCGAAGCTACGCCGGGGCTGGGCCCGCTCCGCCATGGTCAGCGCCGCGGTGAGCGCGGGGGCTGGCTCGCCACGCTCCTGCAGAGCTTGGAGTGCCGCGTCGACCCACGGGTAGAAGGGGTAGGGTTTGTCCAGGGCCGGGCCGTACTGCTGAATGCGTCGACGCCAGATGTACTCGTTCGGGCGCATGGCCAGGGCCTCGCTCCAGGCGTCGAGAGCCCCTTGGAAGTCTGCCGATTGCCGCTGTGGTGAGTCGTAGCGCATGCGCAGCGCGACACCCCGGCGGAAGGCGGCACGGGCATCGTCGGGATGATCATCGGCGTAGCTCCCCAGCACCGCGACCGCTTCGTCCCAAGGGCGCTTCGCCGGGTCGGCAAAGAGCAGCCGCGAGAGGGATCGCCACATGTCGCCCTCCGCAGTGCCGGCTGCGGTGCGGTCGCACTCCACCAGCTGCGGGACGACAGCTGCCACTCGGGCTGGGGCGCCCGCGTCAACTGCAGGCGCTTCGACGGGAGCCGTGGTTGGCGCCGCGGACGAGGCCTCGCTAGGTGCTGCCGGGAAAGTCCGTTCTAGAAAGTCCGCTGCGAAGGTCGAGGGGGTCGGCCGAATGGCACGGACAATCCCAGCCTCGTCGAGGGCATACACATTCGGCACCGCCGCTGCCTCGGTCAGGTTGAAGGGGTCCCAGAGAATGGGCCAGTCGAACCGCTGCCAAGTGGCGTAGAGCGCGCAACGTTCGGGGTGTTGTTCCTGGGCGATACCGACGACGACAAAGTCGTGATTTTCACGCAACCGCTGGGCGAGTTCGTGCCAGACCGGCACGTGTTGGCGACAGCCAGCTCACCAGGATGCAAACTCGATCAGCAACACCTTGCGACCATGAAAGCTGGCCAGGTCGACCACCTGCGACCCGTCGACGGTCGGCAGCACCAACGCCCCAAAGGGCTTGCCCACGGCGGGTTGCTCACGGCTACTCGACGCAGCGGCGCCACCAGCCAGCAGCGCAACGACTAGCATGAGCCTGATCGACATCGTCATGGCGGAGTCTTCGGAGAACGTTGATGCGATCACTCCATCGGCAATCGAGGAGTAGACCGCCTGCACCCTAACATCGCGACCGGGTTGGGCTGTGCCACAGGAAAACGGCGCAAGCGTCGCTGATCGTCAGCTGGGTCTCTGGCCCACGTAGAGCGTGTGGCGCCCGCCCTTCTTGCCTCTCGATCGTGCTCGCACGGCCCGTGCAGAGAAGCCGGCGCGCTGCATCGTGCCCACGAATTTTGGGCTCTCGAAGACGGACCAGACCACCAGCGTCCCACCGGGTCGCAGAGCGGCGCGGAGACGACTCAGGCCGCGTTGGTCGTAAAGACGCGCGTTGCCTTTCGTCGTGAACGGCTCCGGGCCGTTGTCGACGTCGAGCAGGATGGCGTCGAAGGGCTGCGGTTTTCCGGCCAGGTAGTCCACGAGGTCGATCACCTCAAGGTGGGTGCGCGGGTCGTCGAGGGGGCGCTCGGCGAGATCTGCAAGGGGGCCGCGGTTCCAACGCACTACCGCCTCGATGAGTTCGACCACCACGACCGTCCCGTCGGGACACAAGCGATCGAGGGCCGCCCGCAGCGTGTAGCCCATGCCCAGTCCGCCGACCATCACGCGCCCGCCCGGCCCACTGGCCGCGCCCTCGCAGGCGAGTTCGGCCATGGCCTCTTCCGAGTGATGCTGGCTGCTCGACATCAGCGGCAACCCGCCGAGACTCACCTCGAAGTAGCCCGAGCGCGACGTGAGCTGCAGCGTGGAACCATCGGGCGTGAGTGCCTCATCGAGCAGGATTCTCGGTTGCATCGCCACAGGATGAACGTTCAGGTGGCCCACTGCTAGCGAGGCGTCGGCGTGGTCGCGTCGAGGGGGCCGGCTTGGCTCTGTTGTTCCTGCCCCGGGCACCCCTGAGCCGTCAACCGCGAGGCCGAGCCTTCAGCGCTGCAACTGCTTGCGGACGTTGAACAACGAGAAGGCGCTGGCTCCCAGAGCGATCAGAATGGCAGCGAATCCGCCCAAGAAGAGCACGGGCAAGGCAGCCTCGAACAGCAAGCCACCTCCGCACAACTCGCCAACGAAGACCAGGGGGAAGACCAGCACGAACAAGAGCAGACTGAGTTGCAGCGACCGGCGGGTCATGCGCTGGGCGAGTTGGGGCGCTTGCACAGCGAACCGTGGGGCCAGCTCGGCCAGGCCGTCGCCGATCCACCAGAGCATCAGGCAGAGCACGGGCACGGCTGCCATGGCGGCCCAGGATTCAAGCCAGCCGGCGGCCACTGCCGAGCGCATGAGCATCACCAGCCAGCAGGCCACGGAGGCGCTGGCAAAATGACGGGAGCGGCTGCGCAGGGGCAAGAGTTCCACGGCGGTGACCACGAAGCCGGCCAGGGCCAGAAAGGAGCTGAAGGCGCCGCCAAGGACACCGACGAGCAGGCCAGCGCCCACCCAGGTCAGGGACGATGACACCTTCTGCGGACCTTGCACTGACTCTTGAAAGGCGAGCCGGGAGAGCTTGGTACCGATCTGGCCAGAAACCTTTGTCAGTCCCACCCGCTGCAGGGCCTTGGCCGAGCCGTCTTTCACGGCGGCGATGGGCAGCCGAGGGGCCAGGCGCCACAGGCCGACTTCGACCCTGCCTACCATGCGATCGGCCCCGGACGCCGCAACAGCAGTCTCCAGGCGCCTGCCCAGCGCCCTTAAGCCAGTGAGGTTCAGGCCGTTGACCGTGCCTGGCAAGGTTCGTTGCTGCGTTTCTGCATGCTGAGCCATGGGTGCTTCCTCACTGTGGCTGGTCGGTCGCCGTCGCCGTCGTCCGCGCTACGCAGTGCCTGTTTTGGGCCCTTGCGGCTTCGCTCTGAGAGCGCCCCCGCTGGCCTGTCGAAGCCAAAGACTTCTTTTGTTTCTACGATCACTCGCAACCTGCCGCAATAGGAGCCGCCATGAACACTCGCCGCGTCACTACCCTCTGCTCGCTCGCTTTGATCGGTGTCTTGTTCTTCGACGACGATGTCGAGAGCTCCTCGAGCTACGCCGGAGGGACTCAGGGTCACATCGGCGACGGGGCGGTGATGAACTCAGACGGCTCCGCAGACGGCGAGGAGATGGACTTGGCCACCGCGCTGGCCTGGCTCGAGGCCGAAGGCTACGCAGAGGACTCTAGCGACTCTACTGACAACTCAGGTTGGGGCGACGATGGCTCTGGCTGGTCCAACGATCAGGCCGGGTCCGATGTCGGTGGCGACTGGTTTGACTCATCGCTGCCTGCGGTGACCTACGACCAGAACGAGTACGCCAACCCGGAGAGCTCCTTGTACGACCCCTACGAGGTCGACTCCGAGGGACACGTGGGCGGCGCCTACGAGAACCCCGAATCCTGCTACTACAGTCC
>JBLIMM010000150.1:0-10880 GCA_047638635.1 Pseudohongiellaceae bacterium | reverse complement strand
CTCTGGATGGGCGTGCGGGGCCTGGACGGCGATGTGTTCGTGCAGCGAGTCGACTCAGAGGAAAACCATCCGGCGGGGCTGCGCTGCGGGGCGAGTGGGCCGTTGACCATGGGCTTGCTGCCCACCCTCTCTGGGCGGGAGTACTTTCTCGACGACGCCACCCGCAAAACGTTTCGCATCGACCTCCTCCGCAACGTCGGAAAAGACGGGCCCGAGCTCCTGGCTCAACTCAGCGTCCCGATTCAAGTGATCTACAACCCCAGCGAGATCGCCGCCAGCAAAGCCTGGGGAGACGCGGGCCTGCTCTATCTCCCCGACCCCAACGGTTTCTCAGCTCAGAACCAACCGCCCCGGGACCCACCCACAGGCTGGGCTGACTGGGGCGAGGCCAACTCCTTCAACACGCACCAGACGGGCTCGCCACGGAACCGCCTCTCGGTCTACCTCGAAGCGCTGCAGTCCGGGCGGGACGACCTCTTTCGTTGGGCAGAAGCCCGGGCCTGGCACGCCATGGACCTGCGTCCCTATCACATCGATGGCTTTCTGGCCTCGGAGCACCCGGACGCCAACCTGTACGAGGGCATCCCCCACAGCAACGAGCCTCCCTCCCGACGGCTGGGCCGCTCGGAGATCCCCGGGCGCTTCCCTGAGTACAAGACGGGACTCCCCGAGAAGGGTCACAACTACAACGGCTTCGACCCGGAGCACATGACCCTCGACGACGTCTACGAATGCTGGCTGCTCAGCGGCTCGTGGCAAGCGCTCGACGCCCTGCGCTCAGCGGGAGAGGCCATGCTCACCTGGAAAGAAGTCATCCCCAACGGCGACATTCACTCGGCTCGCTCCTTCGGCTGGACCTTGCGGGCTTTGGTGCAGGTCTACCGGGCCACAGGCGAGGCACGCTACATCGACGCGGCCCGGTTGCTGGTCTCCCGGGCCGATGCCGAGCGGGGCAAGGGCCCGGTGAAGTACATGCAGCGGATGAAGGCCGACAGCCGCCACATGGCCGACCAAGAATCTGAGTCGCCGTTCATGGTCGCCGTAGCCTTGCACGGTCTCTCCGCCTACTGGCACGAGACCGCCGACCCCTTGGTGCCGCCCATGGCCGCCGACCTCTCTGATTTCTGCATGAGCGCCTTTCGGGGCACGGGCTTCGCCGCTGACATGCCCCTCGATGGCCCTTCTCTCCAAGGCCAGGCCGATTCTCCATTGGGTGTTTCCGCCTGGATTCCGGGGGGCCTGGCCGCTGCGGCCTTCATCACCGGCGATCATTCTGCTGTGGACCGCACCCGAGGCTATTACGCCCAGCTTCATGGCCATTCGAAGGCCCCCGTGTCCTTTGGCGGCAAAGATTGGCACTGGTGGCAGCCCTGGTTGGTCTCCGTCGACCAGCGCCACGGCCGGCAAGCCGTCGACCATCCCGGAAACTAGTCTGACTGTTCGCCGACGCTGCTTGTGACCCTGGCCACCCCTCGGATAACCTCCGCACCATGAAGAAGCTGCTCCTTGGTTGTGGTGTGTTACTGGCTCTCGGTCTCGGGAGCATGACTTTCGTCGTCTGGCAACTCTGGCCGGATATCCAGCAAACGGTCTCCAGCGCTGAAGACTTTGAACGGCGCCTGACGATCCTCGAAGAGGACTACCCCTTCGACGTGAAGACAGAGGAGCCGCTCAACACCGAGCGCTTCGCCAAGTCTCTTGATATGCGCCTCGTGATCGTGCGCAATGTCGACGCATGGAAGACGGACATCGATGCCTTCGGCGAAGACATCGATGCCCAAGACATCGGCTTCATGGACACGGTGAGGGGCTACTTCAGCCGCTTCTCTGAGATGTTCGAGATCATCTCGCCCTTGGAGGACTTCTCCATGAGTGCGAGTGAGTTCAACTACCACACGCGAGTTCTCTGGGCAGCCCTCGACACCATTGATGCCGGCGCAGAGAGCGACCCAGCCTTCGAGAGCCTGCGAGGCCTCTACCCCACCCTGTTGAGCCAGTACAAGGCGCAGCAAAAGGCAGAGGGCAGCATGACCCTGGCCCAGCTGATCGGCGAGTTCGACCCGGCCGTGCTCAGCGACGCTCGCGGCATCATGAAGACCGATCCCCAGCGGGTGATTCACGGCGTGACCAATGCCAACGCTGAGACCATCTTCATGGGCCTGCCCAACGGCCCACAAGGCGACGTGAATGGCCCCGGAGTAAGCATGGGCTTCAACGTCAACACATCCACGTCGGACGAGCAGTGAGCCACGAGCTGGTTGTGCCCGTTCGGGGCATGACCTGCGCCGCCTGTGCTGCCACCATCGAGCGTGGTCTGGCAAAGCTGCCAGGAGTCGAAAGCGCCACGGTCAGCTACACCACCCGAGTAGCCCGAGTCTCCGGGAAGCTCGACGAAGCGGGGCTGATCCAGGCCATCAGTGACCTGGGCTATAAAGGCCTGCCATCCGTCGAATCGAGCCTAGAAGCCCTGCTCGACACGGGGGAAAGCGGCCATGTGGCCCGCACCCGAGCCCAACTGGCAGGCATGCTGTTGGTCGCCGTGATCATCACCGGGCTGTTCTCCAGCACCTTGGCCATGTTGGCCACCGCCCTGCTGCTGGCCCTGCCGGGAGGGCCGCTGTTTGCCCAGGCCTGGCGACTGGCACGGGCCCGGCATGCGGCCATGGACACCCTCGTCGCCCTGGGCGCCGGAGCTGCCTTCGCCCACGGGGTGGTGAGTTGGTTTGCAAACGAGCACGCGCACTTCATGGCCCCGGCGATGATCGTGACCTTCGTGCTCATCGGGCGCATGCTCGAAGAGTCCGCCCGGCAGCAGGCTGGGTCGGCCTTGCGAGCTCTAGCCGACCACACGCCCCGCAAAGCCCGAGTGCTACGGGACGGCAAGACCCTCGATCTCGCAGCCAGCGAAGTGCTGCTGGGCGACGAGCTGCTCGTAGGAGAAGGCCAAGCCGCTCCCGCCGACGGAGTGGTACTCAGTGGCGCCGCAGGATGGAACGAGTCGTTGCTCACGGGAGAGTCGCTACCCGTGTGGCGCAATGTGGGTGAGCCCGTCCTGGGCGGAGCGCTCAACGCCAGCGGCACCTTGGTCAGCTTGCGTGCCACGGCCGTGGGCGGCGATACGACCCTGGCCGAACTGGTGCGCCTCATCGCCAGCGCCCAAGCGAGCAAGCCCCCGGCCCAACGTTTGGCCGACAGGGTCGCCGGCGTGTTTGTCCCCGTGGTGTTGGTGGTGGCTTTGTGCGCCTGGATCTTCGGCGGCGGAGCTCTGGCAGCAGTGGCCGTGCTGGTGGTCGCCTGCCCCTGCGCCCTCGGGCTAGCCACGCCCACCGCCGTGCAGGTGTCTACGGGTCGGGCGGCGCAACTGGGCGTGCTCGTGCGCGATGCCGCAGCCCTCGAAGCTCTGGGGCGCATCGACACGCTGCTCGTCGACAAAACCGGCACGCTCACCACAGGCACGCCGGTCGTCGAACGCATGGCCCTGATCGACGGGGACGCACCGGCACCCAACCCTCTCGGCGCACCCACTCACGGGGACGGCGAACAAGACGTCCCCAAGAAGAGCCTGGGCGACCCGGCCATTCTGCGCAGCTCTGAGCGGGACGAAGAACGCATCGACCGAGCACTCGCCGCAGCCGCAGCCATCGAAGCGGTCTCCGGGCATCCGTTGGCCCAGGCCTTGGTGGCAGCCCACGCTCGCCGGCGTACAGAAACCCCCACCGCCGACCCGGTCACCCTGGGCGCGGGACAAGGGGGCGTCAAAGGCTCGCTCATGGATGGCACGCGCATCGTGGTGGGCAACCCAGCGTGGCTCACCGAGCGCGGCGTCGACGTCTCCCCCGCCGCTGAACTGTGCGAGCGCTACCAGAAGCGCGGCTGGACCTTGGCTCTCGTAGCCATGGCCGGCAAGGTCGAACTGGTGCTGGGCATCGCCGATCAAGTGCGCCCCACAAGCACTCGCTCCGTGCGCATTCTGCGAGGCTTGGGCATCACCCCGATCATGAGCACCGGCGACCACCGCACCGCCGCCAAGTCTGTGGCGATGCTGGCGGGCATCGGCGAATACCACGCCAGCGAAAGCCCCCAAGACAAAGCCGACCGAGTCACCAAGCTGCAGCAAGCCGGGCACCTCGTAGGCATGCTCGGGGACGGCACCAACGACGCCCCCGCCCTAGCAGCCGCCGACGCCGGCATGGCCGTAGGAGGCGCTACCGCCGTGGCCCAAGCCTCCGCACCCATCGTGCTCGTCCGAGGCGACCTGGCCCGAGCCACCGTGGCCATCGAACTCGCCCGCCGCACCATGACGATCATTCGCCAGAACCTGGCCCTGGCCTTCGCCTACAACGTGATCGCTATCCCGCTGGCGTTCACCGGCACGGTCAGCCCACCGTTTGCTGCGGCGGCGATGTCGCTGAGTTCGCTGAGTGTGGTAACGAACGCGTTGCGGCTGCGAGGGTTTCGCTCGAAGCTCGATACGGGCTTTGGGTTGGAGAGCTAGAGGGACGCCAGAGCTGCGCAGCACGCCAGCCACCCCAAGCAGCTCGCTGCCCCACAATCTTCGCCACCGCCCCCGCGAGTCTCCCCCATTTCGCAGCAGTTGCAGTTGCCCCTGGCACCACCGACACAGCAGTCGGCGCCGTGCCAGAAGCGGTTGCACCACGGGACCGGGGCGGGGACGTTTCCCCCCGGCCCCGCGTAGTGCCCCGTGGTGCATACACCCCACCACCAACCCCGCGCGACTGCCGCCGGGCCAGCGTGATCACTAGCATCCACTAGCATCCACTAGCCGTCGAAGTACATCTCAAACTCGAGCGGGTGCGGACGTGAGTCCATGACGTGGATCTCGTTCTCGCGTTTGTACTTGATGAACGTCGAGATAAAATCTGCGTCGAAGACATCGCCGTGGAGCAAGAACTCGTGGTCTTTCTCTAGGGCATCGAGCGACTGGGCCAACGACGTGGGAGCATCGCGCACTGCGGCCATTTCTTCTGGGGGCAGGTCGTAGATGTTCTTGTCGAGGGGCTCGCCGGGGTCGATGCGGTTCTGGATGCCGTCCATGGCCGCCATGGCGATGGCTGCGAAGGCCATGTAGCCGTTGGCCATGGGGTCAGGGCAACGGAACTCGAAACGCTTGGCAGCGGGCGAGCTGGAGAACATGGGGATGCGAATGGCCGCGCTGCGGTTGCGGCTGCTGTAGGCCAGCTTGATCGGCGCTTCGAAGTGGGGCACTAGGCGCTTGTAGCTGTTCGTCGTGGGATTGGTCATGGCGATGACCGCGTCGGCGTGGCGCAGCATGCCGCCGATGGCCCACAGGCCCATCTCGGAGAAGCCCGCGTACTTGTCCCCGGCGAAGAGGTTGGTGCCGTCCTTCCAGATGGAGAGATGGCAGTGCATGCCGGAGCCGTTGTCGCCGTAGATCGGCTTGGGCATGAACGTGGCCGTCTTGCCGTCGCGCACCGCGCACTGCTTGACGATGTATTTAAACCACTGCAGCTTGTCGCCCATGGTCAGCAGCGAGTCGAACTTCATGTCGATCTCGCACTGCCCCGCCGTGCCCACCTCGTGATGGCTGGCTTCAGTCTCGATGCCCACAGACTCCATGGTGAGCATCATCTCGCTGCGCAGATCTTGCAGCTGGTCGATGGGTGGCACGGGGATGTAGCCGCCCTTGGACTTGGGCCGGTAGCCCGTGTTGGGCCCGGGCTCGCCGCTCTTCCAATCGCCCTCGTTCGAGTCGATGCGGTAGAACGATCCCGAAGGCTTGTTCTCGTAGTGGATCGAATCGAAGACGAAGAACTCCGCTTCGGGGCCCACGTAGAGGGTGTCGCCGAAGCCCGCAGCCTTAACGTACTGCTCGACACGGCGAGCCACGCCCCGGGGGTCCCGGGAGTACTCGTCTTTCGTGATCGGGTCGACCACGTTGCCGATGAGCACCATGGTGCGCTCGGTGAAGAAGGGGTCGATCACTGCGGTGTCCGCCTCGGGCACCACGAGCATGTCGCTCTCGTCGATGGCCTTCCAACCACGGATCGACGAGCCGTCAAAGCCGAAGCCATCGCTGAAGGACGACTCGGTCAAGGCCCCCGCAGGGACGGTGAAGTGCTGCCACTGGCCCATGAGGTCGCAGAAGCGAATGTCGACGAGTTTGATGCCCTCAGAGCTGATCTGTTTGAGCACGTCCTGGGGGCTGTAGCCAGCAGTCATTCCCACGGGGTTGTTCCTTTCATGGCCGCGTCGAGGCGCCGGCCGGGGTTGGGTTGGGGGTCAGTCGGATGTTTTGGAGTGCGTCTTGAGTCGGGTGCCATTCAAATGGCCTCCGGGCCCGTTTCGCCAGTGCGGATGCGGACCACTTCGGCCAGGGACCAGGTAAAAATGCGCCCACGGTCGCCGCCGCTCTGCTCGATGGCATCCACAGCCCGCTCCACGAAATCGTCGTTCACCGCGACTTCGATGCGCACCATGGGTTCGGGGGAGAGCTCTGAGAACGACAGGCCGGCCATGTCGCTAATGCCCCGGACCTCGCTGACCGTCATGCGGAAGATCTCCGCTTCGGCCAATAGCTTGGTCACCGCGGCAAGCCGCTCGGGCGCGATGATGGCCTGGACCATTCTCATGGGTTTGAAATGTTGTGGGGACTCGCCGAAACTTCTGCACCCCGTGGGTGCGGTCTGGCAGTCTCCCGCCAGACCTCCGGCCGCACGAGGTCTGGGACCGGAATCTAGTCTGGGGGCCGTCCAATCTCAACCTCCGACACCGAGAGTTCTCTTCGAGAGAGAATTTGGCACCTTGTCCCATGAGTTGGCCCGTTGCCGTACCGGTCTCCGTTGAACAGAAAATGATCCCAAACAAGAGAACTTCAAAACTCGTGGAGACATCTGCGGTTTGAAGACGTCATGTGGTCAACAAGCTTCAGACTGTTCATAGCGAAAACAGCATCAAAGTCCGTCAACGATCCAGCCACAACTCGTTGCCGGCAAAGTGGTTGAGACATACACCTTGGTCGACATAGTGGGTTGCGGGATGCCCAAGCGCTACCATGCGCACACACGAAAGAAGCCGTTTGGCCGGGGGGCCAAACGGAGCGAGCGAGAGTCTTCGCCCGCTGAATGCAGTGGCAAGAATCAATGGAGTCATGGCGATGCAGAGCTCGACAGACGTTGAATCTCCGACCCGCTGGCTTTACGCCAGCTTGGTCCTTTTGGCCGGAGTGGTGCTCCTCACCTTGTTTCAGGGACTCAGCGGGAGCGCCGCAGGCTGACCCATCTTCAAGCTGAGCTGATCGGCGCCCTCTTGTAGCCCTCTGGCTGCTAGAATCCGCCTCCTATGAGCAGCTCAGAAGGGACACCATGGTTGTTTGACGCCGGCGCTGGCGAGAGTCCCCAGCGTTCTGTTGAAGCTTCAACCGCCAGCACTGGCGAGGGCAAAGCCCCGCCAGCGAAGAGCCCGAAGCAAGCTGCCAATGAGGCCGCCAATGAGGCCGCCATCAAGGCCGCCCCCAAAAGCGCTGGCAAGGGCTCGGGTAAGGGCGCGGGGCGCGGGGCCAAAGGGCCGTCGCCGATGATGCAGCAATACGCTCAGGCGAAGAAAGACGCGGGAGACGCCCTGCTGTTCTTCCGCATGGGCGATTTCTACGAGCTCTTCCACGACGACGCCAAGGTGGCCTCCCGGGTGCTCGGCATCACCCTCACCGCCCGCAGCAAGGGCGAAGGCGCCATCCCCATGGCGGGTTTTCCGGCGAAAGCCTACGAGCGCCACCTGCAGCACCTCATTCGCGAAGGCTTCGCAGTGGCCCTCTGCGACCAGATCGAAGACCCCAAGCTGGCCAAGGGCCTCGTCGAGCGCAAGGTCACCCGCATCGTCACAGCGGGCACCCTGTACGAAGATGACCTGCTCGACCACCGAGCCAGCAATTACCTGATGGTCGTGGCCCCCTGCGGTGACCGAGCGGGTTTGGCCTGGCTCGACGTCTCCACCGGGTCGTTCACCGTGGGCGACGTCGCCCTTGAGCGGGTGGCCGACGAAGTCAGCCGTCTTGATCCAGCAGAAGTGGTCTTGCCGGAAGACTTGGTTCATGACGAGTCGGCCGTAGCGGCGACCATACGGGCCGTCACCACCGCACCCCTAGTTCCTGGCCCCGCCTGGACCTTTGAGCCCGGTGTGGCCCGGCAAACCCTGCTTGAAGATCTGGGCGTGGCGACCCTCGACGGCTTCGCCTTGGCGGACGACAGCCCCATGATTCCTGCGGCCGGTGCGGCGCTGGCCTACGCCCGGCACACCCAGCGCGGACAATCCGTCCCCGTAAATGGGCTGACCATTCACAACCCAGCCACGGGCTTGGGCCTCGATCGGGCCACCCGTAGCTGCCTAGAGCTGCTCACCACCCAGCGGGACGGTCGCCGAGAAGGCTCGCTGCTCTCGGTCATGGACCGCACTCGCTCAGCCATGGGCGCCCGGCTGCTCAGGCAATGGCTGGTCATGCCTCTGGTCGACTCGAAAGCCATCACCCTGCGCCAAAGCGCGGTGGCCGAGCTGCTCGAGCGCCCTGAGACCCACAGCGATCTCAGAGCGCTGCTCGACGGCATCCCCGATATGGAGCGCATCGCGACTCGGCTCCTGGCCGGGCGAGGTTCTCCCCGTGACCTGTCTGCTTTGCGAGCGGCCCTGCGCATCGTGCCGCAGTTGGCGGAGACCCTGTCGAGCTGCGCCAGCGCTCCCCTGGCTGATGCCGGATCACGGCTGCTGGCCCTCCCCGAGCTGCTGCAGCTGCTCGAACGGGGCCTGGCCGAGCACCCCGCCGCCACCCTGGTCGATGGCGGCGTCATCGCCACAGGCTGGAACGAGACCCTCGACGAGCTGCGCGCCCTGCGCACCAACGGCACCGCCGCTATCGCCCGTTTTCAGGCCGAAGAGGCCGCGCGCATCGGCCTGCCCTCGCTGAAGGTCGGCTTCAATCGGGTCTTTGGCTATTACATCGAGATCTCTCACGTCCAGGCGGCTCAGGCGCAGATCCCCGAGCACTATCAGCGGAAACAGACGCTGACCTCGGCAGAGCGTTACATCACTCCTGACCTCAAAGACCTCGAGACATCAATCCTCACCGCCGAGGAACGCTCGCGATCCATTGAAGCTGAGCTGTTCTCCAACCTTCGCGAAACCGCGGCCGCGAGTGGCGAGGCGGTCCGCGCACTGTCGAAGCAAGTGGCACGGGTGGACGTCCTGGTGGGTTTCGCAGTCTTAGCGAAGGAGCGCGGCTGGGTCCGGCCCGTGGTGGACGACGGCCCGGCCATCGACATCTTCGAAGGTCGCCACCCAGTACTCGACGTGCTCATGGACGCCGGGGTCTTCGTGCCCAACGACGTGACCCTCGACCAAGACACCTCGCGCCTGGTGCTGATCACCGGCCCGAACATGGCTGGTAAGTCGACTTATATTCGCCAGACCGCGCTGCTCGTGCTGCTGGCCCAGGTGGGCTCGTTCTTGCCCGCCACACGGGCCCACATCGGCGTGGTCGATCGCATCTTCACCCGCATTGGCGCCGCCGACGACCTCACCGGGGGCGCGTCCACCTTCATGGTGGAGATGACCGAGACCGCCGCGATCTTGAACAACGCCACGGATCGCAGCCTGGTCATCCTCGACGAGGTAGGCCGAGGCACGTCTACTTGGGACGGGCTCTCTATCGCCTGGGCCATCAGCGAGTTTCTGTACCGCAAGATCCGCGCCCGAACCCTGTTTGCCACCCACTACCACGAGCTGGTCGAGCTAGCCGACGAGTTCCCCGCCGTGCGCAATGTGAACGTCTCGGTGAAGGAGTGGGGCGACCAGATCGTGTTCCTGCACAAGATCGTCCCCGGGGGGACTGACCGCAGCTACGGCCTCCACGTAGCCCGGCTCGCCGGCGTCCCCAAGGCGGTCATCGAGCGTGCTGGACGGATCCTCTCCGACCTGGAGCAGCGCTCCCCCGACCTACGCCCTGGCCCCAAAACCGTCGCTGCCGGAGCCGAGGCCCCCGAGCCCCGGCAGACGGCGCTGTTCCCCAAGCCGGTGGCCGCGATTCTCGACGAGCTGCGTTCCATCGACCCGGATCTGGTCTCGCCCATGGAGGCCCTGCTCACGCTCAAACGCTTCAGCGAGCGGCTTGGCGAAAGCGGCGGGACGCCTACGGGAGTGGGCGGCACCGAGTGACGTTGGCTGCCTAGGCGGTCCTTCTTGGTGACCCTTGGCGACCCGAGGCAGTCCGAGGCAGTCCGAGGCAGTCCGAGGCGACCGACGACCGGTCAGCGGATCTCGTCACCAGCAAGCCGCTGCAGCTGCCGGTCGTGGAGTCGGCCCAAGGTCAGCTGCGCGAACAAGGCGCCGGTCAGCGCCAGGGCCATGTCCCATTGAGCGTCCCACACATCGCCTTGGCTGCCGAGAAACGCGGTGCCTGCGTCGGGGTCGACCAGCAGAGCGGTCCACCATTCGAGAAGCTCGTAGCTGGCGCTAATGGCCAGGGCGATAGAGACCACGACCCAGAAGAGCGCCTTGCCCCGGACCAGACCTGTGCACCGTAAGAGCAGCTCTCGAGCCATCATGGCCGGCACCACTCCTTGCATGAAGTGGCCCAGCCGATCGTAGTGGTTGCGGGAGAGCTCGAGGGCCTCGGCGACCCAGGCGCCCAGGGGCACCTCCGCGTAGGTGTAGTGCCCGCCCACGCAGAGCACCACCGCAAAGATCGTGACCACGAGAACCGTCACCGAGGTCCAGGGGAATCGGTGCCAGCAGAGGACCAGAGCCCCCACGCCGAGAAACACCGGCGCCACTTCCATCCACCAGACAGATCGCTCGAAGGGGTTGATGCCCGACCAGACCAGAGACACGATCACGGTGAACAACAGGGCCAG
>JBLIMM010000149.1:0-10904 GCA_047638635.1 Pseudohongiellaceae bacterium | reverse complement strand
GGCATGCAGAGATCCACGCTGGACGAGCTCTCCTGCAGCGACGGGGAGATGTTGCTACGCACCCTGCGCAACCTGATCAATCTCGCCGACCCCGAAATCGACGGCGGGCTCGGGGAGCGCGCCATGCGCGTGCTCGAGGCGGCAATGGAGCGCCAGCAGGACTGACTCTCAGAGTTCGCTGCGCAAGCCAGCTCGGACCCCCGATCGTGACCCCGATCGACTGGCCACTGTCGACCTCCCCGGGGCCGCGGTCCAGCGGAGAGTCTGGCCCCGGAAGAGCAGACTTCGTGTAGCGTGGGGAGAGACTCGCACTCGGGAGCCTGTGCGCTGCGGATGGCATGCGGCTGACCCAGCTGCAGAGACTGACCTCGACCGTCCACCCCAACCAGCGACAATCCCTGCGCTACGGAGCTACGAAGCCGACCATGACAGACCCCATGACCCGTCGTCACCTGCTCGGCGCAGGCTTGGCCTTGAGTTCCGCTGGCGCTGCACTGGCAGCCACCCCCAAACCCCTCGCAGCATGGGCGACAGCAGAGCAGACCCGAGCGAGCGCCCCCGGGGCAGCAGTCGCACCCGTCGCCGAGCTCCCCGGGCACACGGCGCACACGCGCTTCGCCATGAACCTGGAGATGTGGTGGGGAGACCGTCCGTTCGTCGAACGCATCCGCGCTGCCGCTGCCCTCGGTTTCACTGACATCGAGTTCTGGAATCACGATGGGAAAGACCTGACCGCCATCGCCGAGGTGTGCGCCGAGCTCGGCGTCTCCGTGTCCCAGTTCACCGCCTGGGGATTCGTGCCTGGGATGAACGATCCGGCCCACCACGACGACTTTGAGCGGGCCATCGAGCGGGCCTGCGAGGTGGCCCAGATCGTCGGCGCGCCCATGGCCACAGTGGTCGGCGGCAACGACCAACCGGGCATGAGCCAGAAGGAGATGCACGAGAACATCACCAGCGCACTCCAGCGCGTGGCCCCCATCGTTGAATCCGCCGAACTGATGCTGATTCTCGAGCCCATGAACATCCGCGTCGATCACAAGGGCCACTGTCTCTACGGCAGCGACCCGGCCCTGGCCATCTGCCGGGGGGTCAACTCACCCATGGTGAAGATCAACTGGGACCTCTATCACATGCAGATCAGCGAGGGCGATCTGGTACGGCGCCTCGAAGCGGGCTTCGATCAGGTGGGCTACTTGCAGCTCGCCGACAACCCCGGGCGGCGCGAGCCGGGCACGGGAGAGATCTACTACAATCGGGTGCTGAAGGCGGCCTGGGATCTGGGCTACCGCAAGCCCGTGGGTGTAGAGTGCTGGCCCTCCATCGCCGAAGAGGAAGCGGCCTGGGCGCTGCACCGGGCGGATCAGTGGTGAGGCGCTAAGGCGCATCTTTCGCGGTGAACTCGCCCGGGACTCCGTGCCTGCCGGGGCGCCCCCCCACGCGGAGTGAGCCGCCTGTGCGAACGACAGAGTGCTCAGTGCGTTGGTCGCGCTGAAGCCGACGAGAGCGTCGCTGTCAGGCATCCAGAAGTGGGTCAGGATGGGAGCGCTGAACACGCCGGGGAGCGGCCAGACCGTCTCGGTCCGCAGCGCCCCTACGCTGTCGAGGGTCGCAGCCAGCAGCACGTCGGGGTTGGGCACCAGAGTGCCCCCCTTGAACGGCGCGAAGATCGCCGAGAGGCCCAGCACCAACGTGGCGCTGCCATTGGGCAAGCCTCCCTCGACGGACAGCCGCAGGGTTTCACCAAACTCGGTCAGCCCGAAGCCCAGGCTGGAAGGCGCCTTGCCCGCGACGTGATCGATCGAGTTGAAGAGCGTCAGCGAGTTGAAGAGCGTCAGGGAGGCGACGCCTGACGGGTTCGGCGCGCCCACCGAGAGGTGCGTTTGCCCCCCGCCCGTCAGCACAGCCAGGCTGCCACCGAAGCCTTCCAGAGGCCGGCCCTCGAAGGGCCTGCAGGACAGCATCGTCGGCACCGCTCACGATCAACACGCGGCCAACGATGTCCTGGACGAAGAGCTGGGTGTGATCCGACTCACCCACAAAGAAGTCGTCCACGCCGTCGCCGTTGACGTCGGGGCCACTGGCCAGTGATGCACCAAAGCCACCGCCCTCCCGTAACCCGTCCACGGTGCGAATCAGAGCGCGGAAGAACTGGCATCCGACCTCCGTCGTTTTCTCGAGTTTCGTCCCGTGCGAGCACGGCCTGTGCGGCTTGTCCGCCGGGGTATCCGCTTCATGCGCCGCAGCCCGGCCCGGGCCACCGCGTTCCGGGCCCATTCACTATGGAGATTTTGCAATGGAGGCCTCCTGGCCGCGACGATGCCGAACCAGATGGTCGGGAGTTCTTATTCGGTCACTCAGACCCAGCCGATTGGTGAGTGGAGCGTCATGGCCACCAACGACCCCGTGTTCATGACAGTGGATACCTTTGCAGCGAGTTCCATGATCGCGACGAGTTCCGGGCTGAATGTCGTGGGTGACGAAGTCCGAATGATCCCCAACTCGACAACCTAAACTGTGACCGGGATCACCAGCCTCGAAGTGACAAACATCAGCTTGCCTGAGATGATCTTCACCGGAACGAACATCACTGCCACGCCTTGGACCAAGCTCACTGGTAGTCTCGCTGGCGCCCTGGGAGCACCCACCCTCATCGGTGCCGGACCGCTGACCGCGAGTTCGGACAACGCTTTCGTACTCGTCGATGTTGTCCCCGGCAGCACGGCTGTGCTCATCGTCGGTTTCAGCAACATCTCGGCCTCGTTCAAGAGCGGCGTCTTGGTTCCCAGCCCGGACATCCTGCTCAACTTGCCAACGGATGCGCTCGGCGGCTGGACGCTGCCGTTCGTCTTCCCCGCCGGCGTGCCGCCCGCGCTGTCGTTCTACTCCCAGGTGTGGATTCCCGACGGCACGGGGCCACACAGTTTCTCCGTGACCAACGGACAGCAGGGACCACTCCGTAGAGTCCGCCGAAGCCCGCAGCCTTTGTGTCCTTAAGACGCGCGTCGAGACTCCGGTCTCAGCGCGCGTCGTTGCGTTGAGTCTGCCGCGGCCACAGCGACGATCAGCACGTCGATTGTCGCGCCAACGAGAGCCCCGTATGACCAGGTTTTACGGGGCATGACATCTCTAACGAGACTCTCGTGCGCGAGATCAAGAACGCCATCGGCGGCACCGTGGAGGCAGCTGATCCCACGGCATGACCAGGTCTCCCAGATCACCTGGTGTGGATCCAGCTGCGGCGAACATCCCTCGACTGGCGGCCACGATCACTGGAACGGCCGGGCCCACTGCGCACTGTGATCGCCCCCTTGCTGTAGGATCTGCAGCCATGGTCACCGGGCAGATCACCAAATTCGTCGGAGTACTATGGCTTCTCGCCGCGATCGCCGCGGCGTCCCAGCCCCACCCCGACGAAGGGGCTGCGGCTCCCGTCGAGGTGCGCTACGGCCGGGACATCAGGCCCATACTCTCCGAGCGCTGCTTCACCTGTCACGGGCCCGACGAGAGCACCCGGCAGGCTGGGTTGCGCCTGGACAGCTTCGAGACGGCGACCCTCGAACGAGACGGTCTGAGGGCCATCGCTCCCGCTGACCTCGGGGGCAGCGAGCTGTGGCGGCGCATCACGAGCGCCGACCCAGACGAGGTCATGCCGCCGTCGAATCATCGCCACGGCGCACTGACAAACGAGCAGACGTCCTTGCTCAAGCAATGGATAGCCGAGGGCGCGGAGTACGAGCCGCACTGGGCCTATCAAGCTCCCGCACGTCCGCCCCTGCCGAGTCACGACGAGCACGCGCCCAAGGCCAGCGGGGCCAGCGGGGCCAGCGGGGCCAGCGGGGCCATCGATCAGTTCGTGCAGGCCGAGCTGAGCTGGGCCGGGCTGCAGCCGTCCCCCCAGGAGCGGCCCGAGATCTTGCTGCGGCGCTTGATGCTCGACCTCACCGGACTGCCCAGCACGCCCGCAGAGACGCGGGCCTTTCTTGCCGACCTCGACGGCGCTGAGTTTGACGCGGTGTGGGCCCGTTGGGTCGAGCGCCTGTTCACCGAGGAGCCCTATCGTTCGCGGTACGCCGAGCGCATGGCCAGCCCCTGGCTCGACCAGGCTCGCTACGGCGACACCAACGGCATCCACACCGACGCGGGTCGGCAGATCTGGCCCTGGCGCGACTGGGTGCTGAACGCCTACCGGGACAACATGCCCTTCGACCGCTTCTTGACCGAGCAGCTCGCGGGCGACCTTTTGCCAGAGGCCACGGTCGCCCAGCAGATCGCCAGCGGCTTCAACCGCAACCACGTGATCACCGACGAGGGCGGCGCCATCGACGAGGAGTACCTGGTGGAGTACGCGGTGGACCGAGCGAGCACCACCGCGTCGGTCTTCTTGGGCCTGACCGTGGCTTGCGCCCGGTGCCACGATCACAAGTTCGACCCTATCACGCAGCGGGACTTCTATCGCTTCTACTCGTTCTTCAACAGCAACGAAGAGCCGGGGCTGTACTCCCAGCTGCCCGATGCCAACCGAGCCTTTGAACCATCTCTTGAGGTTCCCAGTGCCGAGCAGGTCGCTCAGCGCATCGTGCTCAACGAAGAGCTTGAAGAGTTGACCGCTGCACTCGACTCTCCCAGCGACGAAGACGTAGCGGCCTTGTCAGTGTTCCGGGCGGGACTGGCCGATACGCTCGGCCTGCAATGGGTGCCGTCAGAACTCCTCGACGCCAGCTCTACGAATGGCGCGGCCATGGAGGTCACCAGCGACGGCCACCTGCTGGTGAGCGGCGAAAATCCTGCCACGGATGTGCACACCCTGCACATGCGCACTGATGGTCAAGACCTGCGCTTGATCCAGCTGGATGCCTTGCGCCACCCTAGCCACGCCAACGGCGCACCGGGCCGGGCAGACAACGGCAACGCCGTGCTCACAGGCATTTCTGTGCAGGCCGTCTCCCTCGCGGATTCCACGCAAAAGCAAGAGCTGGGCCTGACCTGGTCTTGGGCAGACTTCGCTCAGGACAACGACGACTTCAGCGTCCTGCGCGCCTTCGATGAACGGCCCAACACGGGCTGGGCCATCGGCGGGAACGACACGGGCGAACACCGCAGTGCCTTGTTCCTCAGCGACGAGCCCTTCGGCTTCGACGGCGGGACCGAGCTGATCGTCACTCTCTCCTACGAGTCGATCTGGGCCGGCCATGTGTTTGGACACGTGGCCCTGTCCCTGGCTCAGCTGGGCGACGTGGGTCTGGCTCGGCTGCCCTTGTCCCAGGGCCACTGGTATCACATGGGACCGTTCGAGCTGAGCGGTACCGAGAGCGCCTACGCCGTGCAGGTCGGCGCCGAGACGAGCCAGAGCTTCGACCCGGCCGAGACGTTCCCCTGGGCATCGGGCGCTCCGCTCTCGTGGACCTACCAGCGTGACTTCAAGGACGGCCAGGTGATCCCCCTGGCCGAGGGTGTCAACGTGCATCTGTTGGGCCGGGAGATCTACGCGCCCCAAGCGCGACAGCTCGACGTGAGCCTGGGCAGCGATGACGGCTTCGCCCTCTACGTCAACGGCGAGCTCGTGGTGCAAAAGGAAATCCCCCGAGGTGCGCAGGCCGACCAGGATCGGGTGGCCATCGCGCTGCACCCCGGGCGCAACGTGCTGGTGCTCAAGGTGATCAACACCGGCGGACAGGCTGGCTTCTACTACCAAGCTCTGGAAGCAGCCGAACGCTTCACCAGCGAACTGCTCACTGCTCTGGTGCGCGATGTGCCCGGCAGCGAGACCGTCGACCGACACGCCGACCGCATCGCCCACGCCTGGCGCATCTCGGTCTCCCCTGAGTACGTCGCCGGAGTGGCCGCCACGGCAGAGTTGAACGACCTGCTGGCTCAGCTCGAAACAGAGATCCCCCGGACCATGGTCATGCAGGAGCGGGAGATGGCGCCCCCCACCTTCGTGCTCACCCGGGGCGAATACGACAAGGGCGACCCGCAGCGTCCCGTGCAGCCGGGCGTGCCCATGTTCTTGGGCGAGGCCACGGTGGGAGACGCACGGGCCACCCGACTCGACCTGGCCCACTGGATGACCGCCCCCGAGAACCCCTTGGTCGCGCGGGTAGCGGTCAACCGTCTGTGGCAGCTGATCTTCGGCACGGGCATCGTCGAGAGCTCGGGGAACTTCGGCTACCAAGGTAGTTGGCCCAGCCATCCCGAGCTGCTCGATTGGCTTGCCGTGGAGTTCGTCGACAGCGGTTGGGATGTGCAGCACATGCTCTCGCTCTTGGTCAGCAGCGACACGTATCAGCAGTCGTCGCAGGTGCGCAGCGACACTCGGCAGCTTGACCCGCACAACGCACTGCTCGCCGCCTACCCCCGCCGGCGCCTCGACGCCGAGACCATTCGTGACCAAGCCCTGCTCGTGGCGGGCCTACTCGTCGAAGAACTGGGCGGCCCGTCGGTGAAGCCCTACCAGCCAGAAGGCCTGTGGCGAGAGGTCGCCATGACCGCCTCCAACACGCGCGAATTCGCCCTGGGCGAGGGCGATCAGATGTGGCGCCGCAGCCTCTACACCTACTGGAAGCGCGCCTGCCCGCCTCCGTCGTTGTTGACCTTCGATGCGCCCACTCGCGAGAGCTGCACTATCCGGCGGGAGACGACGAACACGCCGCTGCAAGCCCTGGTGCTCTGGAACGACGAGCAGTTCGTGGAGGCGGCGCGGCTGCTGGCCGAGCGCACTCTGGCTACGCCCGGCACGACGGAGCAACGGTTGGCGATCCTGTTCCAGCGCTGCACCGGGCGGAGTCCCCAGGTTGACGAGCTGGCACTGCTGGCCAGCTGCCTGAGCGACTTCCAGGCCCGCTACGACGCTGCGCCCGACGACGCTCAGGCGCTGTTGTCCACGGGCGTCGCCGCGCAGAACATGAACCTGTCCCCCAAGGAACTGGCGGCCTGGACCATGGTGGCCAGCGCAGCTCTCAACCTCCACGCCACCATCACCCAGAGCTGAGAGCAGACTGCCAGCCATGAGCCCGCAAGACCCGTTCCTCGAACGACAACTGCTCACCACCCGGCGGCGATTCTTCGGCCTGGGCGCCGGCGCTCTGGCCGCGATGATGGGCAAGCTGTCCCTCCCATCGCTCTTGTCCAAGAGCGCCCAGGGGACGCACTTCCCGGCCAAAGCCAAGCGCATCATCTACATGCACATGGAAGGGGCGCCCAGCCAGCTCGATCTGTTCGACTACAAGCCCGGATTGCGCGCGCGTTTCAACGAAGAGCTGCCCGACTCGATCCGTCAGGGCCAGCGACTCACGGGCATGACCAGCGGGCAGAGCAACTTCCCCGTGGCGCCGTCGTTGTTTCGCTTCAGCCGCTATCCCAACGCCCAGGACGGCGCCTGGATCAGCGAGCTCATGCCCCACACCGGCGGCATGGCAAAGGAGCTGTGCATCGTGCGCTCCATGCACACCGACGCCATCAACCACGAGCCCGCGATCACGTTCTTTCAGACCGGCAACCAGCAACCGGGGCGGCCCAGCTTCGGGTCCTGGGCCAGCTATGGCCTGGGCAACGCGAACGAGAACCTGCCTGCGTTCGTGGTGCTCATCTCACAGGGCTTCGGCAACACCCAGGCTCTCTCCGAACGCTTCTGGGGCAGCGGTTTTCTCGACGGACGTCACCAGGGCTGCAAGATCCGCAGCGGCCCCAATCCCGTGCTCTTTCTCAAAGATCCGGCAGGGGTGAGCCGCAGCGACCGCCGACGCATGCTCGACCTGGTCGCTTCGCTCAACGAGCGTGAGGCCGCCGAGAGTTTCGACCCCGAGGTCGCCACGCGCATCGCCCAGGCCGAGATGGCCTTCCGCATGCAGACGTCCGTGCCCGAGCTGGTGGACTTCTCCGACGAGAGCGCAGCCACCCTTGAAATGTACGGCCCCGAAGTGAGTAAGCCCGGCACCTTCGCCTCCAACTGCCTCATGGCCCGGCGCCTAGCAGAGCGCGGCGTGCGCTTCATCCAGCTCTACATGCGGGGCTGGGATGGGCACAGCAACCTGCCCGGCGAGATTCGCCTGCAAAGCGAGGCCGTCGACCAACCCCAGGCGGCGCTCTTGCGCGACCTGCAGCAACGGGGCCTGCTCGACGACACCCTGGTGCTCTGGGCCGGCGAGTTCGGACGCACGGTCTACAGCCAGGGCACGCTGACCCCGACCAACTACGGCCGGGATCACCACCCCCGAGCGTTCACCGTGTGGATGGCTGGCGGCGGACTCAAGCGCGGCATCGTCCACGGCGCCACGGACGACTACGGCTACAACATCACCGAAGACCCTGTGTCCGTGCACGACCTGCACGCCACCCTGTTGCATCAGCTGGGCTTCGATCATGAGCGGCTCGTGCATCGTCACCAAGGCCGGGACTTTCGGCTCACCGACGTGTCCGGCAAGGTCATCAGGGAACTCATCGCCTGAACCCGCTCATGGAATACCTACAGAGCCTCGACTGGGCCGACGTGGTCAGCCGCTGGCATCCCCTGGTGTTGCACCTGCCCGTGGCGCTGTACGTGATCTTGTTCCTGGCCGAGCTTCCGTCGCTGCTGCGGCGGCGAGCGTCAGAGCCGGACCGCACCCGACGCCTACTGGTGCGGCTGCTCGTGCTCACCGCGCCCCTCGCGGCGGTGAGCGGCTGGCTGCTCCACGAAGGCGGCGGCTACGGAGACGAGGTGGACTGGCACGAGTGGCTGGGCATCGCCCTGGCCGCCATGTCGCTGTGGGTGGGCTACACCTATCGCTGGCAGCCAGCCCGTTACCGCATGGCGGTGTGCCTGGGCTTCGCGCTGATGATCCCCACCGCGCACCTCGGCGGCAGCTTGACCCACGGGGACGACTTCTTGATCGGGCCCTGGTTTCCCGGGTCGACGGAGGCCGGTGATGGCGACACAGCCGAGCTAGCGGCGAACGACACCGCAGGCGACACGACAAACAACACGGCGGAAGACCCGTCAGGCAAGACGGCAGGCGACGCCACCAGCCCAGCCACCGACGTGCTCGCCGCCAGCACCACACCCTCGGCACTCACTACGGTGCAAGTAGACTTCTCCACGGTGCGGCCCGTGTTCCTGGCGCGCTGCGGCAAGTGTCACGGGGAGCGCAAACAGCGCGGAGGGCTGAGCTTCGCCACACAGGCCCTGACTCTTCAGGGCGGCGATAGCGGGCCAGCGCTGTTTCCCGGCCAACCTGAAGCGAGCCTGCTCATGGAGCGCATGACTCTGCCCCTCGAGCACGATGATCACATGCCGCCGTCGACGAAGTCCCAGCCCACGGACACGGAGCAAGCGGCGATCGCCACCTGGATTGCAGGGCTCACACCTGGGGCGCTGCACGACGAAGTGCCCAGCGCCCCCACTAGCGCCCCCACTAGCGCCCCCACTAGCGCCCACACTAGCGCCCACACTAGCGCCCACACAAACGCCCCCGCCGACGTTCAGGCGCCCGGGTCGCCAGCAGAAGAGCAGCCGACCACGCCAGCCTCACCAGCACAAGCGCAGCCGACGCCAGCCGGCGCTTCAGCAGTGCCCCGTGACGCAAGCGATGACGCAAGCGATGACGCCGGCGCAGCACTGGCTGCCGAAGCGTTCACCGCCGACTCCGTACTCGCCGCGACCCACGGGATTGATGCACTGACCGCGCGCCACGCCCACGTGGAACGCCTCGCTCCTGATCAACCTTGGCTCTGGCTCGACTTCGAAGCCGCCACGCTCCAGCCCGGTGACCTCGTCGAGCTGCTCCAGCCCGTAAGCGAGTTCGTGGTGCAGCTGTCCCTGGGAGGCAAGCTCATCAGCGACAACGAGCTCGAGCTGCTAGCCACCCTGCCCAAGCTGCAACGCCTCGACCTGCGCCGACTCAAAGGCCCGCCGCTGAACCTGTCCCCGCTCGAAAACCACAGCACCCTGACCTGGCTCAACCTCTCCGCCACCACCCTGGCCCCGGGCAGCAGCGACGTCCTGCAACAGATGGCCCCGCTGACCACGGTCTACCTCTGGAACACCGGCCTCACAGCAGCCCAACAAGACGAGCTCGCCACAGCGCGCCCCACCCTCACCGTGCACGGCGCCGCCGCACCGCCTGACTCTGCCATCGAGGTTGAGCCACCGGTTGTCTTCACCGAGTTCGACGGCTAGCAGCACGGCAGCCCCCAGAAAAACCAACAGGCCATAGCCCCCCACAATTCCACCGACGAGGGGAGCCCTGTGTTTCGGCGCATGAGGTCTGGAACGAGTTTACGAGGCGAGGCCGAGTTGTCTGAGTGCCACGATCTCTTGCGCCGAAACGCAGGGCTCCCCGCAGCACTTCGCTCACGGAAACGCCCGCTCAAGTTCAGCCCAGGTCCACGGCTGCTCCCTGTGGGAAGTGGCCTCGCGGGTCTCGGTCATGACGTCCGGGCTCACCGGTGCGGCACCGTGGCCCCACTCCCGGCGGATGTAGGTCAGCAGCGCTGCCAGATCTCGGTCATCACCCGCCAGCGCAGGCATGTCCCCGGTCCACTGCTGGCCGCGGACGACGATGGGGCCGTCGAGCCCGGCTAAGAGAATGGCTGCCAATCGGCGCGGGTCTTGGGCCAAGACGTGCTCGCTACGGCGCAGCGGTGGCGCCAGACCCGGCGCACCGCGGCCCGAGGCCTGGTGGCATGACACACAGCCCGCCGTGTAAAGCATGGCGCCCCGGGCGAACAACTGCTGCTGCTCTTGGGAGAGCGGCACCACCGCCGTCTCGGTCAGCGGGCGGGGATGGCCGGGCCAGATCAGCAGCTCGCTCACCTGCCGGGCCACGTCCGCCAAGGAGCCGTCGTCGCTCCCTTGCAAGCGCGCGAGAACGGCTGGCTCGGAGGTCACGGCCAGCCGATCTTCTGGGTCTTCGCGAGCAGCCAAG
>JBLIMM010000148.1:0-10908 GCA_047638635.1 Pseudohongiellaceae bacterium | reverse complement strand
ACCACACTCTCCTCGCCAGCAAAACGGGTGCCCCAACGGGTGCCCCAACGGGTGCCCCAACGGGTGCCCCTCGGTGTCCTGAGCAGGCGGTGAGGCGCCAACTCGGCGATCGGAAGGCGCGCTGCATGGGCCGACCCTAGTGCCAGCCCCCGTGCCAGCCCTAGCGCCAGCCCTAGCGCCAGCCCTAGTACCAGCCCTAGTGCCAGCCCTAGTGCCAGCCCGAGTACCAGCCATGGCTTCGATGAGGCTGGGGTGAGCTCTGGGTATCATCCCGGGCATGACCACACCCCTCTGCTGCCGTGCCGTCTGTGCTGCGTTGGTGATTCTCGCCGCACCCCTGACAGCGCACCTCTTGGATGACGACACGATCGTCATCGATTCCAGCTTCCATCACCTGGGCGACAGCGCCACGCCTGAGTGGGCTGAGGCTGCTGCTGAGCCCACTGCAGGGGGGCTTGAGTGGTCGTTCGACGCCGGCAGCTATGCTGGCGAGCGAGTGCTGGCCGTTTGGGAACGCAATGTCAACGACCCCTGGACGCTGACTCTCAATGGCGACGTGTTTGGCACTCTGAGCGCTCACGAAGATCAACGGGAGGTGTTCTATCCCGTGCCAGCCAAGATGCTGAGGGACGGCGAGAACTTCCTCCGGCTCGTGCCCAGCACCACCACGGACGATATCACTATTGGCGATGTGCGGCTGCACAACCAGTCGTTGCGCGAGCTGCTCGATCTGACGGCGGTGACCATCACGGTCAGCGACGCAGAAAGTGGGCAGCCTCTGCCTGCGCGGATCACCCTGCGCACGATGGCGGGGGAGACACCTCGGCTGCACTACGGCGAGGAGCACGGCGCGGCCTTGCGCCCCGGGCTTGTCTACACCGCTGACGGCGAGGCGCGCTTCGAGCTGCCTCGGGGCGAGTACGACGTGTGGGCTTCTCGGGGCACAGAGTGGAGCGTGGCGCGCAGCCGGATCACCGTGGGTGAAACGGGCGCAACGCTCGCACTTGAGCTGCTACACGAGCTGAAGCTCGACCACATGGTGGCGGTGGACACGCACCTGCACACGTTGACCTACAGCGGCCATGGCGACGCGTCCATCGAAGAACGGGTGGTGACCCTTGCGGGCGAAGGGGTCGAGCTGGCCATCGCCACGGACCACAACGTCAACACGGACTACGGCCCCGTGCAGCTGTCCGCAGGGTTGGAGGACTGGTACACGTCCGTGGTGGGCAACGAAGTGACCACGAGCATCGGCCACTTCAACGGGTTCCCCTTTGACGGGGACGACGAGATTCCCGATCACAACCTGCGTGACTGGGTCGCCCAAGTGGACGAGATGCGCGACCACGGCGCCGAGGTAGTGATCCTGAATCACCCCCGTTGGCCCGATCATCAGCGAGGGCCATACGGCGTCACGGGCCTGGATCCGTTCACCGGTGCGAGAGAGTCCGGCGCGCCCTTCACCTTCGACGCCATGGAGTTGGTCAACTCGACCACCTCCGAACCTGACCCGGACGTGTTGCTGCGAGACTGGTTCAGCCTTGTGGGACGGGGCGAGGGCGTGGTGGCCGTGGGCAGCTCTGACTCACACACCGTGGGCGACCCGGTAGGCCAGGGCCGCACCTACGTGCTGGGCGACAGCAGCGACCAGGGCCACATCGACGTGTCCCAGGTCTGCCGCAACATCGTCGCCGGACGATGCTCGGTGAGCATGGGCATCTTCGCCGACCTGCGCGTGGCCGACGGCGGTGGTATGGGCGACGTGGTCGCCGCCACGGCGGGCACTCTCGACCTGGTGCTGCACCTCGCCGCCCCCACGTGGGTGCGCTTGCAGACGGTTCAGCTCTACGTGAACGGCGTGGAGGTCCTGCGGCAGCCGGTCAATCCCATGGACGGTGTGCACGACGAGCAGCTGCCCTTGAGCATCGATCTACCGGGACACGACGCCTACATCGTGGCGGCGGTGCGAGGCGCGGGCATCGACGAACCCTTTTGGCCCATGCACAACGACTACACCCTGGCGGTCACCAACCCGATCTTCGCAGATGTGAACGGCGACGGCAGTTGGGCGAGTCCGCGGGACGTTGCTAGGGCGCGTCATCAAGCCGACAGCGCTACTGGTCGCGCTCCGCAAGCCGCCGACTTGGCTGCTCTCGATGCGCCCACGGCGATCCACTACCTGACCTTCGAGGCCGAGCGTCTGGCTGTGGAGGCTCAGGGGCGGCTGCAGTCTTTGGGAGAGGCGCAGGCCGCTGAGAGTCATGAGCTGCGGGGCTTTCTGGAGAGCCTGAACGACGTGAAAGCTGAGCGTCGCTGACAAGTCGGCGCAGCAGCAACGGGTCGCTGGCAATCGTCTCCCACCCCACCGCAAGACTGCAGCCTCTGGTAGGGTGCAGCCACACCGAACGAACGCCGTCTCGGGCATGCAGTTGACGGTATTCGCTTGCGTCCATGTTCCCGCTGCGGTCGCCGGCGTCCCCTTGTGGGGCATGCCTGGTGATCCCGCTGCAGCTCACATTCGACTTGGAGGAGCACCATGCGCCGTCTCTTGATCCCCCTGGCTTGTCTCGCTGTCGCTGCACCCACGCTCTCAGCTCAAACCGTCTTTCAACCGCCGACCTTCGTCTCTGCTCCCTCTGGTCCGATCTTCGGCAACAGCCTGGTGACCCTCGGTGACTTGGACGGTGACGGCGACCTCGACCTGGTGGTGCGCAACGATCACTTCGCTTCGCTCTGGCCCGGGCAAGGCGACGGCACGTTCGGCGCCTTCTCTTTCTTCAACGTACAGGGCGACGAGCACGAGTGATGCACCGACGCTACAGCACTCCGCTCGCGTTCAAGATGGCGGTTGAGCAGCGCCTGCGCACAGAAGCGTCTCTCGCGGGGATGGACCTCCATCGCCGCCGGTAGCTCTTCATATTCGATCGCTATCTCGCCCGCATCTTTGCTGTCATCAAGGACGCCGTCGTCCTGAAGGGTGGCATGGTCATCGAGCTGCGTCTGAGAAGGGCGCGGACCACCATCGACCTCGATCTGCGCGTAATCGGCGATGCGGGCAAAGTCTTGGGCCGCCTGCAGGAGGCGGGGCGACTCGACCTTGGGGACTCTCTCGGTTTCGAAGTCCAGGCTGATCCACGTCATCTCGAAATCGACGCTGAGGGCATGACCTACCAGGGGCTTCGCTGCAGGGCGCAGGGCCAACTCGCTGGGAAGGTCTACGGATCGCCTTTCGGAATCGATGTCGCCTTCGCAGAACCGATGCACGCTGCGGTCGACGTCATCGAGGGCAGTCGCTTTCTGGAGTTCGCCGGAATCAATGCAGCGAGCTTCAGTGTCTGCCCGGTTGAAACGCACATCGCTGAAAAGCTCCACGCCTACACCCTGCCCCGCAAGCGTATGAACTCTCGGGTCAAGGATCTCCCCGACATCGGTTGACTCGCCACCGTTCGGGATCTAGACGGCGGGGTTTTGCGCTCTACCATCGATCGAACCTTCGAGCACCGGGCGACGCACTTGGTGCCAGAGTCCGTGCCCGATCCACCAACGGCGTGGACGCCGGTTTACGAGCGCCTGGCCAAGAACGACGGGCTCACCTGGCGAACGCTCGATGATGTCACGGCAGCCGTGAAATCGTTTCTTGACCCGGTGTTGGCAGGGGCGAGGCTGCGTTGGCAGGCGCAAACGTGGGTGTGGCGCGACAAGCTTTCATCATAGTGGCGTTGGCCAGCGTCTCATCTTCGACGAAGAGGCCTCTGGCTTGGGTGGCCGCCCGCCCCCCCCTAACGCCAACGACCGGCGTGAAGCTCGCTCGCTTCACGCCGGTCGTTGAACTTGTCGAAGCCGAGACCTCGACGCGCCGTTTGTAGGGCGCCTCGTTGAACTCGTTGAACTCGTTGAACTCGTGGCTACTCAGGGGCCGGTGGGGCCGCTTTCAGCCATGGGCTCGCGGGTCATGGGGTCGAGCATGGGCAGGTGTTCCACGGTGCCGTCGTAGAACTCACCCATGGAGGCTCGGCCTTCTAGGTCGCCTCCTTCGATCTCGTCCCAGTTGCCCACGACGACCATGGCCATGCCATCGGCGTCGAGGTGCTCTTGGGCGACCCGTTGCACGGCCGCGGCGTCGACCGCTGCCACCCGCTCGCGCCAAGTGCGCCAGTGGTTGGGATCACGATCGGTGAGCTGATCGTTCACGAACACACCGAGCATGGCGCTCTTGCTGGAGAAGCGCTGGGGGAAACTCTCGATCAGCGCGTTCTTGGCCACGTCGAGTTCGTCCTGGCTGACCGGCTCGGTCTTGATCCGCTCGATCTCTTCGAAGATGAGCTTGGCAGCCAGGGCGACGGTGCGGTTTTTCGACTGGAAGAAGCCGAAGAACAGGCCGGGGTAGTAGGTCGAAGCCTGCATCTGGGTCATGGCCGTGTAGGCCAGGCCTTCGTCGCTGCGCACCCGGTTGGTCACACGACTTGTGAAGCCGCCACCGCCCAAAATGTCGTTCATGATGCGTAGGGGGATGGCATCCGGGTTGTCCCGCTGAATACCAGCGCCCAAGATCAGCGTGGTGCCCTGGGGCATCTCAGCCTGAGTCGTGTTGGCGTGAACCATGCCCGGTTTGATGGTGTGCATGGGCACCGGAGGTGCGGGGTTTTGCTCCCGTGCTTCCCAGCCCTCGAAAGCGTTGGCGAGCAGCTCAAGAATCTCGTCAGGTTCCACGTCGCCCGTGACGGCCACGATCAGGTTTCCCGGATGGAAGATCTGACCATGCAAGGCACGGAGGCTGTCGGCGGTGATGCCCTCGATGGAAGCCTGGGTGGCTTCCCGCGTGGAGTAATGCTCAGTGCCGTAAGCCAAGCGACGCACGGTGCCCATGGCGACACCCATGGGGTTGTCGTTGCGCTGCTTGAACGACTCCAGCACCTGATCTTTCTGCAGCCGTAGCTTCTCGCCGTCGAAGCCCGGGTTCAGGATCATGTCCATGAACAGGGCGAAGGACTCGTCGAAGTTGGACAGCAGGCAGTTGATGCTGGCACCAGATGTCTCTGCACCGACGAACGCCGAAACGTCCGCTGCAAGGAAAGCCAGCTGCTCATCGAAATCGTCGGGAGAGACGGAGGTGGTGCCACCCCGACGCATCTGCGACCCGAGGGTGCTTGCTGTGCCGGTTTGGTCGGCAGGCTCCAGGTACGACCCACCCCGAAAGGTAAAGGTGAGGTCGATGAGCGGGAACTCGTGACTGGGCACCACGTACACGGTGACGCCGTTGGCCAGCTCGTGGCGATACTCAGCACCAGCGGGCGGCGTGAAGTCGAGGACGGGGAAGCTGAGCTCAGCCGGGTGGCTGGCAATCTGCGCGCCGACGGTGCCTGGAAGCAGGGCCAGGGCGGCGAGTGCGATCGTGAAAGTCTTCATGGTTATCTCTTTGTCTCGTCGTGTGCCTGGGATCAACCGTCGGTGGGGGCGTCGAGCGCTGCGAGGCGAGCGTTCAACTCCTGGATGATGTAGCCGAGCATGGGCTTCGCCTCTTCAGGCATCATGGCCGACTGACCTTCGAGCTGTTGCATGATGCCGTTGAGCGCACCTTGAACCGCTGCGGGATCGCCCAGGGTTGCCAGCTGCTCGTCGATACTCGCCAGCATGCCCTTCGCCTGTGCTTGCATTTCAGGAGGGAGGGACGCGAACAACTCGTTCTCGGGTTCTGCACCTTCACGACGTTTGTAGGTCGCCACGCTGCTGTTCGTGTGCAGCAAGTACTCGTTCGCCACGCGCATGATGTCGTCAGCCGTGACCGCCGCCATGGCCGCGGGGCTTTCGTTGATGTACTCCCAGCTGCGGGTCGCTTCGAAGAAACCCAACTGCAAGCGCAGGAAGTTGTTGCTCTGCAGCTGACGGAAGCTGTCCGCCGCCACACTGTTCTTGACCTTCTGCAGCTCGTGCTCGGTGACCGGCTCGTTTTGCAACGTGTTGACGAGGTCGTACCAAGCTGCTTCTAGGTCGGCAGGAGTCGAATCACCCTTGGTGCGAGCGTTAAACGAGAAGGCACCGCCATACTTGCGGGAGTCTTGAGAGACCCGTGCGCTGGAGGCGATTTCGATGCCTTCGACGAGCTCTTTGTAGAGCCGACCCGTGCGACTGTTGAGCACTTCCACCAGCACGTCGATGGCGTAGCTGTCTTTGTGCATGAAGGGCACGGTGTGGTAGCGCACTTCGACTTGGTCTTGGCACTCGCACTCGCCGTCAAGGCGCTTGGCACCTGTCTGGGGCATCTCGAGAGTGACCATGGGCGGGGGCGGGGTCTCACCCCGGGGGATGCGGCCGAAGTACTCGGTCACCATCTCCTTGGCTTCGTCGAGCTGGAAGTCACCCACGACCACGCCGACCAAGTTGTTGGGCCGGTAGTAGATGTTGAAGTACGAGTCGAAGTCGTCCCGGGTGTAGCTGTTCAGGTCAGTGGGCCAGCCGATGACCGACCAGCTGTACGGCGAGCTCTGCCAGAACATGGCGTCGAACTGCTCGTCGAGCACGCCCGTCGGCGAAGACTCCAGGCGCATGCGCCGCTCTTCGTGGACCACGTCGCGCTCGCTGTAGAACTCGCGAAACACCGAGTCGGCCAAACGGTCAGATTCCATCCAGGCCCACAGCTCGATCTTGTTGCTGGGCAGGTCGATGAAATAGAAGGTCAGGTCGTTGGTGGTGAAGGCGTTCATGCCCCGCGCACCTTCGGCTGAGTAGATGCTGTCGAACTCGTTCTTGACGATGACCTCGCCGTGCTCCTCCATGACCTGCTTGAGCTCGGCGCGCAAGGACACGAGCTCGGGCGTGTCGTTGGCTGGATCCCACGGGTCGTCGATTTCGCCAGCCAAGTACCGGTCGTACTGGCCATCCCAAGAGAGCGCGTTGATCTGACCCTTGATCGCTTTCTGGCGATCCATGAAGTCAGCATCGAGGGCGGCGTCGCGGGTGCCCACCGTGGTGGTGCCCTTGAACATCATGTGCTCAAAGAAGTGGCTGATGCCGGTGATGCCAGGGCGCTCGTTCACCGAGCCCACCTTGGCTACCCAACCGACCGAAATCGTGTTGGGTTCTTCGTAGCGAGGCAGCAACAAGAACTTCATGCCGTTGTCGAGAGTGAACTCTTCGACTTGGACGTTCTGGGCGCTGGTGAGTGAGCAGAGCAGGGCGATGGCGATCAAGCCCCGTGGCAATGGTGCCATGGTCGTTCCTCGGGATGTCAGGACGAAGGATGGTGAAAACCGGCGAATAAGGCCGCCGAGTCTACCGATCGCACCCCGGGTTCGCCGAGGGTCAGGATGATGTCCTGTGGGCGAAGGGTGTGCCCGAGTTGTGTGCCCCGCGAAAGGGGCGAGCCCTGAAGGGGTTTCAAGCCCTTGGGCGTGCCGAGTCTTAGCCCCGCTGCCAGCGCCCGCAGAGGCCCGCCGGGAGCAGCCGTTCGCTGTTCTCTTGAGGCAGAGCCAGCTCTCCGGCGGTGATCGTGCCAGGGCCCAGGTCGCCGAGCATGTTCAAGAAGGCCAGGGGCGAGGTTCCTACGGCGTAGCAGGACAGCACCAAAAAGGCCGAGTCGGGGGAGAGCAGCTCACCACAGGCGTCCAAGAGCTCAACGATTTGCTCTTCGAAGACCCACTTTTCTCCGTCGGGACCGCGGCCGTAGGGGGGCGGGTCGAGCAGGATGCCCTCGTAGCGCTTGCCTCGGCGGATCTCCCGGTGCACGAAGGACAGGGCGTCGTCTTGAATCCAGCGCACGGCATCTTTGGGTAGCCCGGACAACTGGGCGTTGTCTCGTGCCCAGCGCAGGCTCGGTTTGCTGGCGTCCACGTGCGTGACGAAGGCACCGGCGAGGCTGGCGTACACCGTGGCGGCGCCGGTGTAGGCAAACAGGTTGAGCAGCCGCGGACGTTGCTCAACCGTAGCGAGTCGCTGGATCTGCTCGGCGGTCCACAGCCAGTTGGCCGCCTGCTCGGGAAACAGACCGATGTGTTTGAACGGTGTGGGGCGGATGGCCAGTTGGGCACCACGGTGGCTGAAGACCCAGTCGCTCGGAGCGCTCTTGCCTGGGTTGCGCCAACGTCCACCGCGGTCGCTCTCTCGCTCGAAGACCAAGTCGGCTTGGTCCCATTCGGCGGGACTGAGCACGGGGCGCCACATGGCTTGGGGGTCGGGACGGCGCAGCACCAGGCCGCAGACCCGTTCGAGTTTCTCCCCGTGGCCGCAGTCCAGCAGCTGGTAGTGGTCGAGTGGGTCGTGGGGGAAGACGGTGAGCGTGGGCATGGGGGCGATAATGCCAGGGGACCAGTGGCCCTGTCGCCAGGATTCATTCGACTGTGTTGCAATGTCCCTCTGCCGCAGCCCTCCGGGAGCCTTTGCTCATGCGCCTTGCCACCCTAGTCGCCACCCTAGTCGCCTCGCTCATTTGTCTCGCCCCGCTCACTGCTCAAGACACCGTGGACGACGCTGAGCCAGCTCTCACCGTGGTCGAGCGGATCCAAGCCGAAGCTCAGCTCTTGGCAGACTCTGTCACCTCTGACCTGGCCTGGACGTTCTTGAGCGAGACCCAGCGCTTACCTGCTGCCGAGGCCCGCACAGTGCACTGGGATCATCAGCAAGAACGCTATCTCTCCCAGCGAGAGTTCGAGGCGCTGAGCCCGTCGCCAGGCGACGAATACACCGCGCGGGAGCTGTCCGCCGAAACGTACTACGACACCAAGTACGGGACGCCGGTGGCCTACAGCCGAGCCATAGAAGTGCTCGGCGCAACGGGCCTTGAAGACTTGCACGGAGCCAAGATTCTCGACTACGGCTACGGCACCATCGGACACTTGCGCTTGCTCGCTCTGAGCGGCGCCAAAGTGGTGGGCGTCGACGTGGATTCGTTCTTGCCTGCGCTCTATAGCGAGCCCGGTGACCAAGGCCCCGTCGCAACGATCGACGGGCCCACGGGTGACGTGAAGCTCGTGGACGGGAGCTGGCCAGCCAGTGCGGAGACCCTGGCGGCCGTGGGCACGGGCTACGATCTGTTCCTCTCGAAGAACACGCTCAAGCGGGGCTACATTCATCCGGCCCGGGAGGTCGACCCGAGCTCCTTGATCGACATGGGAGTGGATGACGCCACGTATCTGTCGCACTTGTCTGAGCTGCTCAACCCCGGCGGCTTGGCCCTGATTTACAACATCTGTCCACCGCAGGGAGGCGCTGATGAACCCTACGTTCCCTGGGCAGACGGTCGCTCGCCGTTCACAGAGCAGCAGTGGCAAGCCGCAGGCTTTGAGCTGCTGGCCTTCGATGTGGACGACACGGAGGCGGTGCGCGACATGGGCGAGCTGCTCGGTTGGGGGGACGCCACCGAAATGCAGAACTTCTTCGCTTGGTACACGCTAGCTCGCCGTGGTGACTCACTCCGGGCGGACACGTTTCTGCCAGGGGGCTGACTGTTCGTGCTAGCGGCGCCTGCTAGCCGCCTCGATACCATTTCGCCAAGCGTTCCGGGGGAACTCCCAGGCGATAAAGGGGCGGGATCACGCGCATCATCCAGGCCACGCGAAACGGATGCTGCTGCATGCGCCGGCCGCTCACAACGATGGGCACGGGGATGCGTGCGATGGGCGCCCGGCGGGCCAAGCGCACCGAGAGGTCGTAGTCTTCCATGATCGGCAAGGGGCGAAATCCACCGGTTTCTCGGTAGGCCTTCGCGGTCATGAACAGCACTTGGTCGCCGTAGGGATACTTCGTGAAGCGGCTGCGGAAATCGGCAAAGCGCAACAGCACTCCCGCTCGGTCCGGAAACTCGGGGTCCGCCACGGTGCGCGTGACGAAGGCGCCGGCTTCTGTCGGTGGCTGGGCGTCGCTCGCTGCGAGCGCTTGGCGCATGTGCGTTGTGGCGTCCTTGGGTAAGACGGCGTCCGCGTGGACAAAGGCGAAAATATCACCGGTGGCGAGAGCTGCGCCGGCTGCGAGTTGTCGCCCGCGGCCCGGAGAGCAGCGCACCACGGTGACGTCCGCTCGGTCGGCCACTCGTTCGTTGCTCCCGTCGCTGCTGCCTCCGTCGGCTACGATGATCTCGACGGGGCCTGGGAGGTCGGCGAGGGCAGCGCAGCACTTGTCGAGGCGCAGGCCTTCGTTGAGCGTGGAAACAATGAGCGACACCAGCGGGACTGCATCGCCAGCAGAGTCTTGAGGAGCTTGCTCATTGTGATCAGCAAGGCGGCGACCGTGATTGTTGGCTTGCTGGCTTGCGGGATGGGGACCTTCTGCGGACGTTGAGGCCGCAGCAAAGAACGCCTTCAACGCGGCGCGAGTGCGCGGTGCGCGCAGCGGTGCATCGCGCAGTGCGCGGTCAAGTCGCGGAAGATCCGTCCCGTAGTCCACATCGAACCAGCTGGGGGCGTGGGCTACTGTGAGACCCCATGCATTTGCGCGAGATTCGACCGCAGGCCGTGTGTCTTGTTGGGACCAATCGAGATCGTCGAGCCACGTGGCTAGGGCGACCTCGGCGCACCGCTGACTCGCTCGCGCGTTCACGCCCAGGCACCAGAAACCACCGTTCTCACAGGGACCCAGAACAATGTCGGCCGTGCTGAGCGCCTTGAGAGCTGCGGATAAAGAAGAGCTGGGCAGAGCAGGGCTATCCGTGCCCAGAAGCAACACTGCAGCGATGCCGTCGTGCGTGCCGCCCTGATCGTGCTTGCCGTCGTGCGTGCCGTCGTGCGTGCCGCCGTGCTTGGCGGCGTGGTCGTGCGTGTCGGTGTGGCTCGGGGGGATTTCTGTCAGGCGGTCGCTCAGCCCGTCCGCTAGCAGTCGGGCCATCCGTGCGCCCAAGTCTCCGCTGGGCTGTTCGACCATGGTGGGCGTGGGGCAGAGCGCGGGATAGGCGCTCGGCTCTGCGGTGGTGGCCAGGCGCAC
>JBLIMM010000147.1:0-11046 GCA_047638635.1 Pseudohongiellaceae bacterium | reverse complement strand
GAGCCCTTCGCTCCGCTTCGGGCTCCCCTCACGGGGCTCCGATCCCGACCCGCAGGTGGTGCCACGGGCGAAGCGAAGACGCTTCAGCGCGGCTTACAAAGCGCGCATCGTGAAGGAGGCAGCGGCTTGTCAGGCTGCTGGCGAGATCGGTGCGCTGCTGCGCCGAGAAGGGCTCTTCTCCTCACATTTGGCGGCCTGGCGAAGGCAGCTCCAGCGTCACGGCGAAGAAGGCTTGGCGGGCAAACGCCGGGGCCCGCGGGCGAAGCCGATGGCTCTGTCGATTTCGGGGCGGTAGTTCTCGGCGGCCAGGCCGGCTACGACTGCGTAGCGAATGCGGAGTCTCTCCTCGATGGAGTCCGCGTACGTCCCGCCGGGGACTAAGACGGGTATGACCTTTGCGGGTTCTTCGAATGACAAGGTGCCAGCGAGCGAGGACGGGCCCTTGTGGTCTCCGATCGCGTTGTGCACGGCTAGGAAAGGGTCCTGCCACAGGCGTGCAGGCACCTTCTGCTCGCCATCGATTTGCTGGGACCAAGCCGCCTGTTCAGCGGGCCGAAAGCTGCGCAGGGGTTGGGTGTACCAGATGGCACCTCCCAATCCCGCCACGAGCAGCAACATCGTGGACGCAGGGAGAAACGGCATCCCTCTCGGTGTGGCTGTCATTTCTGTCTCCTCCGGCGGGCCGCCGTGAGACTTCAATCTCGAGGCGGACACTCTCGTGCTAAGAGCGCTGTTTCGCCGGGGACCGATCGATGAAAATCTGCCGGCCTTCTGGCGATAGGCTGTGTGACCTGGAGCTTACGTTGGAGACTGTCGCCGGTATGATTGCTGGCTGCGCGGAGGCCATGTGGTCTCCGTGACTTCCTCGCAGGGGCACTACGGTGAGTGACATCAAACTCTTCTCGATGAATTCGGGCCTCGCCACGGAACTTCCAGGGAGCGAGGTGGCGCTCGAGTGATCGCTACAGCTCCTCATGGAGTGCAATCTGGAGACGCTTCTTGGCGTGCGTTTTCTGGCCTCGGAATACTCAACGGGCCCGAAGCATGGGGGGCGCATCGACAGCCTTGGAATCGACGAGAACAGCTGCCCGGTGATCATCGAGTACAAGCGGTCCACGAATGAGAACGTGATCAATCAGGGGCTCTACTACCTTGACTGGCTGATGGACCATCGCGCGGAGTTTCAGCTGATCGTGATGGAGAAGCTAGGCAAGAACGCTGCTGAATGCATCGACTGGTCGGCTCCGAGGCTGCTATGTATTGCGGGCGGCTTCACTAAATACGACGACTACGCCGTCCAGCAGATGGGCCGGAACATCGAGCTGATCCGCTACAAACGCTTTGGAGACGAGTTACTGCTTCTGGAGTTGGTGAATGCCACGAGCGCGCCGATGCCAGTCAAGGGATCTAACGGGGACGATCAGCAGACAGTGCGCTACAAGACGATTAGCGACACTCTCAACACCTTGAAGGGACCGTTGCGTGACTTGTTCGAAGAGGTCTGTGCGTTTCTCGAAGCTCTCGGCGACGACGTGCAACAGAAGACTTTGAAGAACTATGTGGCCTTCAAGCGCATCAAAAACTTTGCCTGCGTCGAGGTCTTCCCCAGCAACTCAAACGTCAAGGTCTTCGCGAAAGTGGACCCAGATGGTATTGAGCTTCGGAAGGGTTTCACTCGAGATGTGCGCAAGATTGGTCACTACGGTACGGGAGATCTGGAGATCACTCTCAGCTCCCATGGTGATCTCGAGAATGCGAAGTCGCTGCTGCAGCGCAGCTACTCGGAGAGCTGAGCGCTTCTTGTTGAAGTCCCGTCAGTAACTCAAGTGCAGCAGCTGCGCTTGGCCAGCGGTGATCGTCACGACGAACAGATCGCCATAGGCATCTTCTGAGAGCTCGGCGACGTTGGGAATGCCGAGGCCTTTGAGAATCAGCGGGACGGTGTTCGAATGTCCCGCAACCAGAACTGTTTGGCCACTGTGCTCTTTGAGAATGTGGGCGGCGGTGTCGGAGCGTGCGGGGATGATCTGCGTGGTGATGCCCTGGGCTTCGGCCGTGGGGGCGACCGTTTTCTGGGTGCGGTCGTACTCGCTGGAGAAGATGGCGTCGAGTGCGGTGGGTTGCAGCAGCCGAGCAAGGGCCGCTGCCCGGGCATGGCCAGCCTCGGAGAGCGCGTCGTCGTGTCCGCTGCGATCAGCGTGGCGTACCACGAAGACTGTTGTGGTTTGGCTGCCGCTGTCTTCGACGTTGACTGCAGCCGTTGCTGTCAGTTGGCCGCGGACCTCTTCCAGGCGAATCATGATCGAGTCGCCGTCCAAGCTAGGCGGTGTGTGCCCTTCGCCCGGCAGAACCGTTGTGGTGACCGAGACGCCAAGCCCTCGAAGTTGCTCGGCGGTTTTGTCCATGCGCTCGACCCACATGGTGTCGTCGCCACCGGCGTACATGGTCACGGGGAGCTGAATCAGGGCGCCGAGCCGTGCCTCGTCGGCCTCGGTGGGAGGAAACCCAGGGAGCACGGTGAGGCTGAGGAAGGCGTCTGGGGATTGTGTCGCGAGACGAAAAGCGCTGCGTCCGCCATTGCTCACTCCTGCCAAGTGAAAAGCACCGTGCTCGACGTTGTAGGTTTCGTGAATGTGCTGGAAGAGCGCGGGCAGCAGCTTCTCGGCGCCGCTGTAGAAGCTCTGTCCCTGGGGGGCTGCGGGGCTGACCACGATCCACCCTCGCTGGCTGGCTTGCTTGCCCCAGTAGCGCGTCCACGAAGCTTCGACCATCTCGCGAGTCTGGGGCCCCGGAGGCAGGGCTATCAACGTAGGATAGGTTTGCGAAGCCTCGAAACCGTCGGGAAGTCCGAGCTTGAAGGACAGCTCGACGCCCTCTCGCAAGGGCAACTCGTGCCAGCTTGCGGCAGTGGATTGAGTGAAGGCCTGGGCCGCGAGAGCGACGATGATGAGCAGCGTGGCAAGCATGTGAGGTCCGTGGAAGAGGGCGTCTGGCATGATAACGCTGGATCGGGCGGTTACATCTTCACACGGGTGGCGACATGCGCTGTGTCCCCGGCGTGCGGTACGCCATGGGCTGAGTCGCTTCAGGAGACAACTACATGGGGAACCAACCTCAGCATCACTTCGTGTCTGGCTACCTGCTTGTCGTTGTTGCGATTTCGATGTGTGTCTCGGGATGCATTACGCCGCCAGCGGTGCTCCCTGTGGGCTGGGACGATCTCGACTTGATCGACTATCCGCCGGGTACGGAGCGGGTTGAACTGAAGGTCGCCGAGGGGCGCACGTTGGTGGGCGTCTTTGTTTCTGCCGGTAGGGGCGCGCCCGTGGTGGTGGTTCTTCCTGGCGCCCTAGAGTCAGTGACCTTGGGCGGCCGGCACCACATTGAAGTGGGGGGTGAGCCATCGTTCTCCTGGGTCAACGAGTCCGACTCTGACTCTGACTCTGACTCTGAACTGGTGGAGGGTCATCTCGTTTCTGAGCGAAGCTTCCGTGCAGGTGTGTCTTTGGGCCTTCCGAAGGCGGACTTGGGTTGTGTGATCAGGACGACGAGCGGGGAGATGAGCAGGCTGATCGATGAACTTTGGGACAGGAGGATGCCCCTCACTTGGCGACTGTTCGACAGCTTGAAAGCTCAAGGGCTCTCCACGCTGTTCGTAGATTACGGAGGCGTGGGTGCCTCATCGGGGGAGCTAGATGTGGATTTTCTAGGGGATGACGCCTGGGCGATTTGGAACGAAGCCGTGGCACGGGCAGGGGGCGATCCCGCTCGGGTAGCGTTACGGGGGACGTCGTTGGGCAGCCTGGCGGTGGGCTCTCTGTTGGATCGCGGCGCGAAGCCCGCTGCGGTGTTGCTGGTCGGGCCCGTACGGGGCGAGACAGTGGCTGCTCATTTTGCCCGCTGGACGGATGTTCCTTGGTGGCAGCTGATAGCCCTGCCCTTCTTCGACTCGGTGACTGATGTAGATCTTGTGGCTGCCCTCGATCGGTACTCAGGCCCGCTCCTGTTCCTTGTCCCTGAGGTGGACGGTCTGCTGCCCGCCGACGAGCGGGCGCTGCTTCTGCCCCGTAGCCAAACTGTTGGCTCTGCCATGGTCACGCACGAGGTAGGCCATCAGGCTTTGGCCATCGCGGGGCACGACGATCTACCAGGGGAGATCGACTTCTACGGCGAGGCGTTTGGCCCTCTCCACAGCGGGCAGGACACGGTAGAAGAGCTGTTGGCGGTGGACGGTGTGGCTGCGACGCCCTTGGCTGATGAAGCCTCCATGGAACGTCTGAGCTGGTACTTTCTTCGGGACGTGGGGCGATATCCCTCGCCGCGATTGCTGGCTGCCCTCGCTCTCGACGAGGGCGGATCTGCTGGGGCGGATGCGCTGGCCCCTTGGCTGGCGCGCCTGCCCCCTGAGCGTGTGGCTCCTCTTGATCTCGCTTCCTGCCAGGCGCTGATCAACTTAGATGACCCGGACGGAGCCCTCGACCCGCTGAGCATCGCGGCTTTGGCGACGTTGCTGGTTGTGCCCGCCGCCGACGTTCTCTGCGAATCAGTGAGCGGCTTGAACGAGCGACTCCTTGCCATGGCCGACGTCATGCAATCGATGACCACGAACTCCGAGTCTGCCCAGGCGAAGTTGTCTGGGATGCTCGACGATGCTCCCGTCTTCACCGTGCGCTTTGCGGCTCACGGTGCTCGGGTAGAGAACCCCGTAGAGCTGGCTCTCTGGTTAGCCAAGACAGTCGCGGACGCTGAAATGCAGTCCACCGAGGCGGAAGCTCCAGCTCTTGCACCGGAGCGCGCTCGTCGCCGAACTTTGCGTCGCCTGCTGAAAGCCCTGGGGATTCCCGACAAGATTGCAGCTGACGGTACGTTACTGGCCTTGAGTGACGGTCGTTGGCAGAGCGTCACCAGCTAAGGGTGTGACAGCAGGTGTGACAGCGCGCGGGGCTGGGGGGGGGGCGAGCTGTCGCCAGGGGAGGAACGAACGCTCGACTTGCCGGGACTCCGGGGCGCGCGTCTGGAAGGGCGTCTTACCTCGGCTGGGCAACCTATGCCTGGCTGGACCGTACGAGCCTCGGGCGAGGGTTTGACAACAGAGTCTGTTGTGACCGACGACCGCGGGCATTTCATGTTGCCCTTGCCCAGAGGCGGCGTATGGACGCCTCGGTTCTCGCTGAAGAGAGCTGGCCGGGAGCTACACCACTCCCCGCTTGTTGAGCAGTTCGAGGTGGCGCCGGGGAGGGTGGCGCAGCTGATGATCGAGCTGCCCTCAAGTTCTCTCGCTGTCAGAGTTGTGGACGAGCAGGGAAGGCCGGCCCCGTCGATGGATCTGTCGTTTATCCCTGTCGGAGGGAGCGGCGAGTTTCACGAGGAGACTCGGCTCCTCGTGAAAACCGACGACCAAGGCTTCGCCCGGCATCAGTGGCTGCACCCCGGGACATGGGTTGTGAGAATCTACGGGGGACAGGTTCTGTCACCACTGGATGGAAAGCCCTTTGAGTTGAATGAAGGCCAAGCTCTCGTCCTCCCGGACATTGTGCTGCAGCGAGGTTGCACGGTGACGGGCCAAGCCTGGGGCGCGCCGGGTGTGCGGTTGGGCGACGACGTGGAGGTGCTGTTTCTAGGCGACGATGGACAGCGGCACAGCACGACCTTGGGCAGAGACGAGAGCTTCAGAATGACCTCGCTCCCCCCGGGCAGCTGGCAAGTGGTGCTGGCATCAAGAAGCAACCGCGGTGAGCTGATCCACGTTCCCGCCGGCGTCGGGCAAAGGCTGAACCTCACCTCAGGGCAAGAGGTAGAGATCGAGTTGGTCATGTTGCCCGTGCGTTGATTTGTCCTGAGCAGAACTCAGCACGGCTCGGGCAGCGGGAACGTCGGCGTGGCTGGGCACTCGCCGGTGGGCGCCTTGTAGTGCGAACTGGAGAGGAAGGCGCGTTCGCCGAAGGGCTGCCGGCCTCTGTGTTGGGCGTCCCGCAGAAAGTAGAGCGGCTCTGTGGACTCGGGGCAATAGTGGGTCACCAAGGAGCGCCGTGTCTCTTCTTCAGGGCGCGTGCGCGGGTTGCTGCCGTGGACCAGGTCGGCGGCCCAGATGAGTACGTCCCCCTTGCCCGCGATGAAGTCGCGTTTCTGGCAACCGAGAGTGTGGCAGCGCCGGAGGATCTCCTCCCGAGCCTCGTCTCCATCGTCGAGCAGCGGGTTGCTTCGTTTGGAACCGTCGGCATAGGCGAAGTGCGCAATCCGGTGACTGCCTTCGTAGTAGGTCAGCTCTCCTCGCCCGGGGACAACGTCTTCGAGGGCTATCCAAGAAGCCACCATGAGCAACGGCTCGCGCATGCACACGAACGACGTGTCCTGATGCATGGGGTGAATGTTGCTGCGCTGGAAGAGGAGTTGCTGCGTGGCGATGGGGCGTACCTCGAAGATCAGTTCAAGGAATCGCTGAATCGTCGGGTGAAAGCAGATACGCCGTGCGATCTCAAGATTGACGTGGGTGTCGTGGATGTTCTCGAAATGGTCGAAGTCAGATTCTGAGAACCGAAACGGTCGGGCGCGACGGTGGTCGGTGAGCAAGTAGCGCCCCGGTTGCTGACGAATGCCCTGAATCTCTGCGAGGAGCTGATCGATTTCTGCGTCGTCGATGAGCCCTTTCCAGACGACGTAGCCTCGGTCGCGAAAGCAGCGCAGTTGCTCGGCTTCTGCTGCAGTGATCCCGTTGTAATTCAGTTCTCGGTCGATGCGGGCTTCACCGTTCTTCTTGAGAGGCCATACCTGTTTCATGGTCTCGATGGTGGGGAGGTCAAGGTGCTCCATGGTCGTTTGCCAAGAGAGCTGTTGACGAACCAGGGCCAAAGCGAGAGCTACACGGTCTGCGAGAGAGGCAGCCTCAAGAATGGCTGCGCGCTCTTCGAGGGTCGCGGGAATCTTTGCGGCGATGCGGTCGACAAGCTGCTCGGCGGCCAGGTGATCTCGGTGGCCCGTCTGGTTTATGAGATCTCTGCGGTCAATGAAATCTGGAACGGCCTCGCTGGCAAGGGTGCGCAAGGTTTCCAGATCAGGAACGCCGTGCCTGTCGTCGTCGATGTGATCGAGGGTGTTGTTTGCGTCCCCGAAGGGAGCGACCGTTGCCACCAAGAAGGGCTCGTCGCTGACCACGGCTGCGCGCTGCACCCGCTGAAGACCCTCGACGCGCATGATGAAGCCCAGCTCTCGGTGCTGCTCAATCTGATGTACGCGCACGGCGACGCCGATGGTCTGCAAGTCTGCGTGCTCGGGGCGTTCCGTCCCTACGTCACGCTGTAGGAAGACTGTGATGATGGGAGAGTCGGCGGCTGCGAGGGTGGCGAGCAGCGCCCTGGAGCGGGGCCTCACGACCTGGATCTCTTCTTCGCACCCAGGGAAGATCAGCTGATTGCGAATGGACAGCACGGGGCGCTCGCCAGCGATGATCCGTGGTAGGTCAACGCGCTCTGTCATGTACCCGTCAGACTCTGCAGAGGAGTTCGACTGTTAAAGCCCACTCTACTCTGTCCTCTGCCATTGCGGTGAAAGCCTCGCTCGGTGAGTCGCACTTTTTTGTGCGGGGCACGTTAGACTCACGGGCCTTGTCCGCAACTGGCCCAGTGAATCATCGCGCTCGCTTGCTCGGCTCCCTCGTGTTGGGGTTGCTCCTGTTAGGGGCTTTCGAGGCAGTGTATTCGCTGTCGGGACGGGGCAGCCTTTATCGCCAGCTTCGTCATGCCATGGGCGATGCTGGCGAGTCGACTCTCGTCAATGCCGGCTGGATGCCCTTGTCTGACTTGGAGCGCCAGCGAGCGGCTGTGAGCAGTTGTGAGCAGTTGTGAGCGGCTCGGGGCTCTCTCGCATTCACGCTGACCCCCGGGTGGGCAGTATGTTGCGCACAGATGTAGACCTGTCCATGTACGACGTGCCCTTTCGCACGGATGCCCTGGGTCTGCGCTGTCGCCCGGGAACGAGAAACTCGAAGAAGGAACCGGAGGATGCTCTGCGAATCGTCGTGGTCGGCGCGTCGATCCCCTTTGGCATCGCCCTGGAGGCAGAGCAGGTCACGGCTCACATTCTTGAGCGGCTCTTGCAAGAGCGTAGTTTGCCCAGTGCTGGGGTGGATGCCGGTGGGCGTGCCCGGCCGATTGTCTGCCGCACGGTGGCTGTGCCGCGCTGGGGCCACCGCAACGCCGTGTCGTTCTTGCTCGACCACTGGGATGAGCTGCGCCCGGACATCGTGATCTACATGCCCGTGGGCAACGACACCAGCGACACGCTGATCGTCGACGAGTCTGAGCATCGGCGCGACTGGCCTGACAGCTTATCGCGCTACCCGAAGATCACCGTCAGCGATAACGCCACGGTGCAGCTGCTGAGTTATGCAGACCTGTTGCACCGCACCCGAGGAGACGCCCTGCCAGGGGAGATCGTAGGAGCCCACGCTCTGCGCGCTGACCTCGGCCAAGAATCGCAATAGCGCTACGAGAATGCAGTCTCGTCTTTGGAGCGGTTGGTAAAGCAAGTCGAGTGCAAGGACGCCCAGCTGCTGGTGGCCCGCTACCGCATGACCCACAGGATGGACTTCTTCTTTGACTACGTGGCGAACCGGGGGATCCGTCCAGAAGTCTTGGCGCTGTTTCAGCAAATCACACCAGGGATGACCTTGGGTTTCGATCCCCATCCCAGCGCCGAGGGCCACCTAGCCATGGCAACGCGCATGGCGCAGCAACTCGTCGACCTGGGCTGGGTGAAGACCAAGGCCGAAGCACCCTTGCCAGAAGTTGAAGGGCTGTTTGCAGAGCACCAAGCTCCCCCGTTCGACTGGGACGAAGTGGCCACCCGGACGCGGGCTCAACGGCGTGCGAACCAACACCGGCTGCGCGCTGTGATCGAGCCAGATCGAGGGAAAGGCTTGGCCCAGATCTACGGAGGCATGAGTCCCGAAGGAAACGTCGGCAGTGGGCTGCTGGCGCTGCTTGGGCTCAACGGCCCGACGATCACCGTGCGTCTGGCACCGATCTCCAGTCGCGAAGACCTCTACCCCATCGAGCTCACCGTTTACGCAGACGGTCTCTTCGTGGGACAGCTGACGCTCAGTGGCACTGCCCCGACCACCGTAGAGTTCGCCGTCCCAGAAGCGCTAGGCGGAAAGACCGTCGCAGACATCGAGATACGCGCCGAGCATTGGGGAGTGCTGACAAAGAACGGCCGCTCAGTGACCGCGAGTTTCCGCTTGGAGCAGCTATCGTGCCGCGCCGCGCGGTGAGCGTTACCAGCCCGGTGAGTCTCAAGTCCTCGACCCAGCTGCGCCCGTGGGGCTTTCATTCACCCCAGGGTTTTCGTTGGGCGCAGGGTTGTCGTTGGGCGCAGGGTCGTCGTTAAGCGCAAGGCCGTGGGACGACCGACACGCCAGGCGTGCCAGCCGTCCAGAGCACTCACGTCTCTCAGAGCACCCGCACGCCAGCAGCCATGAAGCCGAAGCCCTCTTGGGGTTCGGTGATCGCAGCGGCTTCGTCCATGCGCCCGGCGTCTTCGAGGTAGTGCCGGGCTTCGTCCACGGGGACGGTTTGAATGGAGAAGACGCCTTCGACCACGATGGTTGAGCCGGCGAGATCTTTGGGCACGAAGAAGGCGTAGTCTTCGAAGCGCACGCGCATGGTGCGGTCGCCGGCGGAGAGCACCATCCAGCAGCCCTTGGATTGGCAGACTTCGAGCACCTGACCTTGCACTAGTACGGAGTTGCCGTCGTGGGTGCTGGCATCGTCGAGGAGTTCTACCAAGGTGAGCGGGGCCGAGGCTGAAATCTCTGCGCCGTAGTGGGGGCCGGCGGCCACCTCTACGTCGTCGTTGAGGGAGCAGGCAGAGAGAGTGAAAGCGAGGGCACAGCCCAGGGCTGCAGACGAAACGTTCATGATTTTTCTCGCAGGACAGTCGCTGTCGGCTGCACGGGAGTCGTCGCCGTTCCAGACTGGCTGAAGCTGCACTTTGACCGGAGGCGCGAGGGCTCGCAAGGCTTGCACGGGCGTCTAACGGTGGGTTCTCGCGGTTGGCATATTGGGAAGTGGGTATGCAGAATGTATGGGCTTTGCTTCATGCGCATGAAGCGGATGACACAAGAGCAGCTGAAGTGACACGTAGGATGTCTACTGTCTGCCTGTAAATGCTGCCAAATAAGATGTTTCTGGATATGATGCTTTCCGCTTGAGTGAGTGAGGGTGCGCTGATCGTCCGCGAACCTCGCTTGCATAAAGCGGTAGCAGTGTGCCGGGCATGGCCAGCGGTCTGTGGAGGACATCTGGTCGGATTCCCTGTCGCTGCATGGCACGGCGAGTTTGTTGGCTGACAAGCTTGTCGTGAGAGGGACCAAAGGGCCCTAGGCCCTGCGGGGCAGGTAAGACGTAGGGGCCGTGGCTCGGCGACGAGCTTCGGCCCCTTTTTTACGCCAGAGCGATGGCCAGGGCGGCGAGGGGAGGAATGCCAATCCGCGGATGCTAGGGTCCCCGTCGTCCACCGCAGATCAGCCCCCCTTATTGAGCGCACAAGCCATGGAACTCGAGCAAGCCCTGAACGAACGTCGCAGCGTGAAGAGCTACGACCCGCAGCACGTGATCAGTGATGCTGAGCTGCGCAAGTTGTTCGAGATGGTGGTGCGCAGCCCGTCGTCGTTCAACTTGCAGCATTGGCGCTTCGTCTTGGTGCGTGATGCAGGGCGGCGCGAGAAGATGCAGGTCGCGTGCTACGGGCAGAGCCACGTGGGCGAGTGCTCCGTGGATGTAGTGGTCTGCGGCAAGCTCGACGCTCACGAGGATGCGGCCCAAGCATGGGCCGACGCTCCTAGCGATGTGATCAGCAAGATGGTCCCGATGATCGGCGGCTTCTACGCCACCAACGAACAGCTCAAGCGGGACGAGGCCATCCGCTCGGCGAGCTTGGCCGCGATGTCACTGATGCTCATGGCTCGCTCCATGGGCTTGGACACCTGCCCCATGATCGGCATCGACCCGAAGAAGGTCGCCGAACTGATCGAACTTCCGGACAACGTGA
>JBLIMM010000146.1:0-11046 GCA_047638635.1 Pseudohongiellaceae bacterium | reverse complement strand
TGGACGCGCTGTGCTGCAAGTTCTGCGGAACGCAGCTGTAGGGCGGGCTTGCGAAGTGCGCGCTCGTTCACGAACGGTGCTCGGCCAAGCAGCTCCCACGCGCCCCTGCTACTGTCAGTCCGTGCTGGCGTGGGGCCAGGTCGCGGCTCGGCGCTGGAAGCTGAGGATGCGCGGGTTGAGCACCTCACCATCGCAGATCTCGATGGCGCGCCGGATCGACTCGTTGCGCTCCCAGGCCTCGGGCCCACCCATGACGTCGGCCAGGAACGGGACGACCACCGCGGAGAGCTCATAGCTAGCGGAGCGCCACAGGTAGCTGGGCGTGTGATCCACGGCGTAGTACGTGGCCGGCCCCGCGGCGAAGGTCGGGGCCTCGAAGGACGTAGGCTTGGCGAAGGGGAAGCCCATGCGCAGGTCGCAGCTCACGTCGACGATCAACGCACCTTGGCGCAGCCGCTCCGACTCGCCCTCGGCGAGGAACATCAGCGGCCGGTCGGTGTCCTGCAGGATGCCGTTGACGATCAGGTCACAGCTTTCGAGCACGTCGACCATGGCGCGCGTCTGGCCGTCGTCGTCGCACACCTGGATCGAGCCGTCGTCCGCCGCGGTCATCTGCCCGTAACGGCAGCCGGGGATGCGGTCGTGCACCGACCACGCCGGCCGCTGGGTGTACACAGTGATGTCAGCCACGCCCATGCCCTTCAGGGCGAAGATGGCGCCGCGGCTCACCGAGCCGAAGCTCATCACGACGGCGCGCAGGGGCAGGCCATAGCCACCCCCGTCCAGGCCGGCGAGGGCCATGGCGTGCAGCACGCCGCAGTACCCCGCCATTTCGTTGTTGCGGTAGAAGAGGTGCATGTCCCGGGAGCCGTCCCTGCGCCAGGTGTGCATGGACTCCCAGGCGATCAGAGTCTGTCGCCGGTCGATGGCGACTTGGGCTACGTCCCGTTGCTGCACACAGTGCGGCCAGCCCCACACCACGCCACCTTCACGCACGCCGGCCAGGTCTTTGTCCGACATCTTGGGCAGCAGCACCACCCCGCCCTCAGCCAACAGCTGCTCCCGCGAGGCCACACCGCCGAAGCGCCGTGCCAGCTCCTCGTCCGGGATACCGAAGGCCTCGCCGTAGCCCTGCTCGAAGCTCATGCGCGGGCGCAGCTCGTCGGGGATCGCGTCGAAGTGGGCCGGGTGGATCGGCAGACGCCGCTCGTTCTCCAGCAGCGACGTGCTCACGACGGCCAAATCGAGAGTGCTCATGACTTCCCCTGTCTCGCCGGTCCGTCGGACGTGGCCGCATCGTTCTCGTGGAGTACCACGTTCTCGTGGAACACCATCCCGGCCGCTTCGATCTCACGCAGCACCGGCTCGTAGATGGAGGGGTGCGTGGGGATCTGGGCGCCGGTGAGCGAGATGCCATCCTCTAGCAGCAGCTTGACCGCGACGGCTGTGGGCAGTCCCACGGTCCGTGACATGGCGGTGAAGCCATCAGGCTCGCCGTACTCCACCAGCGTCGACTGGATCGTCTCGCTGGGTCGGTCCTGGTCGGGGTAATCGACCTCGAATTCGTGAGCCAGAATGACCATGTCCCGCTGGCCGGGTTGCATGGCCAGTCTGTCGGAGAGCACGTCGATCATCATCGCCGCCGTCGTCTCGCCCTGACAGCCGGTGGGCTCGTCCGAGAACAGGCCCAGCCAGCCCAGGTTCTCCATGATCCGGCCCGTGGGGCTGATCCCCAGGAAGTTGGCCACGCGCTGCTCGAGCTTCGAGCCGACCACGTTGAGCGGCAGGTGCATCTCTAGCACTTCGGCGAAGGACCGGTGCGCCAGATCGGGGATGCGCAGGGTCTCGTTAGGCAGCCCCAGCCGCACCACGTGGGCCCAGGTCTCGCTCCAGCCCGGGTAGCGCAGGGTGCCGCGAATCATGGTCTGCACATCCTCGAGCCCGAAGGCCTGGATGTACGAGAGCGAGTCGCGGTTCGGGTACGCCTCGAGCACACCGACGCCGGGCACGTCCAAGGCCCAGGTGTGATGGAACACGTGGTGGAACGGCACGATCTTGATCTTGCCGTCCTGCATGTACTGGGCGCCGTGCTGGGCCGACATGACCACGTTGCGCGGGTTCCAGCTCACCACATAACGCAACGGGTTCATCGGGCCTTCGGGCGCGGGGATGCCGCTGCCGTACGAGCAGAACGAGCGGATGCATCCGCCGTCGTCGCGCAGCCGCCGGATCAGCGCCATGGCCGACATGTGGTCGATGCCCGGGTCGAGGCCCAGGTCCGTGAGCAGCAGCACACCCTTTCGCTGGGCATCCGTCGAGAGGTCGCGCACCGCCTCGTCGTCGTAGCTCACCGAGAGCATGTGCCGTCCGTGGGCCACGCAGTCCCAGGCCACGAGGTCCTGAAACACCGGCGAGAGCATGTTCACCACCACGTCGGCGCTCTGGATCTGCGTCGAGCGCAAGACAGCGTCGTTGACGTCGAACGCCACGCCGCTCCCCCGCGGGTGGCCGTCGACACAGGCCATCGCCACCTCGGCGTCGATGTCTCCCACGGTGACGAACCAATCATGCTTGCCCGCTAGCTTGAGGAGATGGGCGATGAGGAACGTCGAGCTCTTGCCCGCGCCGAGCACCAGGACCTGTTTCACGATTCGGATCCAGAAAGGGACAGGGGGGTGAAGACGAACGGGAGTGTCGACCTCTTGCCTCCCGGGAACTCCATCTCGCCGTCCAGCGTCCAGCATGGAGTGACGGCACGATAGCACCCCCGCCCGTAGGATCGCCCGACTAACATGGGATCGCCCGACTCACAGCGGGACTTCACTGAGCCGGCGATCGGCACGCGACTCGGGGAGTGCGCGGACCACGTCGTCCAGATCGGCAAACGACACCTCGTCCCCATGCTGCGCGCGTCTGCAGACTTGCGCAAGTTGCATGCTTGGGGTTCACGCCATCTGCTGAATTGCAGAGGGTCTACGACTGAAGAGCGGGTTGCGTGGTCGTCAGTGCTCGCGGGTCGTGCGTGCTGACCGCCGCGCCGCTTCGCCTCACGGCACGGTGGCAACGAGCCCGTTGCTGCTGGTGCGGCCAGAGGGGCCCGCGAGGTCCTGGACCCAGAACTGCAGAAAGGCCTCGAGCGCCGACGGCAGGCCGCTGGGCCAGGGGGACGAGAGCACGATCTGTCCAGCGGTGTCCACCGTCAAGGGCACGATGATGTCGGGCGAGGGCACGAGCACGCCCCCCCGCGAAGGGCGCGCTGAGAGCCGACGCACCGATCACGAGCGTGGCCGGCGCACAGGACAACGGCACCAGCCGCACCCTCGCCAAAGACACGCCCAATGACTGGAAGCTGATCTTCGGCGGCGACGGCGGCGACGTGGCCATCGATCCCCGAGACAGCGGTGTGCTCTTCGTGGAGTACCAAGGCCTGGGCAACGTGTTCAAGTCGCTCGACGGGGGCGAGACTTTCGCCGCCGCGAACAACGGCCTCAGCGACACGGACGGCACGTTCATCCCGCCCCTGGCCATGGACCAGAGCAATCCCGACATCCTCTGGACCGGCGGCAAACGACCCTGGCGAACCACCGACAGCGCTGGCGTCTGGAAGGTCGTCGGCCCCGACTTGCCCGGGCCCGGGTGACACCACCGCCATCGCCATCTCGCCCTCGGACAGCAACATCGTCTACCCGGTCTACGACAACGGCTACGTGGTCAAGAGCACCAACGCCCTGGCCTCTGCTCCCACCTGGCAGACCTTGAGCAACGGCCTGCAGAGCGCCTGGGTCAGCAGCCTGGCCATCGATCCTCAGGACCCGTCTGTCGTCTACTGCAGCTACTCGAACTATGGGGTGGCCCATATCCTCAAGACCAACGACGGCGGCCAGAGCTGGTTCTCCATCGACGGCATCGACTTCGACGGCGTCCCCGACATCCCCGTGCATTGGATCGCCATTCGCCCCTGCAATCGCAAGCAGCTCTACGCGGGCACCGAGCTGGGCGTCTTTGTCAGCGAGAACGGCGGCGGCACATGGGCGCCGGCCAACCTGGGCCTGGCCCACACCCTTGTGGAGTCCCTCGACTTCCAGGACGACAACACCCTCGCTGCGTTCACCTTTGGCCGGGGGTTGTTCCTCTCATCGCTCGTCCCTTGCGACGGCGTAGTGGCGACCCCGAGCCGGGCGATGATCAATCCATAGCAGCGGGAAGCTGTCAGCTCAGCTCGGGCTGGGCGCTGACCGACATGAACCCCCGCGACGTTTTCTCCACTGCGGAGCGCTGATTCATTAACCTCTGCTCGCATGACACGCGCACCGCTCGACAAAGGCCTGCACCCTCGCAACCGTTTCCGTGACGGCTACGATTTTGAAGCACTGGTGGCCACCTTCCCGAGGCTGGCAGAGTTTGTCGCCCCCAATGCCTTCGGCAACGCTTCGGTGAACTTCGCCGACCCGGCTGCGGTGAAGACGCTCAACCAGGCGCTGCTAGCCCACGCCTATGGACTGGCCGGCTGGGACTTTCCCAAAGGGGCCCTCTGCCCGCCCATACCCGGGCGCAGTGATCACCTGCACTACGTGGCCGATCTGCTGGCTTCCGATGTGTCCGGCGCAAAGACGGACCCTGTCCCCCGCGGCCCGTCTGTCTCGGTGCTGGACATCGGCACGGGAGCCAACTGCATCTACCCGCTGATTGGCGCCAGCGAATATGGCTGGCGTTTCGTGGCCACCGAGACGGACCCCGATGCTTGCGCCTGGGCGGCCCATCTCGTGGAGGCCCAGCCCACCGTGTCAGAGCTCATCGTGTGTCGGCAGCAGCTCTCTCCCTTGCAGTGCTTCGAGGGGGTTGTGCAGCCAGGCGAGCAGTTCGATCTGTGCCTGTCCAATCCGCCGTTCCACGCCTCCGCCGAAGAAGCGGCGTTGGGCAACCTACGCAAGCGCCGCAACCTCGCCAGAGGAAGCTCCAAGAGGCCAGCAAAACAGCGTCCTTCCCAGGGCTCGGCAAACGACGCCGAGAGCACGACGGTCAGCGACTCAGCTGCAGCCAGTGACAGGAACTTCGCTGGCCGCCCTTCCGAGCTCTGGTGTCCCGGCGGCGAGCTGGCCTTCGTGCAGCGCATGATCACTGAGAGCGCACAGCGACCCGAACTTTGTCGCTGGTTTACGAGCCTGGTCTCCAAGCGCTCGCATCTGGCTCAGCTCACCCGGGATCTCAAGGCCGTCAAGGCTGTCGACATCACGACCCTGGACATGGCTCACGGCCAGAAGCAGAGCCGCCTCTTGGCTTGGTCGTTCCAGTCGCCAACAGAACGGCGTCGGGAACACTGACCACAAGGTTCTGCGAGGCCTAGTCCCTCACGGGACGTCCCTCCGGCGTTGCCACTCTTAGACTGACGCAAGGTAGGACTCGTCGCCCCATCCGACCAGATCGCGCAGTGACGAGGTGGCCATGGGTGCTTTCGACATCGCGGTCACATCAGACACGCTCAGGCGCGGACACCGAGAGCCGCTCGCGATAAAGCAGAGAGCCACACTCCCGAAACTCCCGCAGCCCAGTTTCTTTAGGGAACGAGAGCCTCGCTTCGCGATCTCAGCTGCCATTTCAGTTTGGGCAAGCTGATCCAAAAGAGAGGCTCCACCTGTGGTAGCGTGTGAACATATTATCGACTTAGCGGGGACCTTCGCTGACACTCGGCTAACTCTGGTCGGCACGATCCGGTCGCCTCCTCTGAGCCCGTCTCGAGGAGTGTTATGTCTGCAGGCCCGCTTTCTAATTTGCCAAGCCGCGAAAACCCCGACCGTCCCACGACGAGCGATGCAGAATCGTCGCCGAGGTGCTCCCCTCAGGACGGCGATTTGGGCGAAGTCGCGACCGCAATCGTCTATTGCGAAGCAAACTTCGGCGCTCTCGACGGCAAGACCGCCAACGGTCTCGTCCGTCACTCGGAGCGATATGAGATCCTCGCCGTCATCGACAGCGAGAAAGCGGGTCTCGATAGCGGCTCTGTGCTCGACGGAGAGCCGAACGGCATCCCTCTCTGCCGCGACCTGGCCGACGCGCTGGAGCGCATGGAAGGTCTGCCCGAATTCTTCATCTTCGGCATGGCGCCCTCGAGCGGCCTCTTGTCCGAGCACGAGCGGGGCCTTGTCCTCGAGGCCATCAGCCTGGGAATGCATATCGTCAATGGTCTCCATGAATTCCTGAATGACGACCCAGAGTTCGTGGCGGCGAGCGCAGCGAAGAACGTGACCATGCTCGACGTGCGCAAGCCCCGGGCGAAGAAGGATCTGCGCATGTTCAGCGGTCGCATCAACGCAGTCAGCTGTCCGCGCATCGCCGTGCTCGGTACCGATGGCGCCATCGGGAAGCGCACCACCGCCACCATCCTCACCCGTGCTCTCAACGAGCGTGGAGTGAAGGCCGTGATGATCGGCACCGGCCAGACCGGCCTGATCCAGGGAGCCCGCTACGGCATCGCCCTCGACGCCATTCCGTCGCAGTTCTGCTCGGGCGAAATGGAAGCCACGGTCGTTGAGGCGTTCGAAGCTGAGAACCCCGACGTGATCATCGTCGAGGGGCAGGGCGCCCTAAGCCACCCCGCCTACTTGACCTCAAGTTTCATTCTACGCGGTGCCCGCCCCCAGGGTGTCGTGCTGCAGCACGCGCCGGCGAGAACCCACCTCGGGGACTTCCCGCAGATGCCCATGCCCATGCCTGCGGCCGAGATCAATCTCATCCAGACCTTCGCCGACACCAAGGTCATCGGACTCGCGATCAACCACGAGAACATGACCGACACGGAGATCAGCGCGGCCATCACGCTGTACGAGTTCGAACTCGGCATCCCCGCCACCGACGCGCTGACCCGACCGACGGGGCGTCTCGTCGAGATGGTCCTCGCCGCCTTCCCCGAGCTCAACGGGGAGCTGCACACCGGCGCAGCATGACCGCGCCACGGTTGGAGATCGACCTCCGAAAGATCCGCCACAATGCAGCCACCTTAATCGGACGGTTGGCGCATCAAGGGATCTCGGTCACAGGCGTCACGAAGGCGACCCTCGGCTCACCGCAGATCGCTGACGCGTTTCTAGAGGCGGGCGTGAGCTCCCTCGGCGACTCGCGTATCGAGAACATCGAAGCCATGCGCCGTGCGGGTGTGCCTGGGTCGATGTCGCTCATCCGCACACCGATGCTGAGCCAAGCGGAGCGCGTCGTCAACCTGGCCGACCTGAGCTTCAACACAGAGCTCGACACCATCAGCGCGCTCTCGCTCGCTGCGCAGCGAGCGCACAAGGCACACGGAGTCGTGCTGATGGTTGAGCTCGGAGATCTTCGTGAGGGCATCGCACCCGGTGATCTCGAGCACACTGTGCGGGAGACCCTGCGCTTCCCGAACATCGCGCTGCAAGGCATCGGCACAAACCTCGCGTGCCGTAGCGGAGTCGTACCCGACGCCAGGAACATGGCCGAACTGAGCGCACTCGCCGATGCCCTAGAGGCCACCTTCGGCCTGACGCTCGGCATCGTCTCCGGAGGCAACTCCGCCAATCTCACATGGGCGCTCAGTGGCGCAGACACCGGTCGGGTCAACAACCTGCGCCTGGGTGAGTCGCTCTTGCTGGGACGTGAAACGCTGCAGCGCCAGCCCATCGACGGACTCTATACCGACGCCATCACCTTCGTCGCAGAGGTGATCGAGTCGAAGCTCAAACCCACGCTGCCCCAAGGCGACATCGCCCAGACCGCGTTCGGTCACGCGCCGCCCGCTGTGGATCGAGGGAACATCCAGCAGGCGCTCCTCGCCGTGGGACGCCAGGACATCGACCCTGGCGGCCTCTGCCCGCCTCCCGGGATCGATATCGTCGGGTCCAGCAGCGACCAGCTCATCATAGACTCAGGCCAGGACCGACTCGCCGTAGGAAACGAGGTCTGCTTTCAGCTCAACTACAGCGCGCTGGTCCGCGCCATGACCTCGCCGTTCGTGACCAAAGTCATCAAGGCCATCAAGGCCGTGGATGACCAGACACCAGCCACAGGCTGACCTTCCCCTGTTGTCTGTGCCAGAAACTACGTCCTGCGCCGAGACGGGAAGCGCCCCTAACTCGATTACAAAGCCCCCCTCTTCTGGATCACGATGATGCGCTTTGAGTCGTTCGCCGTGATCGCCAGCCCGCGGTAGCTTCAGTCAAGCTGCATTCACGCTGCATTCACGGATCGGCGGACGCAGTTTGCGGTAGGGACAGTCTGGCCATGGCTGTCGAACGCTGCCAGCAACACGGTCAAGCCTGCGACGAGTGTGAGCACGAGTTGACGAGCGCGGCCCGTGCGTCGCACACCGAGCTGATTTGGGCGGCCGCGAGAGTGCTCAGAGATCGGACCAAGGGACAGTCGTGCGGCGTGAGACATAGAGAGAGCCTTCCCGGGGGGGCGCTTGAGTCGGGGAGAGAACAAGCGAGCGCTGCGAGCGAGTCCCGGAGGATCGCACCCTTTGAGATCGCGGTCCGGCTATCCCATCCTGATTGGTTTCAGCCTAGCACCCACCGGCGAATCCGTCCGTCGGAAAGAACGCCACGGCTCCCTGCCCACTCAGTCCGCTTCGGGCAGTTGCGAGGTGAAGACCACCGCGGTCGGCATAGGCGGGTAGCGCATGGTGAAGCGCAGTCCACGAAAGCTCTCGGGATCCCAGCCTCCTCGTTCGAAGGCCATGTGCAGCAGCTCGACATAACCGGGGACGTGCTCAGAGGCCATGGTCGCCGGGCCCCATCCGAGCTCGTGCACGTCTTCGAGCAGGGGCAGGCGGTTGGTGCCCCCTGGCCCCACCAGTGAGGCGTCTCTGCCATTCAGCATGGAGAACAGCCCCACCTCGGGGTCGTGGGACCAGGGCAGCTCCCGGCTCACGATCAAGTCGAACTGCACGCGCTCGGCCGGCGTGATCAGCAGACAGCCCAGGCGTTCCTCTGTGTTCTCGGGAGATCGCACGGAAGGAAAGATCGCCCGACGGACCTCACCGAACACACAGTTGAAGGCGGCCGTCTTACCCACCGGGCCCGCAGGCAGCACGAAGCTGGTTTCCGTTCCCGATGTGATGCGCTCGAGGGCGGGCATGCTCGGGGAGCAGTGGGCCTGGATGAGCGGCAGACCGTTGACCCAGCCCTGGGGGTCGATGGCTTCGTCAGCGGCCGCGGTCACCAGGCTGCCGTCGTCCATGCGCGAGCGGTGGCGGAAGAGGGTCCAGCGGGCGTCGGCTCGCACCCGGCGCAGGCCGACCATGCCCTCCAGCACGGCGAGGTCGGTCCGAGACTCGGCCCGGTCGTTCGAGGGCGCTCTGATGCAGCTTCGAAACTGGGTCTCGGCCTGCACGCCCCAGGTGCTGCCCATCCCCAGAAAGGCCTGTCGCCGCCCCTGCTCCAGCCGTTCTGCCGCGCCCCCTTTGCCTGTCATGCCTGCGGCGAGTTGTTCGAGGCTGCTTCGATCAGCAGAGTGGACCGCGGCCATCTCGTCGTAGGCCGACATGGCCTGCCGCACAGCCTGCACGGTGCTCGCTGGCACCTGCGCGGCGGTCAGGGCTTTGACAAACACCTCAAAGGCCACTGGCCCGGGAACATGAGGCACGGCCTCAGCGGGCTCCATGGCCGTGGCGATCCTGCCCATGCGCCAGGCCAAGCTGCGGCTGATCCCCAGCTGGCGGGCCAACTCTCGGGCTCGTCTAGGGTCGGCCCCGATGGCACCGAGAGCCTGGGTCAACGCCGCTCTCAGCCGCTGGAACACATCCAGGAGGTGCACCTGGAACGGTGGGAGATCGGGACTGCTCTGGCTATCGGCTTCGAACAAGCTTCAGCGACCAAGAGGGGCAAGGAGAGCGGATTTTGGACCTCACAGGGCCCACTTCTCAAGGGAGATGAGCATCGCTCCCCGGGGCAGTGTACTCAAAGAACTGTCCCATGGGACGCTTGACGGGACAATAATGCGGGCATAGGGTGCCTTTCTCAGCTCACCCTCAGACTCTGGATTCAGCCCATGAAGAAGCTCTCCTGTCTCGTTGTGTCCCTGCTGCTCATGACCACCTCGGAGGCAGTCGCCCAGACGGTGTCCTTCGAGATCATCGCGCCGGGCAGCGCCCAGGCGCTGACGGTCTCGGCCAACGGAGACTACGTGGTTGGCACGGGCTTCCTTTGGTCCAAGGCCGGCGGGTTGATCACCAACTTCGGCGCATCGGGAGCCCTCTGGGGTGTCACTGACGATGGCAGCATGGCCGCCGGACCGTTCTTCAACGGAAGCAGTATCGAAGAGGCCGCCGTCTGGGACAGCACCAATGGCCTGTCCTTCGAGGGGACCCACGCTGGGGGCAACAGTTGCGGCGCTGATCTCAGCCACCTCTTCGGCCTCTCGGCTGACGGGAGCACCGCGGCGGGCATGTCCTGGCAGGCCTGCAAGACCTGGCCCATCCGCTGGACCGCTGGCGTGGGCATCACCCTGTTGGCCAAGCAGAATGCCGATTCGAGCGCCCGAGCCTCTGCCCTGTCTGCGAACGGCCTCGTCGCCGGAGGGTGGGACCAGGGTTTCCCCGGCGGTGGCGGTTCCTCGCGCCGCGCCAGCCTCTGGACCGACGATCTGACCCAGCTGTTCGTGGCTACGGCCCCAGGCAACGCCAATGGACTGGGCGAAGTGACAGCCGTGAACACCGACGGCAGCATCTGCTGCGGATCGACCCAGAACAACGCCTTCCGCTGGACCGCAGGTGGTGGCCTTGAGCTGCTCCCGGCCGTGCCTGGCTTGAGTGGTCAGTACTACGCTAACGGCATCTCAGATGATGGCTCCGTCGCAGTGGGCGTGCGCCTGCAGTTCCCCACGGCGCAGGGCGTCATCTGGCCCGCAGGTGGCGGCGCGCTGAGCATGGAAGCGTTCCTCGCTGCCAATGGAGTCAGCGTCTCGGCGAACGACGTGCGCAACTGCACGGGCATCTCCGACGACGGCACGGTCATCTGCGGTTGGGGCAACGCCGGCGCCTGGGTCGTCACGATCAATGAGACCTGGGAGAACCTGGGCAACGCC
>JBLIMM010000145.1:0-11142 GCA_047638635.1 Pseudohongiellaceae bacterium | reverse complement strand
CACGCTCAGCGCCACCCCGTGGAACCCCGGCCCCAACTGCGACATTCGTCTTGAGCTTTACAACGGCGCCGGTGTACTCATCGGCTCCCACGACCCGAGCAACGCGACGAACGCCACCCTCAGCCAGACCTTGGCGGCGGGCAGCTACACCGTGATGGTTCTGGGAGAGGACAAGCCCGGCAGCTACTCTGACTACGGCAGCCTGGGGCAGTACGTGCTCAATGTGAGCGCCGCTCCCGGCAGCGTCTTCACCGATCTCGGCAACGGATTGGCTGGAAGCACCGGCGTCCCCGTGGCCACAGGCAGCGGCATCCCCTGCCCGGGCAACACCGTCTCTGTGGACCTGTCCGGGGCCCTGGCCAACACCAGCGCTTGGTTGGCCCTCGGCATCGGCCAGCTCAACGCCCCGTTCAAGGGCGGCTTGCTCGTGCCCAACATCACCGCTGGCGGGGCGTTCTTGCCCGCGGCCACGAACGGCAGCGGCGCCCTGTCGCTGCCTTCCACCTGGCCCTCTGGCGTCATCTCCGGCGTGCCCCTCGACTTCCAGTTCTGGATTCAGGATGCGGGCGGCGTCGCGGGCTTCGCTGCGAGCAACGGCTTGGAAATGATCACTCCCTGAGTGAGAGTTCACTGAGGCTTTCAGAGTCTCCCTGAGGCTCTGAAGTCATCATCGCGGGCCCCGTCATGGCTGCTGCCGTGACGGGGCCCGTTGTCGTTCAGGGCTTGCTCGTGTTCAGGCCCCTCTCGTGTTCAGGCTGCCGAGCCCATCCAATCGACAACGCGCGAGACCACAGCAGGGTCTTTCAACACACGTCGGTGGCCCAATCCTTCGGTGAGCACCAGCTCCGCACTAGGCCACCTGTCGGCGATGAGCCGGCCGTGCTTGGGGGGGACTTCTTTGTCGTCCTGGTCATGAACCACGAGCAGGGGCACATTGTCCGGAAGCGGGAAGCGCTCCACGTCTAGGTCAGCGAACTGAACGCGGTAGCGCCGCTCCATGCCCAGCACCATGCGCGTCCGCACTGCTTCGGGTAGACCCACGAGGTCCGCGAACTGATGGGTGTACTCGGCGAGGTTCGACGGGGACGCCACAAAGGCCGCCCGAGCCACGGGCAGCCCTTCACCGAAGGCCATCGCAGCAGCAGCGCAGCCCATGGAGTGTGCGATCACGCCGTGCACAGAACCCACTTGGCGCCCTACAGCCCAGAGCGCGTCGGTGAACTCGATCAGGGACGACTGCCGGCTGTTGGAGTTGCCGTGCCCCGGGGCGTCCCAGGTCACCACGGAAAAGCCCCGTTGCAGCAGGGGCTCTACGAACGAGTGCAGCTGGCTGCCCCGTCCCTCCCAGCCATGGGCCAGGAGCACCGTGGGAGCGTTTTCATCACCCCAGCACCAAGCTGGCAGCTCATCTAAGCCCAGGCGCAGCGACAGCGGCCGAGCCCGGGCCAGGATCTCAACTTCTGCCTCTGGGCGGCGATGACGCCGGGGCCTGCAGAAGATGTGCGCAGCGGTGGCAGCCGCCACGCGAGGGGCCACGGAGGACAACACTCGGAAGCCCGTCTGAGCCACCTTGAGCCCTAGCGTTGAAGACCGATCGTTCGTGCTTTTTACTGACATTCTGAGAGTGCTCATACGAGGTGAATCCATGGTGGGACAGCTCAGCGGCAGGACTGCAGCAGTCGCTCAAAGGCGGTCCGAGTGCGGTTCGGTGTCGAAGGGTCTTCGAGCAACCGCAAGTGAAAGTGATGAGCCATGATCAGCGCGTACATCTCGAAGGCGAACTGCTGCTCATCGAGGCCCGTGCGAAAGTGTCCTTCGGAGACGGCCAACCCCGCGGCCCGGGCCAAGGCGGTGTGCCAGTCTCGCTGAGTTTGCACGAGGAGATCGCGTACCAAACCCGGTCGATCGTCGTATTCAGCGGCTGCTTGAAGGAAAACGCAGCCACCCACCCGCTCCGGTGAGGAACCCCACTGGAGCCAGTTCTCTAGCAAAGCCCGAATCCGTGGCTCACCTCGGGGACACCCCATGGCCGGCAGCATCACATGGGCCACGAAATGGTCCCGAGCAAACTGCAGCACTTGCAGCTGCAGCTCTTCTTTCGAGTGAAAGTGCGCGAACAGGCCACTCTTCGACATCCCCACCCGATCGGCCAGGCGCCCAATGGACAAGGCTTCGAGCCCGTCCGTGGCAGCCACATCCATCCCCGCTTCGAGGATGGCAGAGCGAGTGTCGTCTCCTTTGGTCATGGCAGGAAAATAGTACGACCGTTCGCCCCCGTCAAGCCTCTTGGCGACAAGATCTTGGCAAGCTCAGGGACGGGCCCCAGCACCCGCGGCAAAACGCCGCTGCAGCTGGGCGAACAAGCGCAGCCCCAGCGGGTGTGCTGGATCCCCGTTGAGCAGCTGTTCGAGATGTTCGGCCGCTTCTCCGAAGTCTCCTTGCCCCAGGAGCAGAGAGGCGAGGTTCGCCCGAGCGTCAGAGAAACCGTCGTCAACCTCGAGCGCCTGGCGGAAACAGACCATGGCACCCGGCTTGTCCCCTGCTCGGGCCAGGGCTAGCCCCTTGTTCTGATGGGCTGGGGCGTGGCCCGGAGCGAGGGCCAGAGCCCCGTCGTAACAGGCCAGGGCTCCAGGGATGTCGCCGAGTTCTAGCAGGCAGTTGCCCAGGTTGATCTGCGCGCCGCTGTCACTGGGGTCGAGCACGAGTGACTGCTCGTAGCTCGCCACCGCGTCCCTGAAGCGCCCCTGCAAGAAGAGCGAGCGACCGAGCTGAGCGTGGGCCATGGCACTGCCCGACTGATGCTCGACGGTATGGCTCCACAGGGCCACTTGGTCGTTGTAGAGAGCCGAGCGTTCGTGAGTCGCCCCGGCGGAGACGGCGGCCAAGCCCAGACACAGGGCCGTGAGCCCTGCAACCCTCGACGGCTGGGCGACGCCGTTCTCAACGAGTCTGTCGCCGCTCCAGCGCCTCCACAGGGCAGCGCTGGCCATCACCACCACGGCGATCACGGCGGCCAGAGGGAGGGACATGCGCCGCTCCGCTGCCACCTCGGTCCAGATGGGCACGACGGACGACGACGGCGCGAGTAGGAGAAAGACCCACGCCCCCGGCAACCCCAGCAGTGGCGCTTTGTTGAGAGCGACCACGGTGGCGAGCAAGAGCGTCAACACGCCAAGCCCGGGGATCCAGGCCTCGCTCAGGGTGCGCACGATGGGCCAGTCATAGACCATCGACAAGGGCTCGGGCCAAAACGCCAGCCCGAGGTAATGGGGCAGCACTTGGGCCTGTGTCATCAGCCACTCCCCCGCCGTGATCCCGTGGGAGAAGCCCACCGAATCACTGCGAGGCCCAGCGGCGACAAGGGCGGCCAGGGGCAACCAGCAGGCGGCTAGCCCGGCATAGAGTCGGGGAGCGCTGGCCAAAGAGGCACGCCAGCTAGGAGCAAACGTCGCACGATGCACGACCAACACCAGCAGCGGGATGGCCACCGACGTCTCCTTGCACAGCACGCCAGCCAAGCAGCAGCTCACCGCCGCAACCTGCCAGCGCCCCGTCCGGGGAGACGCGAAACTCTTCAGTGCACAGGCCAGCGCGGCCAGAGTCGCTGCCGTCCCCATCAGCTCGGTGCGCTGAATGACGTAGGTCACCGCCTCGCTCTGCAGAGGATGCAAGGACCACAGCAGCGCCACCAGCCAAGCCAAGTGCGTCCCCTGCTGGGCCAGCCAGGGTGGACGCTTCGGAGAGCACAAGATCATGGCCAGCACCGCCCAGAGCAACAGCGCGTTCAGACCGTGGATCGCGATATTCACCGCGTGGTAGCCCCAAGGATCAAAGCCTCCCCAGGCCCGGTTCAGCGCCAAGGTCCATGCGACCAGGGGCCTGCCCGCTGCGGTGGTTTGGTCCGGAGCCGAGAAGGCGTCGAACGACCAGGGCGTCGCGGTGTGGGCATTGGCCGGAATGCTGCCGATGTCGTCGAAGAAGAACGGCCCGCCAAGGCCAGCAGAGAAGACGCAGCCCACCGCGAACAGCAAGAACGCGCCGCGGAACACATGGCAGCGGTGGTGTGGTGACATCTCCGGGACTCCGAAAAGGGAACCCCGTATTCATCGGCAGCCCGACAGGCGATGCCCTAGCTGACTGGCCGTAAAATGCAGCGCGCCGAGACCACCGAGAAGAAGAACTCTCCTCTCGACAGCCTCGGCGCCATGAGCTTCAGCAGTGGGCCTCGCCTTCGACGGGGCCCTAGACAGCGGCAATCAGGGAGCGTCGCCCTGGATGGCGTTGCTCAAAGACACGCCAGCAGTAGCAGCTGCATCCTGGATGCCGTACTGCAAAACCACCGTGCCCGGGTTCGCACCGGTGGCGGGCCAGCTGAAGGGGATCGACACCGCACCGGTGACGTCCGTGTTCAGGCTGATCAGCAGAACGAAGGGAATGGGCACCAACATGCCGCCCTTGAACGGCACGGGGTTGGCGGCGAAGCCCAGGAAGAGCGCACACGGGGCGGACGGCGCGGCGTTGGTCAGGTCGACGCTGTTGGCCGAGCTGGGCAGCAACGTGCCCGTGCCCACGAGCGAGGGGTCGCCGCTGACACCAGCCAGAGCGAAGCCCAAGTCGGTCCAGGCGTTCACCGGGCCACTTCCGTTGGTGGCACCGGGAGTCGGGGCCTGAGCCACGTATGTCGAGGTATCCAGAGCAGCCCCACCGTCGGGGAAGCGGGAGTTGGACTCGATGTCCTTGTTGCCGTTGGCTCCTTCGTCGATCTGAGGCTGTCCCGGGGTCAGAGCAGCGATCAGAGCAACGTCGTCAGCATCGCCCGTGCCGTAGACCAGAGCGTCGACCAACACAGCACCAGCGGGAGGTGTCCCCGGGGAGGTGCCGTCGAAGTCAGCCTCGACGAGCAGGCCCGTGGTGTCGAACCACAAGGCGACCCCGTCGGCCCCATTCTGAACGGCGTTGGTGTCGTTGAAGTTGCTCGGCGAGTAGTCGGTGTTGGGCACAGTCAGGCTCGACGGGCCCACCACAAAGAAGCCGTCGCTCGGCACGGCCTGGGTGTCGAGATCGAAGATGTTGTACTCGGCGTCGCCCGCGGAGCCACCGTTGTAGAGCACGATGAAGTGGTCATCGAGGGCCAGGGCGCCGCCCGGGCTGTACAGCTCGATGAACTCGGCGGCGTCAGTGCTGACCTGGTCAGCATCGACTTCGTTGATCACCAGGGCGGAGCCGCCTTCGAGCGAGCCCCCAGCCTTCCAGGTTGTCGTCCCCACTGGGTTCGACTGGGCCTGAGCAGGAACGGCGAAAGCAGCCGCAGCAGCGAGAGAGATGCAAGAAACAGAGAGGTGACGGATCAAGGTGAACTCCAGGAATCGGATGGCTGCGTTGAGCCGAGCAATCGACCCGCAGGGGCAGCCTATCCTGCCCGATTTTCTGGAGAGCGGAGAAAGCCATCCCAACGGCTCCAAAATGCTGGGCGTAGCACGGCACAACTCACCCATCTCCCCCGCCGTGGATCTCCATGAACGCCGACCCTCCCTCGCTGCAAACGTTTTGCCATAAACGTGTTATGCCCCTGGCCCTGCTTCTAGTAGCAGCCGTCGGTTGCCAATCCACGGCACCTTCACCCACCAGCGGTGACGGAGTTTTCGCGGTTCCCGCGCAGGAGGACAGCCACCACCGACTGCGCTACCAGGACGGCCAGCTCTCCCGAACTGACAGCTGCATGATTCGCCTGGGCAATCGACTGAATCACCGGGTCCCGCCGCTCTATGTGAACGGCGAGCCCATGGGTTTCTGCTGAACTCCTTGCCCTGACGTCTTCGTGCAAGACGTCCCCTCCGCCCTGCTACGCAAGGGTCTGAGCTTCTCTGGGTACCTGAACCCGAACCGCCCGGCGATCCTCGAGAGCGCCTACATGTCTCGAGTGAACTACGAGACCTACTTTTTCGCCGACACCGCGGCTCGGGAGCTGTTCAACGGCGACGTGGTGCGTTTCTGTGGCCTGATCACCGATCCGGTGAGCAAACAGAGGTTCCGGCCCGAGGTCGGGTCTCCTCGGTTCGATCACGAAGAGGTCACCTACTACTTTGCCAGCGCCGCGAGCCAGGATCTGTTCGAGGGCGATCCAGAGAGCTACTGGTTGCCCGGGTACACCATGTAAGGGGATACTAGCGCGCTTTACGCCCAGCTCGAGAGGCCCTCGAGGGGCATCGCTCCCGGAGTTCCCCGTGAAGATCTCAAAGCACGCCGTCACCTCTCTCGACTACACCCTGACAGACGATGACGGCGAAGTCCTCGACACCTCCGAGGGTGAAAGCCCGCTGGTCTATATTCACGGCACGGACAGCCTGATTCCCGCCCTTGAAAAGGAGCTCGACGGAAAGACCGTCGGCGACTCTCTCAAGGTGCATATCCAGGCCGAAGAGGCTTACGGCGCGCGGGATGACAACATGCTGCAGACCGTGCCACGGACCGAGCTCCCCACTGAGGTTGAGCTCGAAGTGGGTATGCAGTTTCAGGCGGAGAGCGAAGATGGTGTGCACATCGTCACCGTGTCGGCCATCGTGGACGACGAGGTAGTCATCGATGGCAACCACCCCCTCGCTGGGGTGAATCTGAACTTTGACGTCAAGGTCGCCGAGGTGCGCGAGGCCACTGCCGAAGAACTCGAGCACGGCCACGCTCACGACGCAGGGGGCTGCGGTTCCCACGAGTAAGCGCTGCGAGAGCAGAGTTTCCTTCAAGAACCTCAGAACCACAGAAAACCTCGCGGGGCTGCAGGCTTAGCTTGCAGCCCCGCCTGCAATGAAGTGTCGCCACTTCGCCGGGCTCTGCCCTGAAATCTCGCAGACTTAGCCCATGTTCCCTACCCCATATTCTCGCTTCGTCATCATGGGTGCCGCCCGCAGCGGCACCACGTACTTGCAGACCCTGCTCGCTTCCCACCCGGACATCGTCTGCTTCAGTGAGCTTTTTCATCTTCTCTCCAGACGCGGGCATGACCTCGACGACATCGTTCGCGACCCCGTTGAGTATGTAACGAAAGCGATTTACCGCTCCTACCCGAGCGACGTCAAAGCCGTGGGATACAAGCTGCTCTACTCCCAGATCGGCGCGAACAATCACTTCCTCAGCAAGCTCGACAGCTCTCATGTGCATCCGGCAACCAAGGAGACGCGAGACGCATTCTCTGCCTTCATGGCCGAGAGCTACGACCTTGCCCAGCTCAGGCAGCGGTTCGCAGCCTTTGGCGATTTCATCAAGAGCGACCAAGACTTACGCCTCATCCACATCACTCGAGCCAACAAGCTCGAGATGTTCCTCTCACTGCGACAAGCGGGCTTGTCAAAAGCTTGGAATAGCAAGGCAGGGAGCTATTCCCCAGACCAGATTCATCTCGACGGCGAAGAGTGTGAGAGATTCTTCAGCACCACCGCATCCCGGGAAGACACCTACACCGAGTTCTTTCGTGATCATTCCGTGATGAGCGTGTCCTACGGCGACCTCACCAGAGACACAGAACCCTGCCTGGCCAGAGTGCAACAGTTCTTGAACCTGCGGCACAGCAGTCTCGCCTCCCCCCTAGAGAAGCAGGGTCGACGGGCCATGGTCGACGTGATCGCAAACTACGGCGAACTCAAGATGCGCTTCAGCGGCACCCGCTGGGAGCAGTACTTTCGCGACGAGACGGTCGCTAGCCCGGATCACTGCACCTAGCAGCCTGTGCGTAAAGTGCCGTGATGGCGAGTGCGCCTCGGTGGTGCCAGATCGAGACGACGAACCGGATTCGAATCAGTGGATTCGTTGAGGATTCGGCAACGAAGAGCTGGCGCCACCAAGGCCTGCTCGGCTCGAGGGGTGGACTCGCACTCATCGCCCGCACGGAGAAAGCCCCGGGAGAGAAACGTACCATCGCCCCATGCGACGCTCCGTTTCTCCTCTGCTGATCCTGCTCGCCACAGGATTCATGGTCTTCCTCGGTTGTGACGAGCGCAACAGCGTCAGTCCCGAGGCCCTCGCCCCAGAACCGTTACAAGCCGCTGCGCCCACAGCAGCCAACCGTTCGGCCATGGTTGACAGAGACTTGCTAAGACTCGACAGCGACCTCCTACCAGTCGTCCAGGCTCTGCGAACAACCCCCAGCCCAGCTCCGCTCATTCGAGCCGTCTGGCCCGGTGGTGGCCCCGCCCTCCCCCATGACTCCGAGCTAGGCACTGCGTCGGGCACGCAGCTCGGCACGCAGCTCAACTGGTGGTTTGCCGCGGGGCCAGACAAGGGGCCCTTTCGCTTCACCCCCATCCCTGACGCCGCGCCCCTTCCCTATGGCGTCATGGCCGCGAGCCCCAACCCAGCCGTGCTGTCGACCCTGGCACTGCTCGACGTGTCTGTGGGCGAGGTGCTGCGATTGTCCTTCACTTTTGACAGAGCTGCGGAATCGCTGACGGAGCCTCTCCAACCCGTGGCTTGGCTCGAACTCAAACGGCCACTGCCGACCGAGACGGTACTGTCCGGGGAGCGGGCTCGACGTTTTCTTGATGACCTTCAAGACCGGGCCGTCATGGTGCCGGCCAGCGAAAGCGGGCCCGACACAGCGAGCTATTCGTCGTGGCTGTCTGTGGGCGCCGATACGCAGCAGCTCGCGCTGCTCATCCCCCGAAAAGTCCCTGGAATGAGGCTCAAAGACGTTCTCATCGCACGGCGTAGCTTGAGCGATTTCCATCGCGCGGTGAGTCACGGCGAGGGCCAGTTCACCCACGAACGCAGCACTCCCGACGCACACAGCCGATCCGTTGCGAGCCTCGATCGCGAGGAGCGCCCGGCGCTGCAGTTGCCCCCCAACACGCAGCTCACCTGGACCATCCCAGCACACAGCAGGCCCTATCGTTTCGAGGCTAGCCTGGGTTTGCTTCCCCGCGACGCGCAACTTGGCGGGGCTCTGCAGCTGACCATCAGGGGGGATGGTTTCACGCTCCTCGAACAACAAAGCGCCGGGTCGGGAGAGAGCGACACCCCAGCCTGGACGCCCCTTGCCTTCGATGTCCCCCTGGGAACGCAGCAACTCACTGTGGAAGCCCGCTGGCCCCAGGGCGACGGACCGCTGGCTGTGTTGGGCCATCCGAGACTGCGCCGAGCCCCCCTCAAACCTCGACGCAACTTGCTCATCGTGAGCCTGGACACCTTGCGCTCCGATCGTTTGGGTTGCTACGGCGGGAGTGCTCCCAGTGAGCACATCGACGCCTTTGCCGAGACGGCTCAGCGCTTCGAGAACGCCTACTCCACCTCGTCGTACACCTTGCCCAGTCACGCCAGCCTGTTGACCGGCCAGCTGCCTGTGGTCCACGGCGCACGAGGCACGCGAGATCACCTCGACCGCGAGCGCTCGCCACTGCTCAGCCAAGTGTTGGCCAACGCGGGATGGGTGACAGCAGCCTTCACCGGCGGAGCGTTCCTCTCTACGAGTTACGGTTTCGGCGAAGGCTTTGACCGCTTCTCCCACAACGACCCGGGCTGGCCCGTGGATACGCTCCGAGGGCGTATGTTGCTCGACATCCCTCCGCACGAAAGCAGCAGCTACGAACTCGAGCTGCTGCAGCGTTACAACGTGGATCACGTGAGCCAGTGGATCGACGGACAGTCCGCGGGCGCACCGTTCTTCGCCCTCGTACATACCTATGCCGTGCACGACTACGCACCAAATCGCCGCTGGCTTGAGCGATCAGGGTTGCTCGCTGAGGACGGCGATGAGTTACTCCTCGATCGCAGTGCCTACCACGCCTGGAAGGCTGGCGACGCAAGCCAGCGCGAGGCAGTGACAGCAGAGTTCAGCCGCTTCTATGACGCCTGTATCGGTGGTGCCGACGAGTTCATGGGCCGGCTTCTCGACAGCCTCGACGATGCCGGATTACGTGAGAACACCGTGGTGGTGATCCTCTCGGACCACGGCGAAGAACTCGGCGAACTCGACGTCTTCGGCCACGGACGCTCGCTCCACGAAGGCGTGACGCGCATCCCCCTCTTGGTGCGTATTCCTGGCCGCGCCGCCGAGGTCATCAGCCCGACGGTGAGCTTGGCCGACCTGGCACCTTGGCTGTTGCAGCAGCTCGGCGTGTCGCCCGACCCAGCCATGCTGCCCGCCCCCGCACTGGCCACAGATCTCGACGACCCACCCGGGCGCACCACCACGTTCTTCGACCTGCAGACCATGGGCGAGGACCAATGGGCTGTGCGCTCAGGCCGCTTCAAGCTGTGGCAGCAAGGAGACCATGGCGAGGCCCAGTTGTACGACCTCGACGGGCCCACAGCTGAGCAGCTGGACGTCTCAGAGCAACACCCTGATGTGCGGGCAAAGTTAGAACGGATGCTACAGAGTTACCGCAGTCTGCGAGCCGTCGGTGCGTCGAAGGACTCCCAAGATCTCGACGTAGAAACTCGGCGCAAGCTGGAGCAACTGGGCTACCTGCAAGGCGACGGCTAGCTGGACCGCAGCCCGGCTGTGCCTCCCGTAAAGTCCGCCCGAGCCGTCCCAGCTTGGACTTACGCACAGTAGCACCCGGCAAGCCGACCCAGCCAAAGCAAGCGGCTACGATGCCTCCATGGACGCCTTCTCGACCCTTCTCTCCCTGGCCCAGGCGCTGCTCAAGAGTCGTCAACGGCTGCTCCTGGAAAACCTGGCCCTCCGTCAGCAAGTCGCCGTTCTGCGGCGAGGCGTGAAGCGCACAAAGCTCGATGATCAAGACAGGATCTTCTGGATCACGACGGTGCAACTGCTCGACACGTGGCGCGAAGCCCTGCACATCGTGCAGCCCGATACGGTCGTGCAATGGCACCGGCGCGGGTACCGATGCTACTGGCGACGCAAGTCGAAGGCTCGCAAGATCGGCCGCCCCACCATCGGCTGGGAACTGGTGCACCTGATCTAGCGGATGTCACGGGAGAACCCACTTTGGGGCGCGCCCAGGATCGCCGAAGAGCTGGCCCTGCTCGGGCACTCTGTCAGCGCGACCACGGTGGACAAGTACAAGGTTCGCCATCCCAGTCCGAAGCGCGGTCAGTCCTGGTCAACGTTTCTGGCCAACCGCGGAGAGGCGTTTCAAAGCCCCCCCCAGCCCGCCCGTGCACGGACTCCGCCCCACCCATCAGCCCGCG
>JBLIMM010000144.1:0-11161 GCA_047638635.1 Pseudohongiellaceae bacterium | reverse complement strand
GCGTCGGACTGAGGCCTGCTTCGACGAGCAGCTCTACTTCGTGAATGGTGGTGTCCCCAGGGGGTAGCAGCCCGCTGGTGTCGGACCCCAGGACGAGAGACACACCGTCGATGTGCAGTTGGCCCACGTTGGCCAGGGCCGTCGGCAGAGCGCCCGGCTGGGTTGCCGCGACGTTCGCCAGTGTGGTCACGTAGGTGGTGCCGCTGGCCACCAGTGCATTGCCGAGAGCACTGCCGCTCAACGGTTGCACCATGGTGTGTTCGATGGACTGCACGCCGAGGGTAGCCAAGTCGGCCGCATGGCTGACAAACGCGCTGGTGTGTGCCGCGACTTGCAGGCCGTTGCTGTTTGCGGCGCTGACTAACGCGCTCACGAGCAGTGGGCTCAGTTGGGTGGCGCCGCCGAAGTTGTCGTAGACCACTTTGATCACGTCCACGCCTTGGAGCGCGAGGGCGTCGACTTTCGCTTGGACCTCGGCCGGGCTTGCCTCTGTGCGGATGAACTGATCCACGCACCAGGATTGGCCTATGCAGACGAGGGCTACGGGGGGCCCTCCGGGTGAGGTAAAGACGGGCCCTGCGAAGAGCAGGTCGGGCCCCGGGAGCGAACCGTCTTGTAGCGCTTCACGCACCGGTCTGATGATCGAGAGTGCGTCTCCGAGTGAGCGCACCGTGGTGACTCCTGCGGCGAGGTAGGCCTGTAGTCTTTGGGGCAGCAGACTGGCGAAGAAGTTCTCGTGGGCCACTTGGGTGGGAGCGGCGCTCAGGGTGACCAGGTGCACGTGGGTGTCGATGAGCCCGGGGAGCAGCGTGCGTCCACTGCCGTCGATGATCGTGGGTGTGCTGCCGAGGGTCCGCCCGGGCAAGGGTGGCCCGCTGAGAGCTGCCGTGTGGTTGAGCGCTGTGATCGAGGTGATGGTGCCGTTGCTCACCAGCACATCAGCGGCAGGTACCGTTGAGCTGCCGGTGAAGACGCGCACTCCGCGAAAGAGGAAGTCCTCGGCGGCGCAGGGTTCAGCGAGGCTGGCGATGAACGCGAGGGCACAGAGGAGGGCTGCGGCGCCTTGGCGGTTGGCGTTGCCATGAAACCAATGTGTTTTTCTGGATGAGGCCATGACAGGAGGCTTGTGGGGCTGGTCGTGTGCGGAGTGAGGCCGAACCGAACACGTGGTCTGGGGTTGGGCCTTAGGGAGAGCGAACGGGGGCAGCGAACGGGGAGGGCGAACGGGGAGATCGCGCGGGGGCAGCGCGCGGGAGAAGCCAAGGGCGTCCCTCACAAAGGGGCCAGGATTGTAGCCCCGGTAGCTGGAGTGCTGTGGGAACCGTGGCAGAGCGGCAGCGCATCGTCCCGGCAGAAGGACTCGTGCTCATCAGCTCTTCACGAAGATCTCACAGAGCCTTCGCGAAAGAGTCGCACCCTTCGCAGCTCTCTCAACCCCATGAGGAATATTCCGTGGCTCGAACCCTCGCTTCATTCTCTGCCGTGAACGCTCTCGTCCTTGCTGCGGCATTGACCGCTTGCGGTGGCCAAGACAAGGCTTCTGCCAACAGCTCCACCCTCGAGGGCACCGTCTTGATCGATGGCTCTTCGACGGTGTTTCCGATCACAGAGGCGGTGGCTGAGGAGTTTGGCCATTTGCATCCTCGTGTTCGCGTCACCGTGGGCGTCTCCGGAACGGGTGGCGGGATGAAGAAGTTCTCGAAGGGAGAGACGGCGGTTTCAGGGGCCTCTCGGCCTATCAAGCAAAGGGAGATCGACGCCTGCGCCGAGGGTGGCGTGGAGTTTGTCGAGCTGCCCGTGGCCTACGACGGCTTGGCCGTGGTGGTGAACGCCAAGAACGACTTTGTGAAGACCATGACTGTCGACGAGCTGGCCAAGATGTGGCAAGCAGGCTCGCAGGCCACGACTTGGAGGGACATTCGCTCTGACTGGCCCGACCGGGCTTTCCGCCTCTACGCCCCGGGGCAAGATTCAGGAACCTTCGACTACTTTACGGAAACAGTGAACGGCAAGAGCGGCAACTGCCGCCCCGATGCAACCTTCTCTGAGGATGACAACGTCCTCGTCCGTGGCGTCTCGGGCGATGGTGATGGCATTGGCTTCTTCGGCTTCGCGTACTACCACGAGAACAAGGACCTGTTGAACGTGGTGGGTATCGACGGAGGCAATGGCGCTGTTGTGCCGAGTCTGCAGACCATCGAAGACGGCAGCTACGCGCCGTTGTCTCGCCCGCTCTTTGTCTACGTGTCTACGGCGGAAGCCAAGCGCCCCGCAGTGGATGCGTTCATGAAGTTCTACCTGGGTGAAGGTCGCAAGCTTGCTGAAGAAGTGGGCTACGTGCCGCTTCCGTCTTCAGCCGCCAAAGCTGCCCAGCAACGCTACGAAGAGCGTATGACTGGCGCGGCGCAGAACTGAGCTGAAGGGAGTCTGCATACGTGAGTTCGCCTCGTGTCACCGCCGACCAGCTTGCCAAGCGCGCCAGCCGTCATATCAAAGAGGCGCTGATTCGGCTCTCTCTGCAAGCCTGCTCGTTGGTGTCGGTTGTCGTGAGCGTGGGCATTGTGACGGTCTTGCTCACGGAGGCTCTGCCCTTCTTCAGCGAAGTCGAGCTCACTGAGTTTCTGACCGGCGAGCACTGGACACCGTTGCTAGAGCCGCGCCACTTCGGAGTACTGCCCTTGGTGGGTGGCACTCTGTTGGTGGCGCTGATCGCGGCCATGCTGGCTATCCCCGTGGGCAGCTTTGCCGCAATTTACTTGGCGGAGTACGCGTCGCCGCGGTTGCGCAGGTGGCTCAAGCCCACCCTTGAGATTCTGGCGGGCGTGCCCACCGTGGTCTACGGCACATTCGCGTTGGCCGTGGTGACGCCCGCGTTGCAAGCGCTGCTGCCGGACGTGCGCGTGTTCAACGCGCTGTCCGCGGGCCTTGTTGTGGGCATCATGATTTTGCCCATGGTGGCGTCGCTCTCAGACGATGCCTTGCGCGCCGTGCCGCGCAGCTTGCGCGATGCGGGCTACGCGGTGGGTGCCACGCGCCAAGAAGTCTCGGTGGGCATCGTGTATCCCGCAGCATTCTCCGGCGTGCTGTCCAGCTACCTACTGGCGATTAGCCGTGCTATTGGCGAGACGATGATCGTGGCCATGGCGGCGGGATCCACGCCGCGGCTCACGCTGAACCCACTCGACTCGATCCAAACCATGACGGGCTACATCGTGCAGGTGAGCTTGGGCGACACCCCAGCGGGCTCTCTCGAGTACCAGTCGATCTTCGCCGTGGGGTTGGCGCTGTTTCTGATGACCTTGGTGATGAACCTGCTCTCTCGACGGATCAAGAATCGCTTCCGGGAGTCCTACTCGTGAACAAGGCAGAAAGACAGAAGAACTCGGAGTTGTTCGCAGCCAACTCCCAATGGCGTCACCGCAAAGATCGTTGGTTTCGGCGTCTGGCTCAGGCGGCCACTTGGTTTGGCGTGGTCATATTGGCCGTGCTGATCATTGGCATTCTCAAGGACGGCCTGGGCGGGTTGTCCCTGTCGTTCCTCGACTCGTTCCCTTCGCGAAAACCTGAGATCGCTGGCTTCAAGGCAGCGATCTGGGGCAGCCTCTGGGCTGTGTCGCTCACGGGCATCTTGAGCATGCCCTTGGGGGTTGCCGCTGCGGTGTATCTGGAGGAGTACGCGAAGAAGGGCCGCTTGGTGTCGCTGCTCGACTTGCTCATCGCGAACTTGGCCGGTGTGCCGAGCATCCTCTACGGCATGTTGGGACTGATCGCGTTCGTGCGCGTGTTCGGCATGGACGAGCTGAGCTTCCTCGGCTTGAGGATGCCCTTTGGGCGTTCGGTGATTGCTGGATCGTTGACGCTCACGTTGTTGATCTTGCCCGTGATCATCATTGCTACCCGGGAAGCTCTGCGAGCGGTGCCCTCGTCGTTGCGGCAGGCAGCTTTTGGTTTGGGTGCGACTCAATGGCAGTGCGTGCGCCATCACGTCTTGCCTGCTGCCGTACCGGGGATGCTGACCGGCGTGGTGTTGGCCTTGTCCCGGGCCCTCGGCGAAACGGCGCCGCTGATCATGATCGGTGCGCTGACCTATGTGGCCTTTGTCCCCGAGACCCCCTACGACCCCTTTACCGCCATGCCCATTCAGATATTCAACTGGGCCTCGCGACCACAGTCCGACTTTCATGACCTGGCTGCCACCGGCTGCATTGTCTTGCTGGTGATCTTGTTAGGGATGAACGGCTTTGCCGTGTGGTTGAGAAACCGCGCCGAATCGAGAATGCCATGACCCGGGAACTCCTTTTGAATCCAGAGAATACCGCGCCTGAGATGACCTCGCCTGTGAAGCGATTTCCCGAGGAGCCTGCGGTAGAAGTCGACGCCGTCTTAGCCACTCGCGATGTGACCATTAGTTACTCCGGTGTGGCCGCTGTTCGCTCGCTGGACTTGGACGTTGAGCGGGGGGCGATCACTGCGATCATTGGCCCGTCCGGTTGTGGCAAGAGCACCTTGCTGCGCTCGTTCAATCGCATGAACGACTTCCTCGATGGCTCGTCGGTTACGGGCAAAGTGCTCTTCGAGGGCCACGACATTCATCAACCGAACCTCGACCCGGTAGAGCTTCGCCGTCGCATTGGCATGGTCTTCCAACGGCCAAACCCGTTCCCCAAGAGCATCTACGAGAACGTGGCTTGGGGGCCGCGCATGGCTGGCTACACAGGCCAAATGGATGAGCTGGTACAGCGCAGTCTGAGCGACGCCGCCCTGTGGGACGAAGTGAAGGACAAGCTCAAGAACCCGGGGCATTCGCTGTCCGGCGGACAGCAGCAGCGCTTGTGCATTGCCCGGGCGTTGGCCATGTCCCCAGAAGTGTTGCTGATGGACGAACCCTGTTCGGCGCTGGACCCCATCGCTACAGGTCGAGTGGAAGAACTCATCGAATCGCTGAAGCCTCGCTACAGCGTGGTCATTGTGACGCACAACATGCAGCAGGCTTCGCGGCTCTCGGACATCACCGTCTTCATGTACCAAGGCGAGTTGATCGAAGTGGGCCCGACCCAGCGCATCTTCACGAACCCAGAGCGCCAGCAAACAGAAGACTACGTCACCGGCCGTTTCGGTTGAGTGCTGGCCTGAGCTGCTGTGGATACTCCAAGGACTTCCTATGAAGACTCATTTGCATCGCGACCTCGAAGAGCTCAGCGAGAACATCTTGGCCATGGGGGCGCAGGTTGAATCGGCGCTAGAGTTGGCCAGCAAGGCCCTCGTGGGGCGGCGGGTGAAGATCGCCGAGCAGGTGCTTGCGGATGACGTCGAGATCGATGCCAAAGAGCTGAAGATTGACGACGACTGCCTGAAGATCCTCGCGTTGCACCAACCGGTGGCTGGTGACTTGCGGCAGGTGACCGCCGCCATGAAGATCAATAATGATCTAGAGCGCATCGGCGACTTGGCGGTGAACATGGCTGAGCGAGCCATCGACCTCGCGGGTCGAGAGCCGATCAACAGAGAGCTACAGTTCAAGCAGATGACCGCCGCTGCTCGCTGGATGTTAAGGGCAAGCTTGCAGGCGTTGGTGACGAGCGACGTGTCGTTAGCCCGAGAGGTCTGCGCCCGGGATGACGAAGTTGACGACATCAATCGGTTGCACTTTGAGATGCTCATCGAGCACATGGGCAACCACTCAGACGACGTAGCTGTGTGCCTCGACTATCTGACCGCTTCGCTGCACCTTGAGCGAGTCGCAGACTTGGCGACGAACATCGCTCAAGACGTGATCTTCTTGGTAGAGGCTGTGGACGTGCGCCATGGCAACGACTTGCGAGAGCAAGACGGGTAGCGTCAGGGTTGACAGCCGTTCGCCGCCCGCCTAGCAGCCTGTGCGTAAAGTGCCGTGATGGCGAGCGCGCCTCGGTGGTGCCAGATCGAGACGGCGAACCGGATTCGAATCAGTGGATTCGTTGAGGATTCGGCAACGAAGAGCTGGCGCCACCGAGGCCTGCTCGGCGCGCGGCACTTTACGCACAGGCTGCTGCTAGTGCCGCCCGCTGTTGTCGAAGCGAAACACGACCTTGCGTCCCCAGGCGTGATCGCCCTCTTCCTGGGAGAAGTTGCCGGGCGCGTAGTTGCTGACGACTTTGTGCCAGAAGGCAATGGCGCGGCCGTGAGGTGGGTCGGTGACAATTTCCCAGAGGCCTTGGTGCAGCTCGAAGCCGCGGACGGCCGCTTGCTCTGCGACGCCTTCACCGCGTTAGGCGTGCATGACGAAAAACTCGTGCACGACGAAGTCAGCGTCGATGGTGTCCGGCAAGCGCGACCGATGTGCGATGAGTGAGAATCCAGCAGGATGTCCATCTGCAAGAATGAGGTAGGGGATTAGCGCCTCGGGATCGCGCCACCAAAGGAGCAGAGTTGCGTTTTGCGCCTCATGGGTCGCGATATTTTCGTCATCGCTGAGCAAGCCGTGGCGGTTGGGTTTCGCGATGGCGAACTCAGAAACCTCGTGGGTGTAGAGGGGCCACATGTTCTGAATGATGTAGGCGTCACTCTCGTCAGAGAGTTTGAGTCGGACGTTCATTCTCGACACTCGCAGGGCGGCTGTGCTGCTACTTGATCAGCCAATAGATCAATGCTTCCCATGGGCGCGCCCCTACGCCCATGCCAACGAAGCCCCCAAAAAAGGCGGTGACGATCACCGCGCGAGGGTCGATAGACTGATTCGATGCCTCGGCGAGGCCAGCGATCAGCGCGCCCGCAACCGCCCCGATGATGAAGTGCAAGGCCGTTCGTTGCGGTGTTCGCTTCATCCCCAAAGGTTAACCCTTATGACTCTCTGCGGGGCTCTTCGGCCATGACGGAACTTCCGTGTCTCGGAGTTTCCAGAGAACAAAGCCTAAGATCGCGCCGGTAAGCGCACCGAACTTGGTGAGTCGGTAGGTCTTCATGAAGAGCTCAGCAAGCACGTAGCCGTAGGTCCCGCCAATGGCGCTGCTGATGATCAGTTGGGTTGGCAAGCGAACTTGTCGGATCGCCAGGGGCTCCATGATCACCGTGTAGGTGATGTTCGGTATCAACATGACCGCAAGTCCTGCGGGGAAGACCTGGGTCAGTGTGAAGCACACTCGCTGGCCGTCGATGGCGCGCCCCTGGAGCAGCGAGCTGGCTGAGAACAGCAAGAGGCAGAGGGGCACTGGCGCGACAACAGCGAGAATGCCTCGGTGGCCTGAATTAGATGAAACGCTCATCGGTCATGCCTGCCGGATTTTGGTGTGTCTTGCCCTGGTTCGGTTGCCCAAGGGACAAGGCGCTCTCCAACCGCGTGCCTTGTGGTGAGTTGCGCCTCTGGGCTGCTACGACTTGGGCTTCTTGGCAGCCTTTTTCTTTGCGGCGCTCTTTGTCTTGGCTGGTGCTTTCGTGGCCTTCTTCTTGCCAGCGGCAACCGCCGTGCTCAATGCGTAACTTTCATCGAGCCATGTTTCCCAGAGCTTCTTGGGTATGGGCTTTTCGGCGGTGAACCGCGCGGTCACCCAAGCGGTCGACCCCACTCGGTAAAGGTCGGGGTCTTTCTCGGCAAGCTTCGCGGCGGCAGCCATGGACTTCTCTAACTTGAACATGGCCTTGTACCGCCCACCTTGCATGCCGATGTAAAGGAAGGCCTTCTTGCCCGCCTTGAAAGAACTCTGCGTGCAGGACGTGCCCTCGTCGACACCGGGATACTTGCTGGCCGTGAGGCAGATCGGAGCGGTCGAGTCTTTCTTCGCGATGGCGACGTTGTCAGCTCCTTGGGGTGCGTTGAAGAAGCATTGTTATACGCCGCGGTTGGTGTAGAGGTCATGTGTCTACACGAGACAGAGGACGCACCGAGTTTCGATGGCCGGATGGACCGATCGCGCGAACTTAGGGCTCCTGCTCGAAACTCGCCAGTTCATTGAGGTGCGCGGTCGCTGAGCGCAGGGCCCTGCCGGAGAGTGCTTCCATGAGGCGGCGAGCTCGCGGGCTGAGGTCGGGGTGCTCGACGTACTTGCGTGAGGCGGCTTGTCCGCAGCCGAGAACCAACAACCCGAAGGCGAGGTTTCCTGCAAGCCAGGGGAAGTTCACTCGAGCTAGGGCAGCGACACCAGTGAACGCCTCGAACAGGATCAGCGCGGCGGGGAGCCAAGCGACGATGCCCCCGAGAACGGCCCACTTGAGCGCACGGTACTCTGCGATTTTGAGGTGCTCCATGTCGCGCTGGATGGTTGTCACGGGCTTCGCGTAATCGAGGCTAAGGCTCTTCACCAAGAGGTAGCTGCTCTGGGCAATCATGGCGACTGTGAACACCGCCAGCCCGCCCACCACGACGATGTAGAGGTGCGCGGCACCGTGAGCTGCGAGGACTGGCAGGCCCAGGACAAGAGCTGCGATGCCGACCAGGACTTCGAATGCCCTCCACAGAACGTGGGGCGTCAGGGCGATGCGTACTTTCCGTAGCAAGACCTCCCGCAGGAGCCGCTCGTCGATGGCCAGGCTTCGCTCCAGGGTCGCGCCGTGTGCGGACCATGCGTCTTTCAGGTCATCAAGTTGCATCGGGCTTCTCCGTTGAGTTGGGGCGCGCGTTCTTCTCGAAGGCCAGGCGCAGCTTGTCTTTGATCCGAGAGAGTTTCGTGCCCACGTTGGAGACAGAGATCCCCAGGACGTCGGCTATCGATTCGTGGTCGTAGTCGTCGAGGTACAGCAGCACGAGGGCCTTGTCTAAGGGCCCAAGATTGTGGACGCAGAGCAGTAGACGTTGCACGTCCTCGCTGGGTTCGCTGGAGGGCGCGGTGATGGTGATCGCGCAGTCATCCATAGGCAGCCGTCGTTCCCGGTGCCGACGCTCACGGCGGTAGAACGAGATGGCTACGTTGATCGCGATGCGGTAGACCCAGGTGCTCTCCCTGAAGCGCTCGTCGTAGCGCTGGCGAGATCGCCAAAGCTGCAACGCGACCTCTTGGATCACGTCCTCCCGATCCGTCCCGTCACGGCAATAGGCGAAGGCGACCTTGTGGATCAGCCCAGCATGTCGTCGGATGAGGTCGGTGAGTTGTTGGGTATCCATCTGGAACATGATTCGCAGGCAAGCCGCGCGAAATCACATGTCGCTGGATATTTTTCTGACGGCATCCCCGCGTCGCGCTCAGAGCAGGCGACCCGGAGGATTTACGCAAGCCTTGTCAGCAGTTGCTGGCAGGCCGGGAACTCTCCATTCACCACTGCACAAGCTTGAGAGCGGATCCGTTCCAATACGGGCGGTAGTTGATGCCCTCGTCGACGACAGCTTCAAGGATGACTGTCTCCGGCAATCCCAACTCCCTCGAAACTTCGGGGCGCAGTGTCAGCACGAGTTCGTGACAACCGGCGCTGAGCCAGACGTACGGCACATAGGTCACCGCAACGTCGGCGCCGGCTCTCTTTGCCGGTTGGCCATCGACGGACTCGATGGAATACCCCGCCGGGCCTCCCGAGCTGCGCGGGGCAGAGAAGTCGTCGATTGTTGCCATGCCTAGGCCGGCCTCGAACTGGACGGGCTCGTACCCGAAGGCCAGCATGACGGCCGAGGCGTTGGAGGTTCGTTCGCCGTGCGGCGTTTCGTTGAGCGCCTCGTCGACGGCCAGCCTGGGTTGATGACTGCCAATCTCAGGGGACGAGCAGGCCGAAATGGCCGAGCTGGCAAGGAGCAGGAAACCCAGAAGCATGTTCTTCATGTGGCTGATCCTACCAAGGCCTGGGGCACTGGGCGGTTAGTGGCCAACCGCTGGTTGGTGTATCCCGTTGGGGCGAAGAGGTAGCAGCTATCACTGCCAGATTTTGTCCACCGCCGCAGCGCGCCGTGCATCGGCCAACTGACTACGGTGCATGGACCAGTGCTCGGGGACTCACGGCACTCACGGCACTCGCGGTACTCACCGAGAAAGACGCTACCTCGCAGCTAAGCAGAGCCACCGCACTCGAAGAGCCTCTTTGTCGGGGTGCTTCTTCGCGACGTAAGCGTTGAGCTAATCCGCCACCCGCACAAAGGTGGTCGACCGTGCCTGTCGCATTGTCCTGGGGTCACTCGTCTGCGCTGGGCGTGAGGCGTAGCCGTAGCTGCAAGAGGGCGCCGGGATAGTCGGCCACGGGCTGGACGGTGTCGTAGTCGATGGTCTCCGGTACTTCGAAGAGACCACCTGGCTCGCCAGCGGGACCGATCTGCCAGGGGCCGTAGCCGCCGTCGCCTCGTGGCGGCTCGCTGGGCATGATCCAGTACGCTAGTACGAACGGTGTGTCGAGAGGGATCGTCAGCTCCCCATTCGGGAGGGAGGAGGGCCCCGGGACTCTGCTCACGAGGACCTCAGGCAGCATGTCCGCGGGCAGCAGGTCGGATGCTCGCGCGCTCCGTTCGCCCTGTGTGAGCTTCAGGTCGTAGGCGAAGCGGGGACGCTCGGTCCAGCCCTTCGGCGCGCACGGCAGGAAGCAGTCCATGGCCACGGGCTCGTTGGCCTCCACGTCGAGGGTGACACGGACGCCTTCTTCGGCGCGGCGCACATCGACAAACGAAATCTCGAGCCGAGCGGCGACGGGGGTTTGCAGGCTGTAGGTCCAGTGATCCATGGCCAGCTGATCGTTACGAGGCACCGATTCGACGCGCAGGATGAAAGCATCCTCCGCCGACGACGAGCAGGCGAGGGGTGTGCCCATGAGCAGCGCCCACGCGAAGAGCGCGAGCGAGGCAGAGAGACGTTGGCGCCGTTTGTGGTGCGGGCGACGAGGCGGAGACGATCGACGGGCAGGGTTTGTCACGGCAGAGGCCTCCGGTTTCGAGATCGACCTCAGTGTGAGGCATCCCGCCTTATGTGTCTCGCACTTCCGATTCTGAGCGTTCGTCTTTCAAACAAAGCCCGCGGCAGCACAGAGCTCTGATTAATTTCGAAATCGTAGCCAAGTGTTGATCGTCGTGCTCGGCCGCGAAGAAGCACAAGTCGACGACAGTCATCGGCTGGCGAAGTCGAGGATGCAGTGACGTGGCTCTCAGTGCCGCATCATCGAGCGATTCGAGGTCAGCCAAGTGCCCCACGTGTTCCTGGATGGACCATGCTTCCCCGTCCCGAGCACGCATGTCTACGGTGGATACGGGGCGGACGCGTTCATCGATGCGGGCCAGCGTTCA
>JBLIMM010000143.1:0-11163 GCA_047638635.1 Pseudohongiellaceae bacterium | reverse complement strand
CCAACTGCTCGCCGGATGCCCCGCTGACCGTCGTGCTTAGCGCTCCGGGGAGCGACAGACAAAGCCCAGCCATGCGGACACCGTCTCGGGCCACGGCCATGGGGGCAAAGCCTTCATCCACCGCAGTTTTGTAGGGCGAACGCAACGACACACTGGCCACTTGCAAAGACACCGGGCGGCCAAACTCTCCCACTGCCGAGAGCCTCCAGCCCCCCACGGGACCCTCTGGCCGCCCCTTCATGGCCCCTGGTAAATCGAGCACCAACTCAGCGGGAGAGCCATCTGGCGGCAGAGGTAAGTCGACGCTGTGTTCCTCGTCGAAGTCGCCGCCCAACTCGTGCCAACGAAACACGAGGCGGGACACACCAGCGCTGCTCGCTGCCACCACCAGCTCGTGGTGCAGGCGCGTGTCCAGAGTCGCAGAGGGGGCATCCAGAGAAAAGTAACTGGTGCCGCTCAACAGCAGCTCGGCAGCGTCTTGGTCACCCTGAAGCGCACGACGAGTCGACCATTGTTCTCGGAGTTGCTGCCCATTCCAGTGCCGCTCCACCTGCAAGCCGGGGAGAGACGCTGAGGTCGACTGTGGCTCGGCAGCAGCCCACGAAAAGTCCCGTTGCAAGACCACATCTCGGTTCAGCGGGCCCTCGCCGCAGCTACAGCACAGCAGGCCGGCCACCACAGACAACGAGGCATTGCCCAGAGCGACGCCCCATCGAGCCAGCGCACCCTTCGTCGCCGTCCGTGCTGTTCTCGAGGGACTTTTCAAGCTGGGTAAGACTCACAGACGTGGTTGAGGATGGCGCGGCAACAAAACCCATGCTGCTTTGGCGCCCATGGAGATCGGGTAGTATGCCACCAACATGTCTCTCACCCGTACAACCCTCAGCTCCTCGTGCAAGCTCCTCGCCGCCGCCCTCACGCTGGTCATAGGCAGCAGTTGCGGCGAGGTGACCGAGCCGCCACCGCAACCCAACGTCATCATCTGGCTTGTGGACACCCTGCGGGCAGACCATCTGTCGTCCTACGGTTACGAGCGGCCCACGTCCCCACGTCTCGATGCCCTGGCCCAGACCGGCGTGCTCTTCGAGCAGGCCCACGTGCATAGCAACTGGACCCAACCGTCAGTCATCTCTTTGCTCACCGGCTTGCTGCCCCCGGTCATGGACAAGGCCTTCGGTCGACGCCTCTCCGACGACTTGTTGCTGCTGCCTGAGTGGCTCCGGGAGCACGGCTATCTCACCGCCGGCATCTCGATCACCGTAGCCACCGCGGCTCGGTACGGCTTCGCCCAGGGCTACCGAGATTACTGGCAAGTGGACGCCGACCAGGATGGAAGAGAGCGCAAGGGCCGTGCGGGGCAGGCCTTCGACGGCGAGCGGGTGGTCGACTCCGCCATCCAGTGGTTCGACGAGCGGCGGCAAGCAGGACGGCCGTTCTTTCTCTACCTGCACACGGTCGATCCGCACATGCCCTACGAGGTGCACGACGATCTGCCCCGATTCACCGGGCCCTACGACGGTCCCCAGGATGGCAGCCTTGATCCGCTGCAGAACGCCAAGGAGAACAAGCTCTTTAGCGACGCCGACAAGCAAAACCTGATCGACCTCTATGACGGCGAGGTGGCCTACAGCGATCATCAGCTCGGGCGCTTAATCGACGCACTAGAGCAACGGGAGCTGCTCCAAGACACGCTGCTCGTGGTCGTCTCCGATCACGGCGAAGAGTTGTTCGACCACAAGACTCAAGGCCACGGTCACAGAAACCTGCACGCCGAGCTGACCCATGTTCCCTGGGTCATGTCCTGGCCAGCGGGGTTGCCAGCCGGACTGCGAGTCGAGCCACTGGTCCGCGGCGTCGATCTGGCCCCCACCCTCGTCGAACTTGTGGGGTTGCCCCCCATGCCCTTGAGCGACGGCCGCTCACTCTCCAAGCTCCTGCGCGCGGGGGAGACACGATGGCCTGACGCGGAGCTCATCGTCGACCGAGCCAAAGGCGTCGATGACTTGCTCGCCTTGCGCACCGCCGAACACCTTTACGTGAGCCGCCGAGACCTTGAGCCCGCCACAGAGGCGTGGTTCGATCTTGAGCACGACCCAAGCGCAAAGACCGATCTGGCTGACTCCCTGCCAGAAGGCCTGCTGAGAGCCCAGAAAACGCTGCAGCGCTATTTAAAGTTGCGCGCCGAACGTGCCCGTTCGTTGGGCGCAACTCGCGCCGTAGAACCTAGTGATCTGGCGACCGAACAACTTCGTCAGCTGGGTTATCTAAAGTAGCGACCCGCCCAAGCCGTTTGTTGCACAGCAGCAAGACTGCGGTGAGCAAGCCCCACTGCAGCAGACAAGTACCGATGGAATACACCGCCGTGGGATCGGCCCAATCTGCCAGGCGATCCATGAACGAGCGCTGCGCTCCGGCCTCGTTGAGTACCGGCACCTCGTCCCAGGCTTTCCAGAACCACCAGCCCAACAGGGTCACCGCTTGAGCCGGGACGACCCAGGTGAGCAGAAACGCGAACAGTCGCCCCTTGCCTTGGTGACCCTCTGGTCCGGCAATGTGTTCTTCGTAGAAACGTCGAGCGCCACTGAGCGCCACGGAGAACGAGAGCAGAGTGCCGGAGACCATCAAGCCCAGCCCCCAGACCCAGTCTTGGTTGCCCAAGACGGTGAGCCCCTTGTGACCTTCAATAAACGGTAGATCGACCGCCGACGGTAAACCCAGCACCAGGGTCAGCAGGCCCGTGAGCAGCACGGCTGTCCGCCGGCTCAAGCCAATGTCGGTCAACGTGCGCACGGCCAACTCGCACAAGGCGATCAGCGACGACAGAGCCGCAAAGGCCAAGCCCGCGAAGAAGAAGATCGAGAGCAAACGGCCGCCGGTAGGCATGTGCTGAAAGAGCGCCGGAACCCAAACAAAGGTCAGGCCTGTGCTGGCCGGGCCCGACTGCGTGACGAGCTGCGCCGGGTCTTGCCCTGCCGCCGGAGCGAGGGCAAACACCGCGGGGATAATCGCCACCGCGGCCAGCAACGACGCCAGGTTGTTGCCCGCGTAAATCGCGTAGCAAATCATCAGTCCCCAGCCAGCTCCCGTGGACCAGGCGGACTGGGTCAGGGCTTCGAGCCAGACGCGGTGATCGGTGGCCAGTCGGCCCCAATCCACGGTGGTCAAGAAGTCCACGCCTGCATCGGCGCCGTCGAGGGTCAGCCCCCGTACAGCGGAGATGACCAGCACCACGAACAGCGACGGCACCAGCACTTTGCAAACTCGCTCGATGCCTCGGGTTGCCCCTGCGCCCACCACCACCAAGGCCAGCACGATGGCGATCACATGGGTTGCTGCAGGGGCCCACGAACTGGTGAAGTCCACGAAGACCTGCTCAGCATTGCTGGCGTTGATGGTCTCCATGGTGCCAGCGAAGGCCAAGCCCACGTAGTGGATGCACCAGCCCGTCACCACCGAGTAATAAAAGAGGATGCCCATGGAGCAGAAAGCCACGAAACCTCCCCGCCACGCGGCCCCCTTGCCAAACGCCTTCGTGAAAGCTCCCACGGGCCCACGGCCGGTGGAACGCCCCAGGGCGAACTCCACCATGAGCAGAGGGATCGACCAGGTGAACAAGAACAGCACCCAGGGGATCAGGAACGTGCCCCCGCCGTTCTGCGAAAGAATACGCGGGAAGCGCCACAGGTTGCCGGTGCCAATGGCCATGCCCAGGGCGGCCATGATCAAGCCCCAGCGGGACGTGAACGAGACCTTCAAAGATCGATGCCCCGCTGCTTCAGGTAGGCACTCACTGTGTTCGCTTCGGCGGAATCGGGGGCGAAGACCAGCAGCTCACGGGCAAAACGCAGCTGACGGGCGGCATCCCCTCGGGGCGACATGTCTTGGAGCACCACCAGCATCAGCGCTGCGTCCGTACGGTGGTGGCCGGCACTGGTCGCAGGCTCTAAAGACACGTTGGCCTGGCGCCAGTCGTCTTCGTTGTGCAGTTCAGTGAAACGTCCCATGAGGGCCTTGCCTTGGAGCCAGCGCACATCGGCCTTGAGCTCGCTGGAGGCAGCCAGGGGCAGCGCTCGGTCGGCATAGTCGGCGGCATCGCTGAAACGCTTCAGATCAAGGGCAGCTGTCCCCGCCAGGAGCATCAGCTCGGCGTCATCGCCGCTGATCGTCAAGGCTCGTCGGCTCAGCTGCAGCGCCTTGCTGGCGTCTCCGTCGGCCAGTGCTGCGGCAGCATCGTCCCGAGCAGATTGCAGGGCCGGATCGTCGGCGGGGCCACAGCCAGCGGCCCACAGAGCCAAGACCAGCAGGCAGCTCCCTCGCCGCAACGCCTTCATTGATTTGCCTGTCGCGCGCTGAGCCATAAGTCTCTCTCGAGGTGTGGACGGCGCACAGCATCGGTCCTGTCGTGGCGGATGTAAACAATCGCTACCATGCGCCCATGCCACGTACCTTCCTGATTGATGGCTCTGCCCTGGTGTACCGGTCGTTCTACGCCCGGGGCCCTGGCCCAGCCTATGCCTACGCCAACTCGCTGCTGTCCCTGATCGAAAAAGAGAGCCCAGACTTTGCTCTCGTGGCCATGGACACGCCCAAGCCCACCTTCAGGCACGAGACCTATAAGGAGTACAAGGCCACCCGGCAGAAAACCCCCAGCGAGCTCATCGGCCTGCTGCCTACTTTCGAGCGCATCGCCAAGAGTCTGGGCTTCCCGCTTTACGCCTTGCCTGGCTGGGAGGCTGATGACGTCATTGGCACGGTGGCCAAGTGGGCCTATGAGGCTGGACACGAAGTCTTCATGGTCAGCGCCGACAAGGACTTCATGCAGGTCATCAGCGAACAGGTGGTCATGCTGCGCCCTGTGGGTGGTGGCGAAAATGAGATCCAGGGCATCGACGCGGTGCGAGCCAAGTTTCACTGCCGCCCGAACCAAGTCACCGACGTGCTGGCGCTCATGGGCGACAGCTCTGACAACGTCCCAGGAGTGCCCGGTATCGGCGAGAAGACCGCGCTCAAACTCATCGAAAAATACGAGGGCCTGGACGACATCTACGAGCGGCTGGACACGATCAAACCGCCGTCGCTGCAAAGCCGTTTGCGCGAAGGCAAAGAGTCTGCCTACCTTTCGAAAGATCTCGTCACCATCCGCACGGACGCACCGGCGGAGCTCACCCTTGAAGGCATGGCCTACGACGGCCCCCATGTGGACCAAGCCCGAGATTTGTTCGTCGAGCTGGACTTCCCGTCCTTAGGCAAACGTCTCGGTGGCGAGGCCCCGGCAGACGAGCTGTCTCGTGACTACCACGTGGTCGACACCACCGAGCAGTACGACGCATACTTGACCTTGCTCAACAACGCCAGCTCGTTCGTCATTGATCTGGAGACCACATCACTCATCGCCCTGCAAGCAGAGATCGTCGGGCTGTCGTTCTCCTTCAGCCCCGGAGAAGCGTGGTACCTGCCTGCCAACTTGGCTGAGCCGCTCTTTGGCCCCAGCGGCCGGGCCAAGACTGCCCGAGAACGAGCTGACGGCGACAGCGGTCCCCAGGACATGTTCGCTCCCAAGGATGATCTGGCTCCCACAGGGAACGGGCTGCCCGGTGACCCGTTGGTGCCCCCCGCTGGTTCAGACCTCGCACGGTACCTCGCTGATTTGCGAGTGGTGTTTGCAAAGAGCACAGTGGCTGTGGCTGGCCAGAACCTCAAGTACGACTTGCTGGTGCTGAGCCGCTACGGGCTGACCCCGGCCAACATCGCCTTCGACACCATGCTGGCGTCGTATGTGCTGACGGCGCACCAACCCCAGCACGGTCTCGACTACCTTTCGCTGAAGCACCTGGGCGTGAGCAAGATCCCGACCTCTGACTTGATCGGAAAGGGCGCCAAGCAGATCTCTATGTGGGACGTGCCCGTGGCCACCTGCGGCGAGTATGCCTGCGAAGACGCGGACATGACCCGAAGGCTGCAGCAGCTGTTCGAAAAAGAACTCGCAGACACCGAACTTGGTCACGTGTTTCGCGAGATCGAAATGCCCTCCCTGCCTGTGCTCCAGCGCATGGAAACCAACGGTATCTTGGTAGACGTCGAACTCTTGCGGCGCCTTTCCGTGGAGATGGGCGAGCGACTCAGCGAAGTGACCAAAGAGATTCACGAGCTCGCTGGCGAGGAGTTCAACATCGCCTCGCCCAAGCAACTCCAAGCGATTCTGTTTGAGAAGCTCACCATCCATGAAGAGCTGGGCATCAAGCGACTAAAGAAGACCAAGACTGGCTTCAGCACGGACGCCTCAGTGCTCGAGCAGCTGTCCGCCCATCCCTTGCCTGCGAAGATTCTGCTGCACCGGCAGTTGTCCAAGCTCAAGGGCACCTACGTCGATGCCTTGCCCGAGCTGGTACATCCGTTCAGCGGACGCATTCACACGTCCTACAACCAAGCCGTCGCAGCCACCGGGCGACTGTCGTCTACGGACCCGAACCTGCAGAACATCCCCATCCGCACGGCAGAGGGGCGGCGGATTCGCGAGGCCTTTATCGCGCCGGAGGGCTTGCTGCTGCTGGCCGCCGACTACAGCCAAGTTGAGCTGCGGCTGATGGCCCACCTGTCCCAAGACAAAGCGCTGTTGGAGGCCTTCCATAGTGGCGAGGATATTCACCGGCGCACAGCGTCCCTGGTCTTCGGAGTAGAACCCGAGCAAGTGGACAGCGAGCTCCGTGGCCAAGCCAAGGCGATTAACTTCGGCATTATCTACGGCATGGGAGCCCAACGACTCGCCCAGCAGACCGGCGTCAGCAACCGAGAGGCCGCAGCCTTCATCGAGCAGTACTTCGAGACCTTCCCCGGGGTCAAGACCTGGCTGGACAACACCCGAGAGCTCGCCCGAGAACAAGGCTTTGTCACCACCCTCTCCGGACGTCTTCGCAAGCTCGATGGTATCGACGTCGCTGACGCCAGAACCTTGGCGGGGATGATGAATGTGGCGGTCAATACCCCCATTCAGGGGACTGCCGCCGACTTGATCAAGATCGCGATGGTGGCCGTCCAGCGCCGCCTCGACAAAGAGGGTCTCGCTGCGCGCATGCTGCTGCAGGTCCACGATGAGCTCGTTTTCGAGGTACCAGAGGCTGAAGTGGAGGCCCTGCGAACCCTCGTCGTAGAAGAAATGACAGGAGCCATGGACCTGGATTTGCCCTTGGTGGTCGACACCGGCACGGGCAAAAATTGGCTCCAAGCTCACTAGCCCCGTATCAAGCCCAGGCGCAGCGGCTCTTGAGGTAACATGGCTTGATGTCCGAAGAGTTCTGGTGGGCTCTCCCGACCGCTTGGTTGTTTGCCAATCGGACCCACTCAGACGGCCTCGCATTGCACAGCAGACAAACATCATGAAGAAGCGCACTCCAGCTCTCCCCTGGTTTCTCAGGCTGGCAATGCTTGTGGTTTTGGCAGCGCCCCTGACGGCCCAGGCCACCATCTACGCGCCTGGCTGTTCGGGGGTCTTCCCCACCCCCGGGATCGCTCACTCTGGCACCTTGGGCTTGTTTCAGCCCCAGACGCTGCAACTCACGGGCATGCCCCCCAACACGGTTGCGGCGCTCTTCCTGGGCATCAGCAACACCGACGCACAGGGCGCCCTGCTGAACATCGACCTTTCGACGATTCATGGGTTCAACCCGGGCTGCACGCTCAATACGAGCGGTGAGATTCAGCTGATCCTGACCGCGGACGCCTCTGGGGTGATCAACTTCACCTTTCCGTACAAGCCGGTCTTTGGCTCTGACCTTTACTTCCAGTACGGGTTCTACGAGCAGGTCAACCCCGACTCCATCGTGGTCTCGCCCGCGCTCAATCTGCACATCCCGCTCACCGCCGAACCTGATCAGCCTTCGCTGACTTTTGGTGCGGTCCTTCAAGGTGAGAGCGAGACCCTGCAGGTCACCATGACCAACATGGCCCTGATCCCTCGGACCATCAGCAACTTGGTGCTCTTTGACGCGAATGCGTCCGACTTCAACGCCACCTCGCTCGCAGGCCTTCCGGTGACGTTGCTACCGAGCGAATCCGTGGTCATCGACGTGGAGTTCACGCCCTCGTCCCCCGGCCCTAAGACCGCCATGTTGCAGGTGCTGCACGACGGCCTGCCCGCTGGCTGGGAAGACCCCGTGGTGCCACTCACCGCCATGGGGCTCGGCCTGCCCGGTGCTGAGTTGCTGGTGAACGCTGGTTCCAACGGGCCCTTTTTCGACAGCTTGACCCAAATGTGGATTGCCGACCAGTCGTCCATAGGCGGGCAACAGGGTAGCTCAGTCGACCCGGTCACCCTTACGAACGACGAAGAGCTGTTTCAGAGCCATCGCACGGGGAGCAGCTTCGGCTATTCGTTCGTGGTTCCCGACGGCAACTACGAAGTCACCCTTGGTTTTGTTGAGCCCGTCTACAGCGGTGTAGGCCAGCGCGTTCAAACCGTGCGGGTCGAAGGACTGGTCGTGGAGCCAGCCCTCGACGTGTTCGCCCAGGTGGGCCACGACGCGGCCCTCACCACGACCTACAACACCACGGTGAGCGACGGCCTGCTAGAGCTGTTCTTCACGGCCACAGTGGATGCCCCTCTCCTCTGCTTCGCCGAAGTCCGTTCGATGTTCCCGATCCTCGATATCACTCCGGCCATCCACGATTACAGCGGGCAGGTTCTGGGGACATCCACCGTGCTCAACCTGACCGTGAGCAACCCCGGCACGGACACCCTGCAGCTTTCAGCCATTGAGTTCTCGATGAACCTAGGGGGCGGCGATGCTTTCGTCCTCGACCTCGACGGCAACCAATACAGCGGTGACCCGGACTTAGGCCCGGGGCACTCACTCACCGTGCCCGCTTCACTGAACTTGGCCGTGGGACAATCGGTTCCGGCGACGCTCACGTTCTCGCCCCTGGTCCACGGAGACTTCGACTTAGAGCTCACGCTGCAGTCGGACGCCGACGACTTCACCCTGTTCATCGAGGGCGCTGGCGGTACGGGCAGCAACCCCTTCTTGCACGTGGTCATTGAAGACGTAGGTATGCCCGTGGACTACGACGGGAATGGTTTCGAAGACGTAGAGCTCGACGGCACTTTGTCACACACTCACGAGCCTGGTCACAACCTGGTCAGCCACTCCTGGGAAGAGAACGCGGTGCCCATCGCGAGTGGCGTGGTCCCCACGGTGACTTTCCCCGTCGGCAGCCACGCAGTGTGCCTGACCATCGTCGACGACAACATCCCTGCAGACAGCCTCACAGGCTGCATCTCCTTTGCGGTTTCTCCGGTCACCGCCGTGCCCGGCATTCTCGCCCAGTACTACGACACAGGTCTCACAGACCCGGAGACGCTGCTCGACGGCGGTCTCGGCCTGCCCACCTGGACAGAGGCCCTCAGCACTTTCTCGCTCCCAGCGAATACCTCTGTGGGCGGCTCTGATCTCAACGGCAACGTGGTCGTACGCCTGCGAGGATCCCTCGAGCTTCTGTTCAGCGACATCTACGATTTCGCCCAAGTGGGCGGCACCAACACCCGGCTCGAAGTCGACGGTCTGCCCTGGGTCGGTCCCTTGCTCCTCAGCGCTGGCAGCCACACCCTTGAAGCGCGCTTCGCTGTGAGCAACGTGTCCCAGCTGCCCCTGGACGTGCTCTACGGCATCGCCGGCGGCAACTTGGTCCCGCTTCCGTTCACCATGGTGGACCACGACGAGACTCTCGATCCGCCCATCATCAACACCATGACCACCAACGGTTCGCTGCTCGGTGGCAACACCATCGTCATTGACGGGTTCGGGTTCTTCCCCGAGGGCGCCGTCACGGTGCACTGGGACAACCAAGACTTCACAACGAACGACTTCGCCAGTATCGAAGCCAACTCCATCGTGCTTGTCTCCCCCGCCCATGCGGTGGGAAACATCAGCGTCACCGTGGAAACACCCCTAGGGACGAGCAACGCGGCGACGTTCACCTACGATTCCAGCACACCAGCAATCCAGTTTGGGATCACGGATGTGGCCAGCATCTCCCGGCCCATCACCGGCAACTGGGGGCCGGACGGACGCTTCTACGTCGGCATGCGCTTCGGCCAGATCACGGCGCTCACCTTCGATGACGACTACAACGTCGTCGCCCAAGATCTTTACACTGGTGTCTCTGCACTACCGAACGGCGAGATCTTAGGGCTGACTTTCAGCCCCTTCGACGACGCTAGCCCCGTGAAGCTCTACGTCGCCCACAGTTTGCTCTACGCCCAAGGGGGCGACGTGCCCATGAGCCCCTACTCCTACGACGGCCAGGTCTCGGTGCTCACCGGGCCGAACTTCGACACACCCGTGCCTCTGATCACCGGGTTGCCTACGTCGAACCACGACCACTCCGTGAACGGCATCGTCTTCGACAACAACGGAGACCTGTTCATCCCTGTGGGGAGCAACACCAATGCTGGAGTGGAGCATAGCTCCTTTGGCTACCTCCCAGAGTCCCCGCTCAGTGCGGCGATCCTCAAGGCAGAAACATCCAAGCCGGGTTTCAACGGCGCCGTGACTTACATCGAGACCCTCTCGGGAACACCCAACAACGATCAGCTGTTTGGCGACATCGTAGACGTTGCTCCGGGGGTTGATATCTCGGTGTACGCCCCAGGCGTGCGCAACCCTTTCGAAGTGTTGCTGAGCACGACGGGGCGGCTCTATGCCTTCGACAATGGTCCTAACAACGGCAACGGCTTTGCTTCGACTGGGCCAATCACCGACAGCGGCGTCCATGCCAACGCACCGGACGAGTTCTTGCGCATCGAGGAAGGTCGCTACTACGGTCACCCGAACCGCAATCGCGGCCGCAACGACCCGCGACAAGACATCTACTACCCACCGTCCACCAATGACATTGCGCATACGTACGCTGCCCCCCTGACCCAGGTCAGTTCGTCCACCAACGGACTCGACGAGTACCGCTCGACGATTTTCCAAGGGCAGCTCCGCAGCCAAATCATGGGCCAACGGTGGAACACGTTCATGAGCCGCCACGATTTGTCCGACGATGGCCGGGAGTTGCAGGCCAGTACCATCGTGAGTCCCAACACCATGGGTCTCTCTGTGCGGGCTGGCCCTGGCGGCGCCTTGGTGATCAGCGACTTCTCGTTGAACCGCGTGCAAGTCCTTG
>JBLIMM010000142.1:0-11186 GCA_047638635.1 Pseudohongiellaceae bacterium | reverse complement strand
GGGTGCAGGGTGCAGGGTGCAGGGTGCAGGGTGCTGGGTGCTGGGTGCTGGGTGCTGGGTGCTGGGTGCTGGGTGCAGGGTGCTGGGTGCAGGGTGCAGGGTGCAGGGTGCAGGGTGCTGAGCTGCTGCGGTGCGCTCCCGTCGCTCACGGAGAGCGGCGGGAGCGGTCCCGTGTGCTCTTTTAGTTGTTTTGGAAAAGGCCTCCAGCCTGCCAGTTGCTGTGTCCGGCGACGCTTCTGCTGTTGCCACCACTCACGGAGGAGAAGGAGCCGGCTGCGGTGTTGTTGTACCCGCCGGATACGGAGCTGTAGTTCGTTGTTGCGCTATTGAGCGCACCACCACTGACGCTGGAGAAGGGCCCTGAGCTTGAGTTCTGCGCGCCGCCGAGAATCGCAGCGCCGGTTCCTCCCGCAACGTTGTTCGAGCCTCCGGCGATGGTCGATGCCAGACCGTTTGCATCGCCGCCGCCGCCGCCGGAGACAGAACTGCTCACGCCGAGGGCCGTGTTGTATTGCCCGCCGCTCACAGAAGCTCCGATGCCCGTGGCTTGGTTGCCCTTGCCGCCGCTCACCGAAGCCGACTCTGCTGTGGCCTCGCCCTCTCGGCCACCGCTGATACTGGCGTACTGGCCAATGGCGTTGTTCTGGAAGCCGCCGCTCACGGAGGCCGCGTCGCCGCTGGCAATGCCGCTATGCCCGCCGCTCACCGTGGCCGCGTTACCGCTGGCCACGTTGTCTTCGCCGCCAGCGACAGTGGCGTGGGCTTCTGAGGCGAGGTTGCCAATGCCACCGCTGATCACTGCGCGGTAGCCACTGGCTTCGCTCTCTTGACCGCCGCTCACCGAAGATTCATCGCCGCTGGCTGTGTTCGAGAAACCGCCGCCTACGGCCGATCTGGGGCCGTTTGCCTTGTTGTTCCGGCCAGCGCTGACCACAGAGAGCGTGCCCACGGCGTTGTTGAACCAGCCGCCGTTGACCACCGACTCGGTGCCTTTGGCTGTGTTGGTTTTACCGCCCGTAATGGACGACCGGGCGCCGCTGGTCTTGTTGCCGCGACCACCAGAAATCGACGAACGTGTGCCCGTGGCCGTGTTGAACCACCCGCCGCTCACGGAGGCGTAAGTGCCTTTGACAATGTTCGACTTGCCACCACTCACTGAGCCGAAGGCCGCGCGAGCGTCGTTGTTGCGACCGCCGCTGACGGTGGAGAAGGGGCCGCTGACGGTGTTCTCCCGCGCGCCGACCAGTCCGCCAAAGCTGGGGTGGCTGTTGGACATACCCAGGACCATGTTGTGCGAACCGCTGCGGTCGTCCCCGGCGGGGTTGCCCAGTTCGTTGTAGCCCACGATGAGGTTGCCCACGCCGTTCACTGTGGTGCTGCCGCTGCTAATGCTGCCGGGGTTGTTCGGGTTGCCGTTGGTGGAGCCGAGGCCGTTAACCACCTGCAGATTGACGCCGGTGAAACGAATGGTCTTGTTGACCAGGTTCCCTGCGCCGTCATCCAGGTAAACAATGCTCTGGTGACTGAGTATCTCAAGCTCTTCTGGGGTGATGGAACCACCGAGGGCGTAGCTATCGCCGCCGACGGAGCCACTGCCCCCGACGTAACCACTGCCCCCGACGTAACCGCTGCCGCCAACGTAACCGCCGCTGGCCGTGGCCGAGAGCGTGTGGCCGTCTGCATCCAGGCGGGGCGAGGTCTTGCGTCCCATGGTCACTTGAGGAGAGCCGTTGGCGTCGAGCCCTAAGGTGATCTCTTCGTCGGGGTGGAGAGCTAAGAGCCCGGCGGCTTCTGCGACGAGTTGCTCTAAGGAGGCCAAGCCCGCGTCGGTCGTTGATGGGGCGCTGACCGGCGCGCTACTGTCCCGCTCGAAGCCGTTGGCGGTGGCCCAGAAGAGCACGTCGCCATCGTTGTTGTGCAGCAACAGTTCTTCCGCGCCGAGGTGGTCAAAGTCGATACGTTCGGCTGAGAGGCCCGTGCCAGAGTCGGCCAATCCCCATGTGTCGGTGGCGACGGTGAAGCGCCCGGAGCCGTCACCACGCAAGGCCACGTTGGGCCCCGGGGAGACGAGGTAGAGGTCGGCGATGCCATCACCGTTGAGGTCGCTGACCAGAACATCAGTGAGCTGCAGTTCGGGGAGGCCGCTGTCCACCGCTTCGAAGGCTCCCGCGCCACGATTGAGCGAGATGACCAGGCCCGTAGCGCTCACGTGGAGCTTGTCCGGGAGTCCGTCATCGTCGAGGTCGGCGAAGCGCACCGAGCTGGGTGGAGCGCTTTGCGCTGCCGTGGGGCTGGCGAAGAGTGCCGCGCTAAAAAGTGCGAGGGCGGCCAGGGCAACTCCTCGTCGACCGAGTTCGTGGACGCCGGCTAGGGGTGTCCCCTGAGCGCTCTCGGACAGCATGGGATTCTCAAACACGTTGGCACTCCGTATGGAAAAACTCGGCCCGTAGGCTTGCAGCGGCCCGGTGATGCGAGCACACAGTAGCATTCGCGTGGGGCTTGGCGAGTGGCCCCGTGCTGCGCCGTGAACCAGGGGGGCTTTGCCCTTCGCAGCTCTCTTGGCTGCTCAATTCATAGGTGGGAATTCGGCTGGGAACGAGGGGATCGCATATCCTTCTCGTGTCTCGATCAGATCCCCCTGCTGTTGCAAACCACGATGCCTCTTGTCCCCACGCCGTTCGCAGACTCCCTCGGGGGCAAGTCTGCAGAGTTCGTCCCAGCGAGTGGCTGTCGAAGGCCTGCCGTGGGTCGAGCCTTCTCTGCGTGTTGCGTTGCTTTGCTCTCGCTCTTGGTCGGTTGCGGAGAATCCTCTGGCAAGCCCACCAACGTCCTGCTGGTGACCTTCGATACGACACGCGCCGATCGCTTGGGATGCTACGGCCACGCTGGTGCGTCGACCCCGGTGGTGGACGCTTTAGCCGCAGGGGGCGTGCTCGCCGAACGTTGTCAAACCACCGCGACGGTCACCCTTCCCGCACATGGGTCGCTGCTCACGGGGCTCTACCCGTTTCGACACGGCGCGCGGAACAACGGTACGCACCGAGTCCTCGACGACGTAGACACTTTGGCAGAGCTGCTTGCTCCCGAGGGGTTCAGAACGGGCGCGGTGGTCTCGGCGCTCGTGCTCGACGAACGCTTTGGTCTTGGGCAGGGTTTCGATGTTTATGACGACGATCTGAGCGGAGGTGAGAGTCGCACCTTCGAGTACCAGCAGACCACCGCCGACAACACAGTAGACCGAGCCCTGGCTTTCTTGCAGCAACAGGGCGCTGATCCGTTTTTCCTGTGGGTGCATTTTTACGATCCCCATCGGCCCTTCACTCCACCAGAGCCCTTCGCCAGCCGTTTTCGCGGTGCGCCTCATGACGGGGAGCTGGCCTTCACCGACTACGAGCTGGGTCGCTTGCTCGACGGCATGGATGGCAGGGGGCAGCGTGACGACACGCTGGTCGTGCTCAGCGCTGATCACGGCGAGTCGTTTGGGGAGCACGGAGAGAAGGGGCACGGGCTCTTCGTCTACGAATCCACCTGCCATGTGCCGCTGATCTTTCAGCATGAGTCTTTGGCAGCCGGGCAGACCCTCTCAGAAGTGACCAGCGTGGTGGACGTGGTGCCCACGGTGCTCGATCTGTTAGGCGTACGAGTGCCGTCGGGGTTGCATGGCATCTCATTAGCTCCCGCCCTCCGTGGAGAGCAGCCAGCACCGGCCGGCCGCATGGTCTACTCCGAGGCCATGTTGCCAGTGCTGAACTACGGCTGGTCAGATCTCCGCGCACTCACCGACGATGGCGGGCGCTACGTTCGCGCGCCCCGCGCTGAGCTCTACGATCATCAAACTGATGAGGATGAGCTGCACAACCTGTTCGACAAGAGTGATCCTCGGGCGCGGGCATTTGCATCCACTCTCGACAGCTTGCTCGCAGAGGGTGAGCGCGATGGTTCTCAAGGCGACCTTGGCCAAGACGACGAGTTGCGCCGGGGCCTCGCCGAGCTGGGCTACGTGTGGGCAGAGTCGCAATCCGCGGCCGGGGAGGTTCTCCCGGACCCCAAAGATCGCATCGTTCACTTCGAATCGCTGGCGGAGGTTCGTCGCCTGTTAGTGAAAGAACGTGGGGACAAGGCCGAGGTGTTGCTTCGCCAAGTTCTGTCTGCGTCCCCTGGCGCTGCGGAGCCCGCGAGCCTGCTGGTGCAAGCGCTCATGCGGCAAAAGCGCTGGGAGGAAGCACGAGAGTTAGCCAGCTCTCTCGTTCAGGGCCCCACGCCCTTGATCGAAGACTTCTTGAACTTGTCCGCCCTGGAGCGCCGTGCAGGACTCGCCACCTGGGACAAGATCTTGCAGCTGGCCATCAGCCGCTGGCCTTGGGCAACGACAGCTCGCCATCGCCGCGGTCTCTACCTCGCGGAAGACGGTGACAACGCCGGAGCGCGCTCTTGCTTCGAAGCGGTGCTGGCCATCGATGAGCACGACAGTGCAGCGAAGGCCGCCTTGAAGGGTTTGCGCTGATCGCAGCTCTCGATCGGTGATTCAGCTGCAGCGCAGCCCCTACGATCAGCAGCACCGGGAACCATGATTGGTCGGGCCTGCAGACCCCGCGAGCCCCGCTGCTCAGTGATCGTCGCCCACGTAGCCCAACTCGCGCAGGGCGTCGAGATCTGCTTGGCCGAGCTCTGTGTCGGTGACGGCGCGCTGATATTGTTTGCGCCACTTGGCGATGCCGGCTGAGAGGTACTCGACCTCGCGCTCGTGATCCGCAGCCACGTTGTTGCCATCGCCGTGGGGCACATTCAGGTCGTAGAGCTCGAGAGGTGATCCGTCGGCTTCGTCGTCCCGATCGACGGGTTCGAAGCGTGTGTAGTCGCGCCAGTCGGTGCGATCTACGAGCTTCAGGCCACTGCTGTCCTTGACGGCGACCATGCCGTGAGTGAAGCCGAAGACCTGTTTTCTCTGGGGAGCGACGCCGCCCAGGAGGCTCTGGCCCGGTGTGGCCGGGGGTGCTGCGATGCCCAGGGCTTGCAGCACTGTGGGGAAGATGTCGAGGTTGGCGGCGAGACCCTCTCTGGTCGTTCCTGCAGGAAACCCGGGGCCGGCGAAAATCAGCGGGATGTGCCAGACTTCTTCTTGAAAGGTCAAGCTGTGGCCGAAGCTGACCAGGTCCATGACGTCACGCTTGAGCGTGACGAGGCGGCGCATCCGTCGCAGTTCTTGGGCGACTCGTGGCTGCTGGTAGAGCTCTTCGCCGTGGTCGGAGGTGAGGATGATCAGGGTCTGCTCGAGTTCGCCACGCCTTCTTAGAAAGGCAATGAGTTGTCCGAAGCAGTCGTCCATGGCCCGCACTTCCGCGTCGTAGGCCGCGCGGTCATCGAGCATTTTCGCGGTGGCTTCGTCGAAGGTCATGCCCCCGGCGGGAGGCGACTCCACGTCGTCCTTGAGCGTGTTCCAGAGCTGCATGAGCTCTGCAGTTTCTGGGTCGTTGCCTTTGAGTTCGTCGCGAAACCTCTTGGCCGGCTCTCGCGGTGCGTGCGGGTCCATGACATGCAGCCAGGCGAAGAACCCTGGCCCGTCCTTGAGCGGTTCTTCTTGTCTGTCGTACCACTTATAAAACTGACGAAGCATGGGCCGAGCGTTGCCGTTGCTCTTCGGTGCTTCGAAGGTGTCGAAGCCCCGGGGGAAGCCTCGCTCACCCACCAAGATCTTGTTGCCCACCATAGCGGCGGTGGTCTTGCCTGCCCCTTGGACCAGTTCGGCGAGAGTGGGTAGCTCGGGGGGCAGCTGCTCTTCGAGCGTCGTGATGTACGAACCCGACATCATCGAAATCATCGCCGGGCGGGTCCACGAACCCTGGCCCCGGTTGTCTTCGTAGAGTGTTCCGCCCGCAGCCCAGGCGTCGATGTTGGGGCTGGTGTTCCGTGGGTAGCCGTAACAACCGAGGCGGTCGGCGCGCAGGGTATCCACCACGAGCAGGATGACGTTGCGGGCCGTCTCTTGGAGGGGAGGCTCGGCGCGCGCGGTTTCGGGCTCAGCGGTTTGCGACTCGCCGCAGGATGCGAAGCAAAGTGCGGTAAGGGCGATGCAAGCCGCGGCACGCACGGGGCTCAGGTGTGATCGTCGTGGGCGAGTCATGGAGTGATGCGGAGCTCGTTGTGGAGGGGCGCGAGGGGACGCGCAACGCTCTGTCTACAGCCTGCTAGGGCAGCAAGTCGCAGAGGTCGTCGTAGGTTTCCGGGCGACGGTCTCGATAGAACTGCCAGGTCTGGCGCACTTCTTCGATGAGCTCGAGGTCCATCTCGGCGACGACCAATTCGTCTTCGTCTTCGCTGGCTTCGGCCAGGAACTCCCCCCGTGGGTTGACGAAATAGCTGGTGCCGTAGAACTTGCCGATATCCCAGGGAGCCTCAGTGCCCACCCTGTTGGAGCAACCCATGAAGTAGCCGTTGGCCACGGCATGTGCGGGTTGTTCGAGCTTCCAGAGGTACTGCGACAGGCCCGCCACGGTGGCTGAAGGGTTGAACACGATCTCGGCGCCGTTGAGCCCAAGCGCCCGAGCACCTTCGGGGAAATGCCGGTCGTAGCAGATGTACACACCGACCTTGGCGTAGCGAGTATCGAAGACCGGGTAGCCCAGGTTGCCGGGCTTGAAGAAGTACTTCTCCCAGAAGCCGTTGGTTTGGGGGATGTGGTTCTTGCGGTACTTGCCCAGGTAGCTGCCGTCCGCATCGATGACCGCAGCGGTGTTGTAGTACACGCCAGCCTGCGCCCGCTCGTACACCGGCACGATGATCACCATCTCGTACTTCTTGGCGTACTCGGCCATGAGCTCGGTGGTAGGGCCCGGCACAGCCTCGGCGGCCTCGTACCAGCGCGGATCTTGTCCTGGGCAGAAGTAGGGCCCGTTGAAAATCTCTTGCAGGCAGAGAATCTGCACCCCTTGCTGGCCGGCCTTGTCGATGAAGGGCAAGTGCTTTTCGAGCATGGCCTGCTGAATCTCGGCCACAGGCTTGGATTCGTCGTTGATCGGGTTGCCGCACTGAATCAGGCCAGCTTTGACGATGCGCGCCATGTGTGTTCTCTCAGGGACGAATGGTGGGGTCTTGAGTCTGTGGAACGGTGTGTCGCGGGAAGGTGTGCAGCAAGCTGCCTCTTACCAGCGGGCGATGACCACCTTGCGATCGGTGTAGAAGTCGTAGGCCTCGCGCCCGTGGGCCTTGAGGTCGCCGAAGAAGCTGCCCTTGGCGCCACCGAAGCCGAAGAAGGCCATAGGCGCCGCCACGCCGATGTTGATTCCGGCCATGCTTGCGTCGACTTCGTACTGAAACTTCCGTGCGGGCGCGCCACTCGTGGTGAAAATCGAGCTGGCGTTGGCCAGGGGGTGAGCGTGAATCACGTCCATCGCCTGGTCGAGGTCGCCGACCTGCGAGAGGCACATGACCGGGCCGAAGATCTCTTCGGTGGCGATGATCATTTTGGGGTCGACCTTGTCGAACAAGGTGGGGCCGACGAACCATCCAGGGAGGCCGGTCTCTATACCGCGGCCGTCGACGAGCAGCTCAGCGCCCTCCTCGACTCCCTTGGCGATGTAGCCCTCGACCTTCGTCCTTTGGGCCTCATTAATGAGCGGTCCCATGTAAATGCCGTCTTGGCTGCCATCACCCACGGTGATTTTCGCCAGGTGTCGGGGCAGACCTTCTCGGAGCCATTCGTGGGCATCGCCCACGGCGAGAATCACGGCTGCCGCCAAGCAACGCTCGCCGCAGCAACCAAAGGCTGAATCGGTGAGGGCTGCGAGGGTGAACTCCCGGTCGGCGTCGGGCATGACCACGATGAAGTTCTTGGCGCCGCCGAGGGCCTGGACACGCTTGCCTCGTGCGCTGGCCTCGCGATAGACCAGCTCAGCAACGGGGCTGCTGCCCACGAACGACACTCCCTCGATGTCCGGGTGCTCCACAATCGCGTTCACCGCAGCCTTGCCGCCGTGAACCATGTTGAGCACTCCCGGGGGGAAGCCCGCCTCGTCGATGAGTTCGAACATGAGCTGCTGGCTGAGGGGCGTTTGCTCGGATGGCTTGACCAAGAAGGTGTTGCCGCAAGCCACCGCGAAGGGGAAGAACCACATGGGCACCATGGCCGGGAAGTTGAACGGCGCGATGGCCGCGAAGACTCCCATGGGCTGGCGAATGGAGTAGCTGTCGATGCCTCGGGCCACGTCTTCGAGGGCTTGACCGAGCATCAGCGATGGGGAACCCACAGCCACCTCGACCATCTGAATGCCCCGGCGCACGCTGCCCATAGCCTCGCTGAGGTTCTTGCCGTTTTCCTTAGTGACCGTGGCTGCGAATTCGCCCGCGTGCTTCTCTAGGAGCTCTTTGAGCACGAAGAGGGGCTGCACGCGATCGACCACGGGAGTCCGCCGCCAAGCGGGATAGGCGGCCTTGGCTGCGGTGACCGCAGCATCGACTTCGGTGGCGCCGCCCATGGGCACCGTTGCCAGGGGCTCCGTGGTGGCCGGATTCAAGACAGAGTAGGTTTCGGTTGCGTCAGAGCTGACCCAAACGCCGCCCACGTAGTTGTTCAGTCGATCGTTCGGCATGGGGCCTGCTCTCTGTGTCTTGGGTGGGGTCAGCTTTCGGACGCTGACCGTTGCGGTGGTTGCCAGTCTTGTCGCCGTCGGGGCCGTGATTGCGCAGGTCGCCGGGACAAGAGCGAGGCTAGATCGTATCGCGCCGCGTCGCGGCAGGCCAAGCTGCTCTCAAACGAAGGAGTGATCAATTGGGCGTAGGGGAGTACGCTCGGAGGTCGAAACTATGGTCGATTCCACTTCTCACAGTCCCTCGCCCCATTGGGTAGGCCGCAGCCCGGCGCGCCCCGATGGTCTCGACAAGGTCACCGGCCGCGCCCTGTTTGTGGACGACTTGGTGGTGCCTGGGTGTTGGCACGGAGCCACGGTGCGCAGCCCTCATGCTCGGGCGCGCATTGTGAGCATCGATGCTAGCGCGGCTCTGCTAGACCCCGATGTGGTCTTCGTCACAGCGGCGGACATCCCTGGCCCCAATGTCCTGGCGATGATCGCCGACGACTGGCCGATTCTCGCTGACGAGTGGGTCGAGCACTGCGATCAAGCGGTGGCGCTGGTGGCGGCACCCACCCGAGAGCGGGCTCTTGCTGCGGCTGCGGCGGTGCGAATCGAGTACGCAGTGGCGCCAGCGGTGCTCGACTTGGAGCAGGCTCGGGCCTTGCATCTCGCAGGATCGGGCGACGACGACGGACCGATGACTCGCGTTCTCTCGCAATGCGACGTGGCTCACGGTGACACGGCGGCTGCTATGGCGGACGCTCCTCACGTGATCGAGGGTGTCTACCGCACGGGCGCCCAAGAGCACGTCTACATCGAGCCCCAGGGTGTTGTGGTGACGCCGACGGACGACGGCGGCATCGACATCGTGGGTTCGTTGCAGTGCCCGTATTACGTCCATGGCGCACTGTCGCCGGTGTTCGGCGAGGGCAAAGTGCGGGTGCGGCAAGCGGTGACGGGCGGCGGCTTTGGGGGCAAAGAAGATTACCCCGACATGATCGCGGCTCACGGAGGCTTGCTGGCCCTCGCAGCCCAGCACCCGGTGAAGCTGATCTACGATCGCAACGAAGACTTGCGCGCCACCACGAAGCGTCATCCGGCCCAGGTGCACATGCGTGCCGGTTTCGACGAGAGCGGCAAGCTGTTGGCTCTGGAGGCTGAGGTCTTCTTCGATGGCGGCGCGTTCGTCACCTTGTCCCCGGTGGTGTTATCCAGGGGAGTGCTGCATTCGGCGGGTCCCTACGCGATCCCCAACGTGACCGTGCATGGGCTGGCTTTGTCCTCGAACTCAACTCCATACGGAGCGTTTCGCGGATTCGGCGCTCCGCAAACCCAATTCGCCATGGAACGCATGATGGATGCCATTGGCCGGCATCTGGGTCTCGACCCCCTTGAGTTGCGCGAGCGAAACGCCTATCGAGCAGGGGATATTACACCCACGGGGCAGGTGCTTGATGACAGCACGAGCGCCCTCCGTTGCCTGGCCGAAGCAGAGCGGCGAACTGGTTTTCGCGACCGCTGGTTGGCCAACGAGGCCGATCGCGCCGCAGCGCATGAGAGCGGACGGGCAGCCCAGGGTATCGGTCTTTCGCTGTTCTGGCACGGTTCGGGGTTCACCGGCAACGGCGAGCGCCAAATGCGTTCCCCGGTGCACTTGGCCTTGGTGGCCGGTGGCCGTCTCGAAGTGCGCGTATCGTCCACCGATTTCGGTCAGGGGACGTGCATTGTGTTGGCGCAGATCGCCGCTGATGCCTGCGCTTTGCCGTTGAACTGCATAAAAATAGCCATGCCTGATACCGGGACGTGCCCGGACTCCGGGCCCACTGTGGCATCCCGAACAGTCATGGTCGTGGGCGGCACCCTGTGGCGCGCCGGGCAGACCATGATGAGGCGTTTACGGGCGCACGTGGCTGAACAGCAGGGTCTGCCGGTGGACGCCGTTGCGTTTGACGATGGCTTTTTCTCCTGCGCGGGCGCTGGCGATGGTCAGCAGACTCGTATCAGCTTCGCCGACATGGCAACTGCCTACGTGAAGGACCACGGCGAGCTGCTCATCGAAGAGCGCTACGAGCCAGATCCGAAGAGCAGCTTCGACGAGAAGACTTACAAGGGTGACGCTTACGCCACCTACGGTTGGGGCGCCGCTGTGGTGGCTGTGGACGTAGATCCGGACACCTTCACGACGACTTTGCGCGAGGCCACCATGGTGGTCGACGTGGGTCGGGTGATTCATCCCACCCTGTGCCGCGGTCAGGTCGAAGGGGGCATGCTGCAAGCACTTGGCCATGGCTTGCTCGAGGAGCTCACCCAGAGAGACGGGCATCCCCGTCAAGATCGCCTGGCGACGTACATCATTCCCACCAGTCTTGACACGCCCAAGATGGATATCGCCCTCCTCGAACACCCCGCTGAGGGCGACAGTTTTGGGGCCAAGGGAGTCGGCGAACTACCTTGCGATGGAGGGGCGCCCGCCGTGGTGTCAGCCATCGAAAACGCTACAGCTCTCGTAGTGCAGGAGATTCCAGCCACTCCTGAGCGATTGCTGCAAGCGTTGCAAAACGGCGACGTTGTCGGCGAGGAGGTCGTGGTCGACACGGGATATCTCGATCAAGCTCTTGG
>JBLIMM010000141.1:0-11219 GCA_047638635.1 Pseudohongiellaceae bacterium | reverse complement strand
CCCGTGTCAGTGCACAGGGACACAAAGACGCTCTCCGCAATCTCTCGGTCGATTTCCCCGCCCACGTACTTGATGTAATCGTAGGTCAAGCAACCGGTTGCGGTCGCCGTGGGGTCATGGATGAACACCTCCCCCGGGCCATCGTTGTCGCAGGGATGGTGGTCGAAGCAGACTTTGGTGGCTGCACTGTCTTCGATGGGACCACGCAAAGGCCCCAGCCGACCCATAGCCGAAAGGTCACACATGATGATGACGTCGGCTGTGCGCAACAGTTCGCCGTGGCTCTCGTCGCTATAGACCTCTAGGCGGCGACGGAACTCCATGAAGCCGTAGCGGCTACTCAGAGGTTCGTTGAGTAGGGCAGTCACCTGCATGCCCTCGAGTTCAAGGTGCCGACGCAAAGACGCCACGGCCCCGACGGCGTCACCATCAGCCTTCACGTGGCCAGTGATGACCACGGTGGTAGCGCCGTCCAACACCTGGCGCAATGCGTCGAATCGGGGATGGAGGGCCTCCATCCGGCGCAACCTAGCCCTGGCTGCAGAAGGAGTCAAGGAAGGGGGGAGTGTCTCTTCCAGCAAACACTGCACGGCCCTGGTGCAAAGTCGCGATAGCGGACGGCTGTGCGCTCAGAGCCCAGCTCGCCCAGTCGTGCGGAGAGAAGTTCTCAGCGTCGCCAGGGAGCCCCCCCAGCAGCAGCCCATCTGCCTGAGAACCCGGCTCAAACCGGGCTCCTCCGGGGTCCAGAGACAACGCCGCCCGCCCACCCACTGTGGCACAGTGAAGAATCGTCAAAGGAGAGATATCCGCTCGATCCGCAGCTAAACGACCCAACTCACCGAGCAGATCAACGCCCTGATTGCTGACCCCTGAGTCTGTTCCCAGCCCCACCTGCACCCCAGCCTGCAGCAGCTCGAGCAAACGATGCGGAGGTCGTGAAAAGTGTTGGTGAGTCCCGTGGCAGTAGACGACTCGGGCGGAGCGCTGTCCCAGGATGGCCACATCGTCGTCATCAAGATCGTTGCCATGAATCACCACGCAGCCTGCTTTGAGCAAGCCCTGCCGATCCGCCCATGGGATCGGCCGCAGTCCCGGGGGAGCCTCGAACGGGAAACCCCGGCCGATGCCCTTCAAGAACTCCACGAAGGGGCCGTCGCCATGGGTGAGGTAACGAGTCTCATCCAGCGACTCGGCCAAGTGCATGGCCAAGGGCAGACGACGACGACGGGCCGCGCTCACGATCTCCGGAATGACCTCCGAGGACACCGAGTAGGGCGCGTGGGGTGAAAGACCCACAGAGACCCCGAGGCGATCCACGGCCGCGAGAGCCCCGGCTAGACGCGCCCGGGCAGACGGCGCCCCCACCCCGACAATCTCGAGATAGGAGACTCCCTCTACTGCTGCATTCCGGCGCCCTCGGGTCGCCAGCCCGCGGTTGGCGTCAATGTCGCCAATGGCCACCACACCGCGGGTTGCCAAGGCACGGGCTTCTGTCGCCGCGGCTTCACCGATGTCTCCCCCGATCCCCCGCGCGCGCCCCACACCCATCAGCCAGTCCGCGAAGGTTCCCCGGTCGGGAATCGCAGCAGCACCCGCTAGGTCGAGATGAGCGTGGGCGTTGACGAGTCCGGGCAGCAGGAGAGCATCGACGTCTGCCTCTCCCTTGGCCGCCTTGAGCGACACGGTGCGCCCCCGCGCCACGACCCACCTTGCAGGAACCAGCAACTCACCGTCCCCGTCGAGTGCGCCCCGAAGGGTGACATCGAAGCCCGGCGCGGCGTTCAGAAGCCCGCGTTCCTCAAGTCGATCGAGAACGTATCAATGGCCACGTTGCGGAAGGACACGGGGATGACCTGAGTGATGTCATCGAACAGGCCGTCGAGTTGTACCCGGAAGCGAAAGAAGATCTGCCCCGCAGCGATGGGCCGAGCCGTCTCAGGCAACAGCGGAATCTGGGGTGTTGCAGGCAAGGCAAGCTCGCTGCCGTCCGTGGGCAGAGCAAACGGACTCACCGTCCAGAGCTTCGAGGCAGCAGCATCCGTGGCCACCACAATGTTGAGCATCAGCGAGTCAGGGTCCCAGGCCACCGAGCTGGGCACCACCGCAGCGCCACCGTGGGTCAGCTGAGCCAAGGCATGTGAACCCGAGAGGGACACACCTTCGTTGCCCGGGCTGAAGTCGAACGAAAGCAACGTCCCGGCTAGGGCATCCACCGCAGTCATCACCGAGCCCACAGCGGCGAAAGCCATCCCCGTAAACTCAATGTTGAGGGGCAAGCCGTCTCTGGACACGGAGTACACAGCAGTGGGCGACGAGGGCGCGATGTCGTCAGTGGCAGGGTCGATGGCAGCGACGTTGCGGCTACTGAAGGCCACCAACAGCTCTTGATTGTTATCCGCAATCACCAGCCACTCTTGGTTACCCCGTTCGACGTAGACCATGGCCCCTTCAAGCTTCACAGGGAGTGTGATCGTGCGCAGGTACAGCCCGGAGGTGCGATCAAGGACGTAGACCTTGCCCGTGCTTCTTTCGAGCAAGAACAGCTCGTTCTCATCGCTGTCGTAGGCCATGGAAACAATGTCGAGCGACGTACCCAAAACACCCGGGATCGTCGGGATCAAGACCGCAGGATTGCCCCCCAGATCATGAATCTGGGTGGCCAACTCTCCCGGGGCGTACAAGACCTCTTGAGAGTTGACGTCGTAGACCAAGCCCGTGCGGCCTGAGACCAAGTCGTAGACCGGATAGAACGTGCTCGACGCTTGGCTCGGGTCCAAGAAGCCGTTGCTATCAACGGTTGTCCAGTTGAAGGAGAAGCTAAACGGAGGGAAGTCGAAGCCGCCAGTGCCCCCGTCAACGCCCGTGGCTGAGAAGCCCCAAGTCAGGCCGGTTTCCAGCACATCGTCGCCGTTCGTATCCGCGTCGTAGGTAATCAACAAGCCATCGACTGATGGATTCGCCAAGCCCGTGTTGAAGAACCGGCTCTGGCCAACGGACCGAGGATCGCTCACCAGCCGCCCAAGGTTCTCCTCGGTCATGACGGGCTCCGTGAGGCCCGAGAAACCGGGCACGCTCAGGCTGTCGCTGAAGTCCTCGAAGCGGACATAGCCAGCACCTCCCGTGCCTCCCTGCCCCTGGCCTAACGAGCCACCACCCAAGCCGCCGGCCGCAGAGACACGAGCACCCTGGAAGAGCACCAAGCCCTGGCCGGCGCTCAGGTCAATATTGCCACCGCCACCGCCACCGCCACCGGCTATTCGCTTGCCTAAGACCTCGGTGACGAAGCCTCCCGCCCCGCCTTCGGCCAAAATTTCGCCATTCGCTCGCAGCGTCAAAGTCTTCGCGGTCTCAATGCGCACGGAGCTGCCACCGGCGCCCCCACCCGCTCCAGGCGAGACAAGCGGCAAGCTTGACGGGGCAGAGTTGACGGTGCCCGTGACGGAGACACCACTGCCTCCTCCCCCCGCACCTGCCACTCCAAAAGGTGGCAAGAGAAGGTATGGAACGGTCACACCGGTCGACAACCCCGGGCCGGACACACCACCGGCTCCTGTGGTCAAGTTGATGATCTCTGCGCCAGCTCGGATCTCGTCCACGGTGAGCGTGACGCCGCTGGGGGAGACTCCTGTAATGAGGAACCTCCAGCCATTACTAGGGGCATCGGGGACGAGCGCGTAGCCCACAAGATCGCCAGGCGCCAAAGTGAGCGGATCGAATCCTGCTGTCGAGGTGAGCAGATCAAACGTCAGCCCGCTGATCGCCCGCCCCGTACCACGCATGGCTGACAGGCCACCCAGGGCCCCGGGCGACTCATCGAGAGACAGGCCCTTCGAGGAGCTGCGCTGATTGCTCGTAATGTCGGAAGCTGGGCCACTGCTGTCCCCCTCAAGTCCCGCCTCCAGGGAACCGCCGCCACCACCGCCACCAGCCGAGGTTTGGATAACCGGTGCGTTCACTACCACGAATGGCGCCGCACCGATCCCACCCCGATCGAGATCGGCAAAGTCAGTTCCTGACGCACCAGCCAACTGGCCCAGCAAGTAGCTGTCGCCCTGGGCTGCGAGGGGACCAAAAGATGTCCCGATGTTCTGTGAGGGAGCCACCATGGACTGCCCAGCGCTACTCTCAATCACGATGGTCGATCCACTGCCATCCACCGTGACACTCTGCACAACAAACGACGGATGGTTCTCATCGATCATTTCGTTTGGCGTGCCACTGTTAGAGGACCCGGCAGCTGAACTGCCCACACCCAGGTTCGGCTGCAGCAGAATCTTGCCATCGCTGACCAGCTGCTCCAGGGCACCGCCCGCAGCCAAGACAGAAAGGTCACGGTCTGTGTCCAAAAGAGCTGTACTCACCAAGGAAGCACTGCGCCCGATGCTCCCGGCGAGTTTGGGGTCAGCCAAGTCGAAGGGCAAACCAGGCGGGTTCACCAGAGGAGATTGAAGAGGCAGGTCGAGCACGTCAACGAAACCGTCCGCGTTGGTGTCTCGGCCCAACAACGCATGCCCACCCATGCCACCGTTGCCCGCACCACCTTGGGCTAGTCCTCCTTCGCCACCTTGGCCGAAGTAGTCGCTGTAGCCATTGGCACCGGCGGACGTGGGTACAGAAAGCTCAAGCCCAGCGTTCGTCATGACGGCCACTGTCCCGGCCACATCGACGATTCCAGCCACCTGCAAATCGAGAGGAGCCATTCTCTGATCCAGCGGGTGCCCGACGCTCTGAACCTGGAACTGCTCAGGATCATCGATGCCATCGCCGTCCTTGTCTCGCAAGGGGCTCAAGGTCCACCCCGTGGGAATCACCAGCCGCTCGAGCTCCCAACGCCGCGGGGTAAACTCGCCGCCACTCCCGAGCAACACCACCGGCAGCTGCACGGTTTTGGCATCGAAGTCGACGATGGCCAACAGAGGAACTTCGGTCGTCCCTGGATCTGTCGACGTCCCAGCACTGTCGATCACCAAAGCACCGTCTCGCCCTCGGCCACCAGCAAACACGGGAGTGAAGAAAGAGGGCACGGCTGTCCCCCAATCTCCAGAAGTGTTCCCACCGTCGAGCTGACTCTGATCGACAAATGGCTCGTTGATGATGTAGTCGGTGAGGTCGACACCACCGGCCACATTGAGCGAAACAGAGAGCAGTGGAGAGCTGTCGCCGGTCACCGATGCCTTGCTGTTGTTACCAAGGTCAGCAACGGTGGACGCCACTTCGACGATGAGCAAGTCACCGGGAGGATAAGCCTGCAAGGCAGTACGCCAGCGGACGATCGTGAGATCACCCTGCTGATGAATCAGGGCGAGAGTCGCAGGGGCCACGACGGGCTGAAACGAGAACTGTCCCGGAATATTGATCAGCACTCTGAGTGCTGGGCTCGAAGAATCCGCAGGGTTGACCACGCTCACAGGAATCACCCCATCGTCCAGGATGAAGATGATGTCCTGAACGGGGCTCACCGCCACGACCACTGACGGGTTCCCTGCACCCGGGTCCACGTTGGCAGTCTCATCGATGCCGAACGCCGCGAGCACTTCATCGGTGAGCGAGCCATCTCCACTGTCGTCAGTGAACTCTGCGGGCAAAACGGCAGAGTCAGCGTTGTCGACCAAATAGGCGCGAGCGCCAGGGAAGCCAGGATTGGTGTCTACCGCAGTCAGAGGCGTACGAAAGAAGAACGTAGCCCCCGGGTTGGTCATTTCACCGCCAGCTGCAGACTTGATCCCAAGCCCCGATGAAGCGTCAGCGAAGGTGACTTGGTAAAGCGCGTCCGCGACAAAACCAAAGACCACGTTGGTCGGAGAAAACTCGATCGTCGGCGTGATCAGGATGCGGCTGTCTTGCACGTCGAGAGTGAACGAAGCCAAGACACCGGCGGGCGTGCTCGTCAAACCCGCTGAATCGTCAATGGTCACGAGACGCACCGAGGACGGGGTGACGCTACTTGGCAGCAAGACCGAGTTGAAGACCAAGGTCACGGGCACATTCACCCCCGTGATGACACCGCCCGTGGGACCAGCGACCACTCCAAAGCCACTTGGCCCACCACCTCCGACAACAACAGGCGCACCGCCGCCACCGCCGCCTCCTCCGCCCCCACAACCCACGGGGAGGACCAGTGCGAGGATCAGCAAGGCGAGCAGACGAAAACTTCGAGTCGATGGATGCATGGTCGATCTACGTGCGGGCGTCGGTTCGGGGCGAAGCTGCTCTCCCGCATCAAGACTCTACGGCGAGTGCGTAATCTGCTGCGGGTGCATCGATTGCGGGTGCTGCGGCCGGGCGGGCGACCCTGGTCCGGAGCATAGGATGCCATCTAGAAGGGCGCAGGTCACGACACGGGCACAACGGGCAAAGCTCTGCGCTAGACGGTCGAAGCCGCCGAATCTGATAGGTTGCCGGACCATCGCGCAGACCAGCTGGTCCGCAACCATCGCTATGAGAGCTAACGACTGTGGTGACCCCCCTGCCCCCCCTCGTCGATAGCCACTGCCACCTGGCTTTCTCAGCCTTCTCAGAAGACCGTGCTGAGGTGCTGAAGCGGGCCCGAGAGGCTGGCCTCGTGGCTTGCATTGCTGTGTCTGTGGGGCCTCAGTCGGCCCAGGAGGCTCTTCAGCTCGCTGAGGCAGAACCGGGGTTTGTCTTCCCCACAGCAGGTGTCCATCCCACCGAAGACGAGATTGCCGACCCGGGGGCCTTTGAGGCCGTGGCAGAGTGCATTCGCTCGGGTGCCTTTGTGGCCGTGGGCGAGACGGGCCTAGACGCTCACCACCAACGCACCGACATGAACGACCAGCTGAGGTCCCTGGATCAGCACCTGAAGCTAGCCCTGGACACAGACCTTCCGGTCATTCTTCACTGTCGGGAGGCTTTCCCTCAGCTCCGCGAGGCCTTGCTGCCCTTCTCCGGGGCTCCCCTACGCGGTGTGCTGCATTGCTTCACCGGGGACGCGGCGGACATCCAGCCCCTCCTTGAGAGCGGATTGCACCTGGGCGCCGGCGGGATCACGACCTTCAAACCCCGAGAGGATCTCCGAGCGGCCTTTCGGGAGGTTCCGGACGAGCGCGTCCTGATCGAAACCGACGCACCTTGGCTTGCGCCCGTCCCTCGTCGGGGACGCCGAAACGAGCCAGCTTTCGTGGCCCATATTGCCGAACGCCTCGCCTTAGACCGTGGGCAGGACTACGCAGATTTCGCCGAGCTGACGACCCGCAACGCCAAGAGCCTGTTTCGCCTGCCCTGACTGCGGCCCTCAGGCGGCAGCCAGAGAGAGGCTTTGCATCAGCTCCCAGGCCAGCCCTGGCTGCACCAATTCAGCCAAGATCCCTACAGACAAATACGGCCCAAACGGGATCCCAGGTGGGGCATCAGCACCCCGCAGACGAGCCAAACTCTGCAACACAATGCCGGCAATGGCTCCGAGGAAGCAGCCCACCAAGATCGCATCTGCCACCACCAGCGGGCCCAAGAAGGCCCCCGCGAACGCCATCCACTTCACGTCCCCCAAACCCATGGCGTCCTGAACACCAGCGGCCTCGATTTTCTTCCGCAGCATCAGATTACCGAGCTGACCGAACAGCCACAGACTCCCACCGCCCATGAGAATGCCTCCCACGCTAGCCAACATGGCCGTCTGCCGAGGGGCTTCCAGGTCGAAGGGGAAATGCTCCGCTTGCAGGATCGGAAAGGCCACAGAGAGCCCAAGGCCCACTGCGATTCCCGGGAGAGTCACCGCGTCGGGGATGATGAAGTGCTCCAGGTCGATGGCGCTGATGACCACGCAGGTGGTGACCAAATACCAAGTCACGAGCATGCGCAGGGCACCCTCCCCATCGAGAGCTGGATCAAGCCACCAGTACAGCGCAAAGAGCAGCCCCACCAACAGCTCGACGGCCGGATAACGCCAGGGAATCTTCGATTGGCAAGAGCGGCAACGTCCCCGCAGGGAGATCCAAGCGATCAGCGGCAGATTGTCAAACCAGCTCAGCTGGGTGTTGCACTTCGGGCAAAACGAACGGGCAGGGCGAGTGGTGCTCAGCCCTTCTATCGGCAAGCGGTAGATCAGCACATTGCCGAAACTGCCCACTGAGAGACCCAGGCAGATCGCGAAAAGCACGCCAAACCAGCCTTCCAACGCAGTCTCCATGAGTTGACCTCAAACGCGGTAACGCGCTGGCTCCGTCGCTGTGGGTGTCGGTGCTTCGCTCCGTGCCGTGGGCACACGGGGAGCATAGAATCGACAGCTGGTCTCTTCACGTTGCATCGTTACATCCGTGGAGGAAAACCCACCGAGCTTCCCCTCTTCGGGGAGTTCCACCGGGCAACCACCCGTATCGGCTCACCAAGCTGCTTCACTGGACGAAGGATGCCGGGCATCTTTGCGGCCTGTCTTCTGCGGTCTCTTCGTTAACGAGCGAAGAGGTCCAGCTGTACCTGAGGTGCGGGAGGGTCTCCTTGAACCCCTCGCAGCCCCAACTCTCTCGTGCTCAAACGCAGGGCCCCTTGTTCGGCACCCACGTCGAGAGTGAGTTCAAAACGATCACCGACCAAGCGCCAACTGCACACTGGAATCACGGGTGAGACCGTCAGTCCCAATCGACGTCGGCCCAAGGGGCAGCTGTTCCCGACGAGGGTGTTCGGGTCAATGGCACCGTTAAAGGTCAACTGCAGCCGCCCCGAGAAGCTGACCTCGTGATCGAGGGGCAGAGAGTCCCCCGCCACGGCGACTAGCCTCGGAGGCTGTGAAGCGGTCAAGGTGGGCTCTACCGCGTATGTCAATGTTGCTGCGGCCCCCAAGGCCAACCCGCGTCGGTCACGCAGCCCGTGCAAGGAGGGTCCTCCCGCCACGAGCACATGCACCTCCCGTGGAGGGGACTCCCACAACTCCGCGTCAATCACCAGAAAAACATCGATGGTGTTGTCTTCAACGGAAGTGAGATGTTCCAGGGGCTGGCCCAGACCATCTTCAACCCTGACCGACGAAGCCGTCACCGAAAGCGGGTCCAGATCGCCGCCGGAGACCACGACTCGATACGCACCGTTGAGCGGAAGGACTGACCGTTCAAGCGCCACGGACAGCGGAGCGGTTCTCGGCAACGAGTCCCGGCAACCGAGCGCCAGGCTCCATGCGAGCACAATAAGCAGCGTGCGCATCAATCGCCAGATTAGAGGTCCACTCGGATGCGCAGGTAATCCAGCAATGGGCGCAGACTGTCCGCGCCGAAGGGGAAGGCCGAGAGCTCCGCAGACAAGTCGAAGGTCACCCGGAAGCGCATCAGCGGATAGCCGTTCAGCTCCGAGATATCACTCACCCAGTCACTTTGCGTTTCAATGTCGGGTACATGGGAGCCTGCGCGAATCGGATACACACCCTGGAACTCAACGCTCACATGGGCGTTGTCTGTGACCGCGTTGACCAGGCTCACACCCGCATCCGGCGCGTTCACAGCGAGGTCATTGAACGGGGGATTGGGTGGAGTTCCGGCCCCGACCAAACCGGCAAAGAGCCCCGGATCATCAAAGCCAGCATTCACAACAAAGTGAGCCGGAATACTACTGGGAGCCACAGCAGCTCCAATCTTAACGCGACCATCCGCAGCAGCAGGGAAGCTGTCACCGGAAGAGCCGTGGTATGTGCCGTTGAGCGCTTGGAATGTTGGAGGGGAACGCCCATCCACGCTAGACCTCTGCCGCAGGCCAGCTCCAGTGAAATCAAGCCACTCCGACGTGCCGCGACTCAACGTCCCGAAAGACGACGCGGTCAATGACGGATGAATCAGCGGCAGACGGTCAATGAGGTTATCCGCTTCAAAGGCCACTCCGGCACCCGAGGGGTCTGCCAGAATCGGAGTGCCATCAGGCTCATTCAACGCCACACTCATGGGCAAGACATCGCTCGCGTCGTAGAGGTCTCCAGGAGCAGGCCCCTGCTGCCAGAAGGGTTCCTCGAAGTCCGTAGTCGTTCCAAGGTACGACTTCATCAACTTCTCAGGCTGAGTCTCGCGCACAACGAGCTTGCCCCCGGAAAGCGGGCTCGACATCATTTGTGTGTCGTGCCACAAAGATCCGGACCCCAATGGGTACTCATGGATCTCGTCGTTACCGTTCTCACCCGTTGTGCTGGCGATGATCGGTGGGTGCGCTCCGTTGAGCACAAAGTAAACGTCGCCGACACCGGCGATCGCATCAAAAGAGCGGTACTCCAGCATGTCGATGTAACGCAAGGAGTCAGGTAGGTCGGCCGGGGGAGTCCCCACCCATGAGGGGTGGGCCTTCTGCGACACGACGTCACCAGTCCACTTGCCCTGCTTAATGACTGAGCGGCGCTTGGCGAAAACATAGGCGCCCTCATCAATAGAGGGGACACCACTTGCCCCGCCAGCTTGCATCTGTACCAACCCCATACCGCCTTGACCACCATCGCTGCGCGTGTATTCGAAGGTCATCGCGATGAAATCAATCTTGTTCGTCGGGTCACTTCGGGCGTCCCGGCCGAATCCGCCGGAGACTTCAATCGAAGCCCCTTGATCACCTGAGGAGTCCACGTAGCTGGCACGTCGGTGCCCTTGATCAGCCTCTAGGATCACGTCACCCGCGGCCTGCAAGATCACTGCGCCGCCGCTCCCTCCGCCGCCTCCCGCGCCGAAGTTTGCGTTCTGGACAACCTCTCCACCGCCTCCGTGTCCACCGCGCGCAGTAATATGGCCAGTCTTGCTCACCAAGATGTCGCCGTAGGCCTGAATCAAGGCTGCGCCGCCGCCACCACCACCAGCGCCCGCCTTCGCGTCATACAATGTCGGTGACAGGAAGATTCCGAAGAAGAGGTTTGGGTAATACGGAGGGCCTAAGGGATCACAATCTCCCTTGTTGTTGATGGACCAGATTCTGTTCCGCATGGAGTCAATACGAGAACCGCCACCACCTCCGCCCTGGCCACCAAACAACACACTGACCTCCCCCCCCGGACCGATGAAGTCGTTGCTCTGATCCCCATCACTGAAAACCGCGTTCCCTGGAAGTCCCCCGGGCAGGTCACGCACAGGCTGTGAAGGAGTCCCTAGCATGTAAACACACTGCAAGGGATGTGAGTTGGACACACCTGCGCAAAGGTTCTCGTCATTGCCATAGAGTGCGTCGCGGATATTGTCGTTCGTAAGGCACTTGGAAAACGGGAACCAGCTGCTCTCGCTCTCAACCAAGTAAGTCCCGCTACCAGTGCG
>JBLIMM010000140.1:0-11288 GCA_047638635.1 Pseudohongiellaceae bacterium | reverse complement strand
GGCCAATCCGCTGGGCGCAGGACGAAGCCAGAAGCCGCAGCCGATCCAGATCAGCAACAACACGCGCAAGCCAGCTCGCAGCTTCACACCCCGGGCAAACACCAAGTCTGCACGATGAGGTTCGGCTGCGATCCAACCCTGCAGGGTCCCTAGGTCGAGGCCTGCGGTGACGTCATCCCAGACGAGAGACCGGGGAGCGTCGAGCAACTGGCCGCTCCAAGTCCAAGGCCTCTCGACGGTCACAGTAGTCCTGGCGGAGGGAGCAAGACTTGCGGACAGCGGCACCGCGCTCTCAGGGAGTGACCACTCTTCAAAGACTCGTAGAAAGACCTGGCTGGGGGATCCATTGGCGGGCCCTGGCAACTCGACGCCGGTCAACACGCGCGACTCACCCGCGGGCCACACCACCGCCGGACCCAATCGCCCCCCATCTGTGCGAGCACGCACGAACAGCCCACCGCTCACAAGTGCCCCACCTCGTGCTGAGTCTGCCACCACAGCCGACTCGCCGCCAGAAACCCCGGCCAGCGCAGCCCACTGCACAACCCCAGCAAAGGGAAGCGAAGCGAGCAACAGCCAACCACCTACAACGCGCAAGGACATGCCCGACGTAGCGAGGGACAGCAGCGAGCCCTCTCGGTGAAATCGCCCGATGGTCATCATGGCTGAGACGAAGAGCAGCGGCCCGCAAAGGCTTGGAGCGGCTGCGATCAGCGCAGCAAATGCCTCGGACAACAGCTCGTCGCCACCCCGCGCCAAAGCCATGTCGAGACTCACGAAGAGCCCGGCCGCGGAGAGCCCCGCGGTGGCAACCGTCCCGAGGTAGGTGCCGATGAACATGCGTTGGAGTGTCGGTTTCACAGCAGTCTCCAGCGACGCAATGCCGGCAAGGAGCACACTGCGATGACCAGTGCAGGAAGCGCCGTAAGCCACGGCAGCCCCGTGGACAGTGCCGCGCGAGTGGTCGCACTTTGCAGCGGCAAGAAGACTACGCCGACGAGAATCAACCCCGCCAACGAGCCAGCCCAACGGCCCCATCGCGCCGCCCAAAGACCGAGGGCCAAGGCAGCCAAACTCAGCGGAATCGGGGCGAAGGCGAGTGCCAAGCGAGCACACCAATCGGTCCGTGCGGCCAACGGCGACAAAGCATCACCCTGTTCGATATTCCCCGCGTGACTCACCCCGTCAGCGGCGGCGGACAACTCGCCGAGCGTCGATTCGCGAAGCTTTGATCGAGCGTCGCCACTCCTGCGCTCGCTGAGCTGCGGCATGGGCCGATTCAGTTCAAGCTCTCCTACCTCGTAGCGTTCCAACCCGTCGCCACCGTTCGACCAAACCACCACGTCACTGAGCCGAACCCGCAACACATCACGACCATCGGGGACGGAGACTGAGCCTGCGGACGCGCGCCAAACGCGAGCAGGGCGCCCACCATCGCCCAGAACGACTCCCGACAAATTCGCCAAGTCACCGTCGGCCCCAAGGTCAAAGCGACCCAACGCACCCGGCAGCAAGTCAGACCGGGACGAAAAGAGCGCAGCCGCCCCCGCGGGAGAGCGCAAAGCCATGCGCGTGGCGATGTGCTTCGCTGCCCGAGCAGCGGGGTAGAGCTCGTCCACACTGTGCAACGTCCACGGAGTGATCGCGGTGGCAAGCGCCAACACCGGCGCGATCCAACTCATGGGGCCCAGGCCCACTGCGGCGGCCCCCGCCAGCTCCCCTCGCTGCCCCCACTGAGCGAAGCACTGCGAGACCGCGATGGTCAGAGCAGCGAGAGCGCAAGGCACCGCCGCCGACGTGGCGAGCGTCAGCACCAGCGACCAAGAGAGCGAGCCGCTGAGCATTGGATGGTTGCGCACCAGTTGCAGCAGCGCCACCACAGTCCACAGGCCGAGCAACAACACAAAGTTGCGGGCGACATCCCGCGCTAACTGGCCAAGGATGGAGAGAAAGAACGTCACCGAAGCGAGCACCACGCCATCAGCGCATCGTCGTTACGGCAAGACGAGCGAGACTTCTGCCACGCCAACCTCGTCGAAAGAGAACTCGTTCGTCATCGTGTCCAGCGCATCGACGGTGAACGTGACGAGGTAGCGCGCCCCATCAGGGATGGCAGCGGGGGGCGCTCCAAGAACAGTCAGCGGAACGCGCCACTCCAAGAAGCCGTCGCCGGCCTGGGCGAACACGGGATTGCCGAAGCCGTCGATCAAGAGTGGCGTCCCCTCAACAAACAGAGCCAGACTTGCTGTACCTCCAGGAATCGGCTGAATGAAGCCATCGATGTACGGCAAGTTGACGTTGGTGTCGTTGCTCTCCAAGGAGAACCTGTAGTTTGCCAGAAGCGTCTCGTCGGCCCCTGGCGTGCCACCGTCAAAGTCCACACGGAAGAAGTAATCGAAGCTGTCGTGAGCCACGTGCAGCGACTGGATGTCTACGGCCCTGCCCGTAAAGGTGCCCGCATCGCCCAGGTCGGCGCCGAGATCTTCGACGCCTGTGGGGTCGCTAATCACCAGCGAGTTCCCTGGCCAATCGGCCGTGCTTCCGTCAGTCAGGTTGATCGTCGCCGAGGGATCCACGGCCAGACTCACCAAGCCCAACAGGTCATTCCCTTGGCCGGCCGTGATCCCCGGGCTGACGATGCCGTTGAGGTCGAGCAGGGGATGCCCCGCCGACACAGACTGGAACGGGTAGGCAGAGCGCGTCACCAACACCGGCACCAGATCGCGGAGGCTCAACGTACTGAACGGCGTGCTCAAGTCTACGGAGAGCATGTCGCCGTTGCCGAGATCGCGGTTCACCGCCCCCAGTGTTGCCGCAGCGATCATGGCCAAGTCGTTGCGCAAGTCTTCAGCGGCCGCTTGGTTCAGAGCCACGTCGAGCCCCGTACCGAAGGTCGTCAAGTCGTCCAGCTGCTCGTCGGTCTCTGCGAGCAAACTGTCCACGGTCAAGCCGTAACACTCCGAAACCTCGCGGATATATTTCTGGGCCGCGATCAGCTGAGCCGGAGAATTCAAGCTGCCCAACAACGGCGACGCGTTCCAAACGTCGACGGTTGACAGGGAACCGCTGAGCAAACTGTCGAGATCCAGGTCGCAGCCAAACGCGAGAGCGCAGTGCATCTGGACCAAGCAAAGCTTGGCAAGGGTGGTCACGGCCAAGACATCGGTGCCGTCCACCTCCACGGTCGAGAGCCCATCTGACGAAGCGAGGGGCACGTTGAGCGTAGAGGGCAATGCCTCAAGTGCGACCACGAGTGCAACCAACGCGGGGATGCCGAAGCCGGCTGCGAAGTCTTGCAACTCGTCACAGGTCGGCGAGTCGCTCGGCAAGAACGCTGGCGATGTGAACAGGTCCAAGTTGAACAGGTCCGGGCCCCCAGCGGGAAATCCGAAGCCTGACAAGAGCGCGTGTAACGCAGTGGCGCCCAAGCCCGTCCCCTCGGCATCCAGCGTCAGCGAGTAGTCGACGAAGGCCAGCAACAGCTTGGCTTTGTTTTTCTGATCCGCGGTGGACGAGACGTGATCGCGCAAACTTTCCAGCAAACTCTTGGCTGCCTGGAGTTCGCCGTTCTCGAGAGCCGTGTCGAGCTGCAACTCAATCTCGCTCGGGTTCAAGACGCCATCTTCTACGGTGAACTGCACGGTGAAGGCATTGACGAGGTTCCCCGACAAATCGCTCACAGCGTCCGGCACTACAGTGATCTGGGACATGTGAACAAAGAGCTCGACCGGCAGGAACGTCAGCACCCCTTGGCCCATGGCATCCCCCGTCACGACATGCTCCCCAAGCAGCTCCACCGCAGCAGAGACGCCGTCATCTTGCATCACGGTAAGCGTCGAATCAGCGGCGATCAATTCATCGAATGTCAGCGCGATGGTGCTGCCCACGAGCACAAGATCTGCGTCGTTGGCAGGAACACTAGCGCCCAGGGACGGCGCGATCGCATCCACGGCGGCCTTTACCGTGAAGAACGCAGGCGCACTCGAAAAACCAGCCGCAGTGGTCACCACCAGCGCACCGCTCGACCCGCCGACCGGCACGGTGACGTTGATCGTCTGCGCGTCATCGCTGGAGCCGCCCACGATGCCCGAACCGCCGCTGCCCAAAACCCCTGGCACCGAGTTGAAGGTCACCGAGGTGTTGCTGCCGTCACTGGCGAAGTTGTTCCCCGTGACCACGACGGCTGCACCGCTCAGTCTTGACGATGGAGTCACTGCGATGATCGAAGGCTTGAGCGCGAAATTGCCCTGTGCCACGGGGCCACCGAGAGTGAAGGGATGATTAACAGCGACCACTTTGTCTCCGGCGGACACGTTGAGCATCGTGGGCACATCGAAGGCCACAGCACTGGAGGACGACCCAGGGTTGAGCGCCACGTCGCTACCGTTGAACGTCACCGACACCCCCCCGAGATTCACGCCGCTCACCGTGACGGTTGTTCCTGCCGGGCCGCTCTCTGGCACCATGGCAAAGACCCAGCCCCCTGCGGTCGGTCCACTGTCTGTGGTAAAGCTGAAGAGATAAGGGTCCGCCAGGACATTCCCGTTCAGGTCTGCAACATCGGGACCGACAGTCACGTTATAGAGCGTCTCCGGAAGCAGTTCTGCGTCAGGCACAAACAGCACCAGAGTGCGATCTCCCGCAACAGTCTGCGCGATGACCGTTCCGGCCACTGGGGCTTCTACACCGGTCGCCGCCACCGTGACAGCGATGCTCCCTGGAAGAGTTAGCTCGTCCATGAGTTCATCAAAGGTCACCACGATCGGCGCATTCGTCACCACGCCTCCATCCCCATGATCAGGGGCCGTGGACTCAACCTGCGGCGACACAACATCGAGAGGCGAACCCTGCAGGGTCAAGACGATGTCGCACACGGTGGTCGGGAAACTCACCGGCTGAGGAACAGAAACCGCCACTTCGTAGGTCAAGGAGACGTCGGTGAACGCCCGGCAGATGAGCTGGGTACCTCCGCCGATGATGGGCACGTCGAGAATGCAGAAGTGCCCCGAGGCATCAGTGATGCCTTTGAAGCCGTTGTTGGTCACGATGGTGATGCCGGCCTGAGCAAACAGCGAGCCGTCGGGAAGCTTCAGATCGCCCTGTACCTTCACTGTGGGCGGCGGCGGCCCAGGGGGACCATGCCAGCCCGACTCGGGCAATCCCGCACCAACGTTCGGTTCGACGAGCGTCCCCGTGCCGTCGACTGTGCCCGTCCCCGCGCCCACCCAACGGAAGGCGTTGCCAGGAACTTGCGGGTTCTCGTGGTCGAAGCGAAACAGGGCGACTGACGCCCCAGGAGCTAGGCCGTTTACGTTGGGGTAGGTGACTTGCACCAACATGTCCGTGCCGAAGCCCGCATCGCTGTCGTAGCTACCGGGCACGACAAACTCCACGCCAGCGGGCTGCAAGCTGAAGAACAATTGGTTCGTACGACCTGCGCCCAACTCATCGCGAAACGGAGTGGGCACCTGCTCGGGGGCCACCAACGACAACTCGAGCGTGGTACTCGCACCGTCGGCCAAGGGCACTCCGTTTTTGACCACCTGCAAGTTCATCGGCACAAAGAGGCTCAGTCCCGGCAGCGGATCCGCACCCTGTCCGTCGTCGAACACCAGCGTCTGCGACGTGGGCATGTTCGAGACGATGTCCACTGAGCCAACGAGAGGCGGCAAGAACACGGTCATGAAGCGGCCAATGGTGTTGGTGCTCACCAGAGCAACGCTTTGCAGCTCCTCAAGGATGGTCGCGTCGAGGTGAGGACGGTTGTCGAAGCGCAACGGCGCCAGCCCCGTGAGGCCGGTGGTGCTCAAGTCGAACTCGATGTCGTAGAGACCAAAGCCCAGCGCTTCGAAGCTGAAGCGCCCCACGCCGTTCGTTGTGGTTGTGGCCACCAAGGTCGGCGCGGAGAGCGCCGCCTTCTCAGCCTGCTGGAGCCGAGCCTTGCTCATGGCGTTGAACGTCGCGCCGCCCACCTCGTCGTCCCCGGGAGCCAGAGGCGACAACAACAACGAAGTCAGCAGCTGATCTTGGGTGAGCACCAGAAACGCGTTCACAGTGACGCCGGCCACAGGATCACTGCCTGCGGACACAGCCACACCACTCAGGGTCGCACTGGAGTCGAGGACCAGCGTCGAGCTGCTGCTACCGCCGCCACAGCCAGAGAGGACAACGAAGCCGAAGCCGACCATCCCCATGATGAAGAGATGCTGACAGAGTGATTTCATAGCAGGGTTCAGTCGCCGAGAGGTGCGGACCACAGGCCGAGTTCGTGCCAGTTTGTCGATTCGGTCGAGCTGGCGATAGACGCTCCCTTGGCCTGGGCGATCACAGCCAGTCGCCCCTCGCCAAAGAGCCAGCGCAGCTGCTGGACAGACCAGGTTGTGCCGGCCGAATCCGTAGCCGTAACCTTGCCCCTGAGCAACACGCCGGCCTCACTCAAGACACCTTGGGACGCCTGCAATTGCAGCTGCCGCTGGCCGTCATCAAAGGACACCGTCCAGCCCAAGGCGTCCCCATGGCGAGGGGGACCCACTGCGAAAGGGCCCCAGCTGTCTCGCTCGGCCACCAGCGCATCCACGTGAAGGCGAACGACAACCCCAGCTGGCTGGCGGCTCGCAGGAACATGCCAGGTCACATCGCGCAAGACGATCGGTGACGTGCTGGTCTGAGAGCGATCGGCCTCCGCCCAGCGCAACGGCTCACGGGCAGCCCTCAGCCCCCAGAAGCTCACCGAGGTCAAGGCAGCAGCTAACCCCGCCACAGACAGCAGGGCTCGCGCCGCCGCAGGGATCACACCGTCACCCGGTGGCCCGCGGGATCAGCAATCCATCGGTGTGGCCGCGCACCGCGGACATGGCCGCGCCCAAGGTTTCGATATCACGGGGCACCGCGTCCGCCCCCTCGGCCAACAGGTGCTCGCTCAGCAGGTAGCTACCGAAGTGCTCTTGGGTCGTCTCGAGAAACTTATCGAAGCCCCCGTGAGCCTCAAGCCCAGGAATCCAGAGCTCGGCGAAGAGTGGAACGCCAGCGTTCCAGAGCTTGCTCCCCGAGGCAATCACATGGCCTTCGAACCCCTGCACGTCGCTCCAAACGAACGAGACGGCAGCTGGGTCAATATGGTGATCGGTCAGCACGGCATTCAGCGGCAGACAAGCCACGCTGTCCACCACCTTGCAGCCTTCGGTCAGTTCGCCAAACCCCTGAGCCCGCCCCGCTTCGAGAACCTCAGAACGGCCAGACTTGGGATGGCGCACCATGGACAGGGTGCCTGACTCGGTGCTCACCGCAGCCCGCACGCAGGTCACTTGGTCAGCGAGGCCGTTGCGCTGCACGTTGCGCTCTAGCAACTCGAAATTGTCAGGCAGCGGCTCAAGAGCGAGGACCTTCAGGCCGGTCTCGCGAGCCAACAACAGAGTGGGTGCGCCAATGTTCGCACCGATCTCGATCAGGTGCTGCTTCTCCGGCCCCAAGTAGCCGTGGCTCTTCATCCACTCGATGAGCACCTGGCGCATGGGCGCGTGAAAATCGCCGAAGCAGAACAAGTTGTGGGTGATCGATTCGCGGGTGGCGTGTGTCGACCAATCGAGGTCGCCCCGACGGAAGCTGATCGAATCAGCCACACCGTCAATGGCGAGCAGACCGAACTCAAGACGCTGAGCCAGTAGCGCCTCGCGGTCCCCTTTGATCCAAGCCATCAATGCTCGGCGAGCGACCCGGAAGACCCTAGAGAAGCTGAGTTTCGGGATGTCCAAGTTCGAAATCCTATCAACTCCCCGCTGGGAAGCGACCTGGGAGCAGAGATGAGTCCGTCATGAAGAGCTGATCCTCTGTGGCTCCGTCTTCGTAGAACACAGCCTTGTGGACGTCGGTCCACTGGCAGTCCAACACTGTCAGACGAGCCTCGGGGCCAGACACGATCAAACCAAGGTCGTGGTCTTGCATGTGACTGCGAGCCAAGGTCAGCAGCCCGAAGCAGCGAGCAGCCGCCCGATCAGAACCGACGATGTTGCAGTCCTCCAGGCTCAGCGAGCCCCCTTGCAGGGCTACGGCGCCGCCATCAATGAGATGCGTGCCATCCACAGTCATGGTGCCGCCAGTCCCAGCGACCACCACCGCTGCCGTGGCAGCCAAGCGCCCGCCGGTGATCTCTGCTTGGGCTCCCCAAACCTCCACAGCAGTCCCGGGCTGAGCGCGGTTCTCAACGCGACAATCGCTGATCGAGGCCTCGGAACCCTCTGCCACCAAGATCGCCGTCTGCCACCCGTCAACCGCGACGCTGCACTGCTCCATGGTCAGCGAGCCACCGATCACCTGCACGGCGCAGTTGGCCCGAGCTCCCACATGGCAGTACTCAAGGGACAAGCTGCCCCCGTCGACTGTCACTGCAGCCTTCCGACTCTCCCCGTGGAGGCCATCGGCCCGCAGGGTGAACCCGCGCAGCACCACGTCCACATCGCCCCGAACACTGACGCAAGTGGCCGAACGACTGTGGATCGTGACCGCCCCAAGACTTGCCGAGGGCTCCAGGGTGAGCGAGGTCCGAACGTCGATGGGCCCGCCGTGAAGCCCCGGATCTAGCCGCAGCACATCGCCGTCCTGGGCACTCAAGACTGCAGCCAGCAGCGACGGGTAGACGTGATCACCAATAGAGACTGTGGGCGTGACCAGGATCGTCGACGCCGCAGCATTCGGATCGTCGAGCACCTCGGCGAACGGCAGGGCGGGAGCCTCGTCGCCCCCACCCACAAGGCGGGGCAGACCACAGCTAGCCACGGACAAAGCGAGGCTAAGCCCCGCCGCTGTCCCAGCCTTCCGCACCCACCAAGAGCTATTCAACGGGGCACTCACAAACGTCCTCAGGAATCAGTCGCAACGTGCCCTGCCCCACCTGCGAGGGCCAGATGCTCAATCAAGTCGCCCTTCGAGAGCAGGTTCAGCAGGTTGCCCTCGTCGTCGACCACCAGGGCCACTTCGCCGCGCATAAACACCTCTGCGAGTTGCGATGCGGGAGCGTCCAGACAGACGGTGGCTACCTGACGGCACATCACCTCGGCGACGATGCTGTCCATAGTGCAACGCTTGTCGAACAGCGACGCGAGGATGTCCGTCTCAGTGATGATGCCCACCAACTTGCACTGTGCATCAAAGACGGGGAGCTGGGAAATGCCGTTTAACTTCATGACATTCACAGCGTTACCGACCCGATCGCCGTCAACAATGGTGTGCAGCTCCCGCTCGGGGAAGCCCCGCAGCAGATCACCCACTTCACCAGCGGCCCAAGGCTGCTCATCGAAGCGGTTGTTGGCCATCCACTTATCATCAAGGAACTTTGTCATGTAGTTACGCACACCATCAGCGGCAATCGTCAACACCCGCTGACCGGGCTTCATGGCCTTGGCTACCTCAAGGGCGCCCCACACAGCCGAGCCCGCTGAACCGCCCACCAACAAGCCTTCGCGACGAATCAGCATGCGCGACATGTTGAAGCTGGGACCGTCCTCGCTCTTCAGCCATTCGTCCACGTACTGGCGCCACATGACGCCCGGGATGAAGTCGTAGCCGATGCCCTCGATCTTGTAGCTGCCCACCTCATCATCGGGTAGGCCGGCCAGAATCGACCCCACCGGGTCGACGCCGACGATCTTGCAATCGGGCATGGCCTCTTTCAGGTGCTTGGCCACACCAGACATGGTGCCTCCCGTGCCCACCGTGGTCACGAAGGCGTCGAGTTTGCCCTCCATCTGCTCGATGATCTCGGTCGCTGTGGCCGCGTAGTGCACCCCAGGGTTGTCGTCGTTCTCGTACTGATCGAGGATCCGAGACCGGGGGATGATCTGCTGCAGCCGCCTGGCCACCATGATGTGGCTGTCCGGGTCGTCGAAGGACGCCTCTGTGGGCGTACGGTGAATCTCAGCGCCCAGGGCTTCGAGAACGACCTGCTTCTCGCGGCTCATCTTCTCAGGCATGGTGATGATCACCCGGTAGCCCTTCACGGCGGCGGCCATAGCTAGGCCGATGCCCGTGTTGCCACTGGTAGCCTCAATGAGCGTGTCGCCCGGTCTAATCTCGCCCCGCGCCTCAGCCTGCTCCAGCATGTGGACACCGATGCGATCCTTCACTGAACCACCTGGGTTCAAGAACTCGCACTTGACGAAAACGTCAGCGGGGACGTGGCGGGCCACGTGGTTGAGCTTGACGACGGGCGTCTTACCGACGCAGGACAGAATGTTCTCGTGGACAGGCACCTTGGTGTCTCCAGACCGCGCCGCGTTTCGGCAAGCGGACCAAGCGGTCAGTGTATGGCTTTAGGGGTGCCCCGAGCCCGCATTTCTTACCAGACGCAGACGCAGCAGAACCCGCTGAGAAATAGGGGCTCGCATCCCCGACTGGGGGACGATCTCAGGGAGACCTCTCGCCAACCCCGGCGATCGCCCAGACCGCAGCCCCCCGGGCCGTTGTAGACTGAGCCACCCCGTGCCCGGAGGACAGCAAATCGGCTCCAAAGACCGCCAGCCGTGCCCATCGGGGCGCATTCCCAGCGCCGCTTCTTGGCCAGTTGCTCCCCGTGAAGCTCTCCGCCAAAGCCATCGTGGGACGCTGAACACCGCAGCCACTCTCATGGTCGCTTTCGGGCTCAGCCTCAGCTCCTGCGCAGACGAGCCGGCGGGGCACAACGGCCAAGCTCCCGACCCAGGCGCAGCCTCCGGGGCCCAGCACGGCACGACAACGCCCAGCTCGCCCCCAAACGTGCTGTTCATCTCCATTGACACCCTGCGGGCCGACCACCTCGACGCTTACGGCTACGAGCACGCCACCGCCCCGAACCTGACCCAGCTCGCCCAACAGGGGGCTCTTTTCGAGCGCTGCATCGCCGTGGCCAACTGGACCCTGCCCACCCACACCACCTTGTTCACCGGTCTGCACCCGGTGGTTCACGGAGTCGAAGAGCACCAAGATCTGCTCGACCCCACCCGAGCCACCCTCGGAGAAGCCTTCGCCGCAGCGGGCTACGAGACCGCCGGCTGGTTCAGCAACCCTTTCGTGGGCTCACGGTTCGGCTTCACCCGGGGCTTCGAGAGTTGGACCATGGCCCCCACTCCCGACGAAATGCGCGGCCAGTTCGAGAAGAAGGGCACACCCAAAGGGGCCATCACCCGCAGCTGGCAGCCTGAGCCAGGACCACGCACGAAGGACTACTTCGTGGAGCAGAGTTCCAAGCCCATCACCGATCGAGCCCTTGAGTTCTTGGACGGACGCAACACGGACAAGCCCTTTCTCTTGTTCTTGCA
>JBLIMM010000139.1:0-11357 GCA_047638635.1 Pseudohongiellaceae bacterium | reverse complement strand
GTGTGGCTCAGCTTGGTAGAGCGCTTGTCTGGGGGACAAGAGGTCGCAGGTTCAAATCCTGTCACCCCGACCATTCTTCACCGCCCGGCGGTGAAGCGACGCGGCGAAGGAAGAGTGTCGCGCTCAGCGAGGCTAACCTGGAGCAGCCGTGACCCTAGTCACCAGCCGCGACCCCAGGCGCCAGCCGCGACCCTAGTCACCAGCCGCGACCCCAGGCGCCAGCCGCGACCCTAGTCACCAGCCGCGACCCCAGGCGCCAGCCGCGACCCTAGTCACCAGCCGCGACCCTAGTCGTCAGCCGTGACCCTAGTCGTCAGCTCCAGCGAGCACGGCTTGCCAACGTCCCGCTCGGAAAGCCGTTCGCGCTCGATCTGAGCCCCGGCTGTCGAAAGCCACAGCTCGCGCCTTTTGAATCTGCACGACCTCCTCCGCTGACACCGTGTACTCCTCGAACGGTATCTCGGGGTGGACGTCGTCCCAGTCACTGGGCTTGTGGCCAATGCCGTAGGACACGATGGTCGCTGTGAGGTTCTCCCCCGCAGCCGGCGAGAGGTAGGCGATGGTAAAGGCGGAGCGCACGGCATTGGGGTGCGGCCAGGGCGGATCGATCTCACCCAGGTCGATCTCGTCGTCTCTCGGTAGCGCCATGGCTTTGGCGAAGAACTCGAAACCGAAACGGTCGTGCAAGGCCCAGCAGAGTTCGTGGTCTCGCTCGCTTGCGCTGGAGGCCCGCAGCCAGTTAGTTGCCTCCACTTCGCCTGTCTTTCGCAAGACCAAGCCCGCAAGGTAGGCGGGAAAGGGGCTCCTACCGTTGGACCACCAATCCGAGGGGAAACCGCCGTGGCCACCGTAGTGAGCAGCAAATCGGTTGCTCACCTCGTGGGTCAGGATCCAAAGGCGCACGTTCTCCTTCGGGCATGTGTTGCAGACTCATCCGATGTCTGTGGGGCCAGCCCAGCCCCCGACAGATTTCAGGTCGTCACCACGCTCAAGGATCACTTCAATCCGAGGTGGCGGCGTGACCTGCGGATTATCGAACAGTCGAGCGAGCACCGCAACGGCTGACTCCAGCTGAGGCAGCACCCAACTCGCTTGCTCACCAAAGTCAGGCTCGACCAAGAACTCAGCGGGGCAGCTGTCGGGCTGACCGAGGGCGTGCCAGCGCGGGCGGCGAGCAGCAAGACAGGAACCCTCAAAAAAGCCTGTCTCATCATGATGGCAGCCTGAAGCGCTTCAGGATTCAGGATTCAGGATTCGGGATTCACTGATCTCGCACTCGCCTTCATCGCTCTCTGCCCCTGCCTCGGCACAGCGACGGCGTCGAGAGATCCAGAAAGTGAGGCCAGCGCAGTAGAAGGTACAGGCCACAGCGAACCAAACGGTCCATTGGGGGTTGTCCTCAATGGTGCCAGCCAGATCGCTCCAGCCAGGAAAAGAGCGCCCACCGTCACAAGTTTGAGTGTCTTCAGTCTCTCTGGCGAGGCCATGGAGGTCTCCGATGTGGTGGCTGCGCTAGCCCTTGTAGGCCTTGCCGAGAATACTACGAATCGTCAGTCTAGGATCGTGTCGCTACTGGCCCAAGGGATCCAGTGCAACGCGCACAGTGCGACGAGGATCGCCATCGCTGCGATGACGAGCCCGCGCCGTCGACTCAGCGTGGTGTCGACCCAGCGCGTCACCGCGGCCCCCAGAATCAGCACAGCTGCCGTGGCGCCGTAGATCCAACCTGGCACGGACACTCCAAACGAAACTTCGAGGAGGCCCGCTGAAAACACGACCACAACGCCGGACGCGAGTCCCAGGAGAACCAACAGGGCTGCGGCGTTCTGCCGAACGGGTGCGGGGCTGTCGGTCATGGGGTGTCATCCAGGCTGTGGCCCTCTGAAGAACCCTCGGGCGAGGACCTCAAGGACCAGGCATATGTCCCAAAACCACAGCTTCCGCAGGCCACACCTGCTCCCACCAACACAAAACCAAGAAGGCCTACCTGGACCGAACAGGGCCCCGCCCGGTTGATCAAAGTGAGTCCTCGCCCGGCCAACAGCAGACCGACGACCAGCCAAACCAGCGACGCTTTGAGGGGCTTCTTCATAATGTGCCTTCTTGGACCCTGTTCACTGCACTGTCGTGTTCTCGGTGCTGCTCGAGCGTTGCTTTCATCACGCTCCGCTGTGGCTGGGGAGCGCGTTGGCCACGTCGCTTCGGCCCAGGATCATTTCGCGAGCACCTCGTAAGGCCATAAGCATGGCAGCGCCGCTGGCCAGGGAGCCCATCTCGAGGATCATGAACTGCGAATCGAAAGTGATGTCTGCGGACGCCCCGTCCATGGCGAGGGTGCACACGGAGCAATCGCTGGGGTAGCTGAGCTCGATGCCGACGACGTCTGCCGCTTCGATGACATCGATCAACGCCGGAACGTCCACCGCCCCATCGAAGTGCATCACCAAGCTCTTGAATGACTCGCCAAAGACATCGTTGAACGGCGTCGAGTTCATCGTCTGCGGATCAGCGAACTCGGACAATTCGGTGGTGAGCACGTAGGACGCCGGAGCCTCTTCGTCGATGGCAACCGTCAGCGTCACGGCGAAGTCCGGGGTAATGATGCCCACGGCCCCCAGGGAGTACTCCACCGAAACGTCGAGCCGCTTGTAGCGAAAGGACCGCTTGATCTCAGCGAAGAGTTCTTCTCCCCAACTCTCCAGATCTTCGGCGGCCGCAGCCTTCACGAAGTCGTTGGAATACGCCGATGCCTCCTTGGGGACGCTGAAGTGTGCCTTGAACCCGCGCAGAGTCTTCAACCGCGCCCGGGACGTTGATCGCAACATGAGTGCATTGGTCGCGCCGATCAGAGCACCTCGTTCGGGCTCAGCGGTCTGGGCCAGCAAATCTCCCAGGTCGGCCACAACGTCTTCGCCACTGCTACCACCGAACTGCATGGGCCCTTGGGACGCGTGATCGTTGTGGGCCTTGCGCAGTGTGCGTGGCACCTCGGCGGCGAGAGAGGTTGCCAGGCCGTGGACGGTGAGCAAGTGCCCGTCTTGCAGCGCGTCGGGAGCGGCCCCCCGGAGCGCTTGGAGCAGGTGGTGCGCCCAGATTCCGTGGGCAAGGTCCGGGCCAGGGAAAGACAGCTGCTTGTCCCCGCAAGACGTGAACACCACGGGGTAGGGTTCCTCGGCGTCGCACAGTGCCGGCGCGGCCACTTTGAAGTGGGTGATACCCGGAGCGTTTGCCTCGTTGCGCTCGCTGTGGTCGTGAGTGTTTGCATCACTGTCAGCGTCAGCATCCACGGGGAAGCCCTCGTGGCAAGCATCCACGAAGATCAACGCACGCTGGCAACGCGAGTGACGGAGCTGATCGAGCAGCGCATCCCAGGGCACCGATGTCTGCACCAAGCCGCTTGCCCGGGTGTCGTGACAGGCCAGAAAGTTCTGTCCCCCAGCGGAAAAACCATGGCCCGCGAAGAACAGCAGTAAGACGTCGTCTGCGCCGGCCCGCTGGCAGGCCTGTTGCACAGCAAACTCTACGCCCGTTTTCGTGGCAGCGGCACCGGTGAGTAGCTCAATGTCTTGCTCAAAGCCGAGAGGCTGCAAAGCGTCCCGCAGAGCCTCGGCATCGCTATGGGCAAACGCAACCGGCGTGATCTGTGGATCGGAACAACGCTCCACACCTACAAGAACAGCGTGCGAACGAGACACTGGAGCAGTCGAAGACATCGCAGATCAAGGGTGTAGGAAAAGGGAGGTACAGGAAAAGTGGGGTGTAAGAGACTGTGCATGGCAGCCGAGCAAACGGCGACAGCCCAAACAACCCGCTGCGCACTCAGGCCACGAGGTCGTGCTCTGCAAGGCCTCAGCAGCTCAGCTGGGGCAGGATCGTAGCCCAGCAAACAGGCCCTGCAAGACAGCATCTTCAGAGCCGGGGCCAGAGGAGCTGTTCGCGGCGATGCCAGCCACAGGGCCGGGCCCGTCCCGCCAGCCCTAGTTCTCTACACAGTCCTTGAGCTGGACGCCTATGCCACAGATGTGGCCATCGAGCCAGGGGTTCAACGTGCTCACCAGCTCTCCGGCGCCCTCCTCGAGAGCTTTCCCAAAATCTGCTGCCATACCAAAGAGCGACTTGTGCTGTTCATCAATCCGCTCAACCCCGGTGGCGTATGCCTCTTTCCACTCCATCTGCCGCTCCTCCGCAACGCAACGAAAAGCCATCCACAGATCGCGACACATCAGCCGCGAGGTCTGCTCGAGATGACAAGCGGCCGTGCATCACGACTCCATTACGGTACGCCTGGTCTGCATCAACAACAAGGCATGCCTGTGCATGAAGAGAGCAAACGCATCTCGCCACAATCCACGGGAACGTGGGTGGCAAGGAGACGTTACGCGAGGGACGAAGCAGTGATTTCCGAGCCAGTGCTCACCGAGAACCCAGTAGGCGCAGCCTAGTCTGGAAACGAGCAGAGGGAAAGTCGCTCGGGAAGCCCGCTGGACAGGCCCACTGGCCCTGTCCCCGTGAGGTTCACTGAGCCACAGGGGGCCACAACGAAGTGGAACTCAACAACGGCGCATCGGGGGCGAAGTGGCCCCTACCGCGCAGTCCCCACCAACCCGTTCGACGCTGCAAACCCTACGGTTGCCGCAACATCCGTCACCCAGTACTGGGCCCACAGCTGTGTGGACGCGGGTACGCCGTTCGGCCAGTTGAAGGGCAGCACCAACTCGCCGCTGCCATCGGTGGTGAGTGAGTCAAGAATCAGATCGGGGCTGGGCACCAAGACGCCGCCTTTGAAGGACCCGTTGAGTTGAGTGAACCCCAGGATCAAGTAAGCCGCTGCGGACGGGGCTGCAGAGGACAGCTCGAGAGCGCCGGGTTGACCCGCCACGAGTGCGCCTGTTGCGCTGAGCGCCGGCACTCCATTGAGACCAGCCAGCCCAGCGCCGCTCAGGGCCCAATCGTTGTTCACGTTGAACGAGCGGGTCAATGTTTCGGTCAAGCCCAGCTCGCCCAAAGACACGCTGATGGACACAGGGCTTCCCGTGGGGATGTTCGCGTCAATCTCGAAGCGCAGCAGGGTCGCGCTGTTGTCGATGTCTGAGAAACCGGCCCAGCTGCTCAAGGGCACCGAGCCTGTGGTGAAGGTCACAAACCCACTGGGACTGCCCAGAGACGCTGTGGCCACCGCCGAGGTGCCTCGGCCACTGTTCCGGCCATCGATACGCACCGCCACGGTTTCGCCGGGCTCGAAGATGCCGTCGCCGTCACCCTCGTCTTGCAACAGCACGCCGGTGGCGCGGAGGTACGGGCCCGCGGCCAAGGCCGTGCGCTGCAGAGCCTCTAGATTCTCTTGGGCCAGGGGCACGATCTTGTTGGTTTGCGGCCAGAAGCCGTCGAACTGACCGCCGATCTCTGGGGTCCAAGACATGGTGCCGTGGACGCCGTGATCGGTATCAATGGTGACCCCGTTGGCCGGGTAAAGCAGAGTCGACGCGGTGCCGTAGGCGTAGCCGTTGACCTCTGTGGCCAAAGCTCCCACTTCCTCGTAGTCGTTGTCGTTGACGGGCACCGACGGGATGTAGCCCAGGGGCGCTAGCCACAGGTCGGAGTAGCAGTGCATAGACAGCGCGGTTTGAAAGTCGCGGGCTGCAATGAACGCCGTCATCGCAGCCACTTCGGGTTCGCTGGCCGGGCCTGTTCCGCGATAAGTATCCGAAGACGCGGACGGGCTAGAGCCCAGGTTGTCGAAGCCCCACTGAAAGCCATAGTTGCGGTTCAGGTCGACGCCGTCAAAGGACGACCCCACGTTGTCCCGGCGGTTCTTACGCCACAGCCCGCCACCGTTGGGTGAGTTGGCCCGATTGTATTCATAGCCATCAGGGTTCACCACGGGGATGAACCAGGTCTCGCGCTCGTCCACCAAGTACGTGGCCAGCGGGTCGCTGCCGTAGTTCTCCAACAACCACACCAAGTAATACAGCTGGGTTTCCATGGACTGAGGTTCCCGCGCATGGTGCAAGGCATCGAAGCGCACTTCGGGTTCGTTCTCATCCACACCCGGGTTGTCGGACACCTTCACCACCCACAGATCGCGACCCTCAAGACTCTGACCGATGCTCTGCTTGGCCGTCATGATCGACGGGTACTGAGCCGAGAGCTGGTCGAGCACACCGACCACTTCGCTGAAGGTAAAGAAGCCGCCCATGGACCCTTGCCCGAAGTCTGGGCTGATCGACGAACCGCCGCTGGCCGCAGACGCCGCTCTCATGTCGGCCAGCTGCTCCGGTGTCGCCAGGCGCGCTGCGTAGAAGGCTTCGAGGTCCTCTTCGAGAATGTCGTAGGAGAGTTGGCGAGCGTCGAGCTGCGCCAAATCCCAACTCTTGGCGATCACCGTGGCGGAGCTGCGATCGTCAGCCGACTCGACAATGTCGAACCCAGCGAGATCGACAGCAGTCAGTGGCCCCGCGCCGAAAACCTGCACCAAACGCACGGTGTCCCGCAAACCGCCAGCTTCAGCAGCACTCAGGGACTGAGCGGACAGCGGGAGAGAACTCATGGTCAAAGCCATGCACAAGAGCAGCGAAAACGAGACAAGGCGCAGCATAGATGGTGAGTTCACAAGGTGATCCTGGTGCGGGAGAGAGCGGCCGCGCTGCTGTCAGCGGCCAGCGATGTTCGGGGGGAGAGAGAGGCGAGGGGGCCTAGCAGTGTACACGCAGATCCCCACTCGTCAGGGAGACGGAAGACTGTCAGGCCATCAGGCCCTCGTCCTCCGAAGCGCCCAAGGCAATGCGGCCATCGACCAAGCGCACAGTGATCGTACTGCTCTCCCCTGAAGAGCTGCTGTTTTCCCGGCGAATGATCTCTTCGGCCAGGGGAAAGCGAATGTGCACGTCGACCAAGCGATGTAGCTCCCGGGCGCCATAAGTGTCGCAGTTGCCCTTGGCCACCAGCTCGTCGTACACAGCACCGTCGAGACTCAAACTGAACTGACGATTCACGATGAGCGCTTCGATCTCCTTCACATGATGATCAATAATCATGCGCAGCGCTTCTTTCGACAGGCGCGTGAACGGCACCACCGTGTCAATGCGATTGACCAACTCGGGACGCATGTGCTCCAGCAAGACATCCCGGGGAACCACAGGGGGCCCGGCGGGCTGATCGCCGAAACCCATCCGCGCTGCCGGCTTCGGTTCGATGTTGATGTTCGATGTGAGAATCACGATGGCCTGAGTGAAGTCGGCCCGACGCCCGCTGGTCCCGGTGAGCCGACCTTCGTCGAAGATCTGCAAGAAGATGTCTGAGACCTTCGGGTGTGCCTTCTCCACTTCGTCGAACAGCAACACGCAATGAGGATGGGTGCGCATGGTCGAGATCAGCAGGCCTTCTTTCTCGTGGCCCACGTAACCAGGGGGCGCACCGATCAAGTTCGCCACCGAGTGCGGCTCCATGTACTCGGACATATCGAAGCGCACCAAACGCCGGGTGTCCCCGAAGAGCTGTTCGGTAAGACATTTGGCCAGGTAGGTTTTGCCCACGCCCGTAGGCCCAGCGAAGAAGAACACACCGAGCGGACGGTTCGGGTCGCTGAGCCCCGCCTTCGCCGTGAGCACCGTGCGCGCCACAGCCCGCACAGCCTCTTGCTGACCGAGCACCCGCGCCTGCAACTCGCTCTCCACGTTCAGCAAGTTTCGTGCAGCCTCGCCAGACATGCGCTCCAGGGGGATTCCCGTCCACTGAGAGACGGTGGTTGCGATGTCCGCTGCGGTGACCTGAATCGACACCCCTTCACCCGTGTCGCCGGTGTAGCGTTCAAGACGCTTCCGCGCGCAGGACTGATCGACGGCGTCGAGCGCCTTGTCGGGCAAACGCCGATCGAAGACGTGACGCACGGTCAGCTGCACGGCGGCTTCTACAGCTTCGGGCAGAATCTCCACCGCGTGGTGATGCTCTAACGACGGGCAGACCTTGCTGACGATCTCCAGCGCTTCGTCGACAGAGGGCTCTTCGACCAAGATCTTCTCGAAACGACGATCGAGGGCCGGGTCGTTCTCGATGTGCCGACGGTATTCGTCGATGGTGGTGGCCCCCACGCAGCGCAACTCTCCACGAGCCAGGGCAGGCTTGAGAATATTCGCCGCGTCGAGGGATTCGCCCCCACCGGCAGAACCAGCTCCTACCAATGTGTGCAGCTCGTCCAAGAACAAGATCACTTCGGGATGAGCCTTCAACTCAGCAAGGATGCCAAGCAAGCGCTCTTCGAACTGGCCGCGATACTTGGTCCCCGCCACCAACGAACCCATGGCCAGCTCAACGATTCGCCGTCCGCGCAATGGCTCCGGGCAGTCGGGCATGGTCAGCTGCAAAGCGAACCCCTCGACCACCGCGGTCTTGCCCACGCCCGCCTCACCCACCAGCACCGGGTTGTTCTTGTTCTTTCGCAACAGCACCTGAGACAGCAGGTCCATCTCGCCACGTCGCCCAATGACCGGCGACATTCTCCCCTCGGCAGCCAGAGCGGTCAGGTCACGACCAAACTGCTCGAGCATCGGGGTCGGCGACGGCAAAACTTCGGCCTCCCGGTGCAGGTTCTCTTGCAAGGCCGCCACATCCACATCCCGAGTGCGCATCAAACGCATGGGGATGCTGCGCCCCTCGTGCAGAATCGCTTCGAGAAGATGGGCCGGTTCGACCACTCGGCTGCGATGTCGCGTAGCAATGCGAGCTGCCAAATCGATCACCGCGCGACAGCGAGGCGTGGGCGCCATCGTCCCGCTCAAACCGCTGGCCCCCCCCTGGCGAATGGCGCTCTCAAGAGCAGCCATGTACTCCATGAAGTTCACTTCGATTTCGGCGAAGGCCATGGCCATGTTGCCGTCGTCATTCTTCGCCAAGCCCACAAAGAGGTGCTCGACGCCTAGATAGCACTGACTCATGTCAGCACTTGTCTGCGTGGCCAGTGCGAGCACTTGCTCTGCCTGGGCTGACAGTCTCGGTAGATTCACAGTGGTGCAGTCCTTCTCACAGAATGAACTCGTTGGCTCGGGACGGCGCTACCCGCAGGGGGGCTCAGTGAGGCATGAACTCGATCAACGTGCAGCCCACCAGAAAGCAGGAGCCCGGCGTGATCAACACTCGGCCGTCGAGTTGATGGTCGCCCAGATACGTGCCGTTGCGGCTCTCTCGATCTGCGAGCCAGTAGTGCTCGTCTTCCCGCGTCACCCGGGCGTGATCACCGGAGACCATGGGGTCGAGAGACAAGTGCAAGTCGTTGGGCTGGCTGCGGCCAATGGTCAGCTCGTCGCCCTCCACAGAACAACGAGTGCCATCCATGGGGCCGCCGATCACCTCGACCTGCAAGGGCCCTGGTTCTTGGCGCCTCGGTTGCGGCCGGGCCGCCGGGGACAGATCGGTCAAAGTGACGGTCATGGTGGGATCAAAGCCCACCTCGCCCCCGCCTTCGTCGGCCTCTGCGTCAGAATCAACCATCACCCAATGCTCCGTAACCATAGCCCCAGGCGCTCATTCGCCGAGACGAGGGACGATCCTACACCACGAGAGCGTGGGCGGTCACACCTCTGCTAACGTCTCCGAAATCACAGCCAGCAGGCGCTGCTCTTCGCTATGCAAGAAAAAGTGGTCCCCGGGAAGATCATGGCGGGCAAAGCCGGCAGGACCAAAGGCTCCCCAGGCAGCGAGCTTGTGCTCAGGAACCTCGGGATCATCGTGCCCGGTGAACAACGTCAGCGGCACAGGAAGCGGTTGAGCATCTTCTCGGCGATAGCAGTCGGTGATGGTGAAGTCGGCCCGAATCATGGGCAAGAACAGGTCCATCACTTCGTCGTTCTCGAGCACCGCCTGGGGCGTGCCGTTCAGCCGACCCAGCTCCACAAGCAACTCAGCGCGGGACAGATTGTAGAGCAGCTTCTCAGGAGGCTCGCACAGGGGAGCGCGGGCGCCGCCCACAAAGAGATGCACAGGCTGCGGGCCACCGGCTTCGACTAGGAGGCGGGTGAGCTCCCAGGCTTCGAGCGCTCCCACACTGTGGCCAAAGATCGCAAAGGGTCGCTCGTCGAGCCGAGGCAACAACGCTTCGTGCATCGCTGCCACCAAGCCCTGCATGTTGTCGAAGGGACGCTCGCGCAGCCTGGTTTCACGGCCCGGAGACTGCAAGGCCAGCACCTCGATGGACTCACCCAGAGCCGCTTGCCACGGGCGAAACACCGACGCTCCTGCCCCCGCGTAGGGCAGGCAAAACAAGCGCACCTTCGCCTGGGGCTGTTCTTTCACCAGGGGAAACCAAGGGTCTTTCTGACGCAACGTCGTACTCCGGGTTGGCTTGCTCATCAGTTCACTTGTCGCTCGCGGCCTTCCCAGAAGGGACGACGGAGCAGTGCTTTCTTGATCTTACCGCTGGGCGTGCGGGGCAGGCTGGCCAAGGCCTCCAGAAAGTGGGGCACCTTGAAGTCAGCCAAGAATTTGCGGCAATGCTCGGTGATCTCACGGGCCTCGAAGGTGTAGCCGGCGCGCACCACCACAAAGGCCTTGATCAGCTCGCCCCAGCGCTCATCGGGAATCCCGATCACTGCGGCTTCAGCGACGGCCTCGTGCCCGCACAACGCCGACTCGACTTCTGCGGGATAGATGTTCTCCCCCGCCGAGATGATCAAGTCTTTGAGACGATCGCAGACAAACACGCAACCGCCTTCATCGACACTGCCCGCATCACCCGTGTGAATCCAACCGTCGCGCAAGGTGGCTGCCGTGGCTTCGGGACGATTCCAGTAGCCCACCATGTTGGCCGGTGAACGAATGCACACCTCGCCGATCTCGCCCACGCCCAAGGGACGCCCGGCATCGTCGATAATCTTGATCGCGTTGCCGGGGTAAGGCACTCCAGCGGCCGCCAATCGCGCGCCAGACGGATCGATATGATCTTCATGACGCAGACACACCGCGGTGTTGCCCGTCTCGGTCAGCCCGTATATCTGCGCGAAGTGACAGCCGAAGACCTCCAGGGCCTTGGACAACGTGGGCACCGGAATGGGCGAGCCTCCGTAGACAATGGTGTCCAGGCTCTCGAAGTCGGTGGTCGCGCAGGTGGCTTCTTCAAGCATCACCCCGATCATGGCCGGGACAAAGCAAACCTTGGTCACCCTGTGCCGTTCCATGAGTTCCAAGGCTTCCCAGGCCACGAAGGTGGGCGGGATGATCGAGATGGCCCCAGCCACAAAGCCGGTCATGGCCCACCACAAGCCGCCGATGTGAAACGCGGGCAGGGCGAACATGGTCACGTCGTCCTCGTTCCAGCCGATCCAGGGGTCGCTCACCGCGCGCATGTTCGCGACCACGGCAAAGAAACT
>JBLIMM010000138.1:0-11370 GCA_047638635.1 Pseudohongiellaceae bacterium | reverse complement strand
CCGCCGGCGACCACTTCGCGGACAAACAGGCGCCCGCCCGCGCGGACGGTGACCCGGGCACCGACGGCATCAGCGAGGCCGCCGGTGCCATGGAGGATCAAGGAGATGCGGTGGCCTTGGTCGAGGGTGTTGGCGAGCACCCACGGTGCGCCCGTGCTGTTACTCACCAGCAAGTCCATGTCTCCGTCCCGGTCGAGATCCGCCCGAGCGACCCCACGTCCCACTCTGAACTCTGAGCAGGAGCTGCTGTAGCTCTCCGGTGCAGTCGTGAAACGGCCGCTGCCGTCATTCAGGAAAATCTGGTCGGGCTGGGCGAAGGTGGTGAGGTCTTCTAGTTCGGTGATGTTGTCCATGATGTGGCCGTTGGCCACATAGATGTCGAGATCGCCGTCACTTTCTACGTCGACGAACACAGTGCCGAAACCGAGCATGGGCAGGCTGGGACTCCCGGCTCCGCTCAGCACCGAGACGTCGGTGAAGAAGCCATCCCCGTCGTTGCGATAGAGCGTGTTGGTCTCTTGCTGATAGTTGACCACGTACATGTCCAGGTCGCCGTCGCTGTCGAGATCGCCGATGTCCGCGCCCATGCAGGCTTCCGTGCGCCCTTCGCCGTTGAGGTCCGTGCCGGACATGGCGCCCATGTCGCTGAAGTTGCCGCCGCCATCGTTTCGCAGCAGCATGTTGGATTGGCTGTCGTTGGCTACGAAGAGATCGAAGTCGCCATCGTCGTCGTAATCGGCGGCCGCCACAGTGAGCCCCTTGCCGGCGCTGCCTACCAAGCCTGCGGCGCTGGAGCCATCGCTGAAGTGTCCGCTGCCGTCGTTGATCCAGAGTTTGTCGTCGGCGCCCAGCCAGGAGTCAACGTGGCAATAAGTGCGAATGGGGCGAGGGCCGCAGAACCGATGGGACGACACGGGCATGTCGAGGTAGGCCACGGAGTAGAGGTCAAGATCTCCGTCCAAGTCGGCGTCAAAGAAGGCGCCGCCTACGGTCCAGCGAGGGTCGCTCACACCCGCAGCATTTGTGACTTCGCTGAAGTGGGCGGCACTATCGTTCTCGAAGAGTTGGTCGTCTCCGTAGCAGGCAACCCACAGGTCACGATCGCCGTCCGCGTCGATGTCGCCCACGGCTAATCCCATGGCGTAAACAGGCTCTGTGAGCCCGCTTTGCGCGCTGATATTCTCGAAGGAGAGGTCGCCGAGATTGCGATAAAGATGATGGCTGCTACCGGCCGCGTGGTGGGCCCGTTTGCGGTCGTCATCGCTGAACTCATCTGCAGGGAGAGTGCCGCTTTGCAAGAAGAGCAGGTCTGGCAGACCGTCGCCGTCGAAGTCACTGGCAGCGACGCCGGAACCCATGGTTTCAAACAAGAACTTACGTCCGTCCCCGCCGTGGGTGTGCACGAAGTCGATGCCGGCAGACTCCGCTACGTCCACAAAACCAGTGGGCGTAGCTGTTCCGTGAGACGTGGGAGCGACGGTTTCCCTTTGATCGCATCCGCAGAGGCAGGCACAGAGCCACGTCATCCAGCAGGCTGCTTTGTTCATTGTCTCGTCTTCTTTCTGTCTTGGCAGTATCGCGCGCGGAGGGCGTCGATGTCACCGGGTTCAAGCAACGCACCGTGGAGTTCAATGAACTGTTTGATCACTGAGCAAGCTTCTGCGGTCTGATCGTTGCGCCGATAGATGTCCGCGAGCAACTTGAAGCCGCTGGTGTACTCCGGCATGAGCGCGAGGAGCGCAGCAAGCCTTTCACGGCGGGAGTCATCGTCCTTCTTGATGTACTCGTCGTCCGTGAGTTCTAGCAACAGCTTGAGCACCGCGCCCCAATGTTCGCCTGCCTCATCTTGCCCAAGCCTGCGCGCACAGTCTGCCAGTCCCTTGACGGCCTCTTTGTAGTCGGGGCGACCCTTTTGAGCTGCTTGAAACAACGCTTGGGCTCGGGTGTAGTCGCCGCTCTGAAAGACAAAGCGCCCGTGCAGCGAGAGGGCTCGGTAAACCTCGGCGGGAGGCAACCCGCTGGCTTCTCTGAGGAGGGCTTCGGCTGAATCTCGATCGCCGCGCATGTCTCGGAGGCGAGCTTCCAGAAAGAGGGCCTCCCCTTCGTACGCGGGGTCGGCTCGGAGCCGCGGCAGCTCCCGTAGCATTTCGTCGTCTGCTTCGACCATCGCCAGCAGGGCGACCAAGCTCTGACGCACGGAGTTGTCGTCCTCGTGGGCTCGGAGGGCCATGCGGTAGTGTTCGATCGCTGGCATGTTGAGCCGCAGCTCGGCGTTGATCGCTCCCAGTCGTTTGTTGATGCCGAAGGCTTGAGGACGCATGGCGTGAGCTAGCAGGAGAGCCTCTCGCACGGCTGGCAACTCGCCGCTGGCCTCTTGGAGCTGAAAAGCCTTGTTGCGCGTGGTCTCGAAGGTGGCATCGTCGACGGACGAAGGCTCGCTGGTGGCCACCGTTGTGGGGGCCTCGGCGGGGTCCGAGGCACCGGGGGCGCTGCCTGGCCCGCAGGCAAGAGCTGTCCCCAGGGCGAGGAAGGCCAGAGTTTTGGTGAGCATGGGGGACGTTCGGTTCAGGGGGACCGGCGCAATCAGGACTCGTTCAACGGAGCGGCCAGGGGCCACGTTGGCATGATATCTCCCCAACCTGCGCCGATCTTCAGAGGCCCTGCGATTCCCTGAACTGGGCGAGGAGGGCCAGGGCTCTCAGCATGGACTGGCCCCGAAAGAAGATCTGAGCGGACGGAGGGCTCTCCGCACGCTAGGATGCCGCCCATTATGAATGATGCCGTGCTCTCACCTCCGCCGCCGGGAACCCCCGGAGGCCCCAAAGTCCTTCTCGAAGTCTTCGGCTGCCAGATGAACAAGCTGGATGCCGAGCTCACCGTAGGGGCGCTCCGCAAGGCGGGCTACGACTTCACTGACCGCGACGAGGAGGCCGCTGCGATTCTGATGGTCACCTGTTCCATCAGAGATCAAGCAGAGAACCGAGTGCACAGCCACTTGGGCGAGCTGGCTTTGCGTAAGCAGCTGGAGCCCGATCTCGCAGTGGGTGTCCTGGGCTGCATGGCGAGCCGCGAGGGCAAAGCCTTGCTCGATCGCTGGCCGTCACTCGACTTCGTGCTCGGCACTCGCGACTTCCCGCAGGTGGCGCGGGTGCTCGATGAAGTGCGCGCCGATCGCAACCGGGTCGTGGCCGTGGATGGCGACGAACGGGTCAGCGAGGAACGGGACATTCTTGTCCGTCCCCATCGCAGCCGGGCCTTTGTCACGGTGATGCGGGGCTGCGACAAGCGCTGCACCTACTGCGTGGTGCCCAAGACTCGTGGCATCGAGGTCAGTCGCCCCATGTCTGAGATCGTGGCCGAGGTGCAGACCTTGGTGGCGGACGGCGTGACCGAAGTGACCTTATTGGGCCAGACAGTCAACGCTTGGGGACGGCGAGAAGGCCGCTCTCTCGGCGAGTTGTTGGGTGCGTTCGAAGATCTGGACGGGCTCCACCGGGTGCGCTTCATCACCAGTCATCCCGAAGAGATGGATGACCAGTTGATCGAGGCCATGGGCGCCTGTCGCAAGGCCGGACTGTTCTTGCACCTGCCGCCCCAATCCGGAAGTGACCGGATCTTGAAGCGCATGGCCCGGGGATACACAGCCGATCGATATCGCGAAATCGTGCACAAGCTACGAGAAGCCATCCCTGGTGTGGCCTTGGGGGGCGACTTTATCGTGGGCTTCTGCGGCGAGACGGATGCCGAGTTTGAAGCGACCTATCAGCTCATGGAAGACGTGCGCTTCAGCCAAGCCTTCATCTTTCGCTACTCGCCTCGGCCCGACACCCCAGCGTTTTCGCACTTGGTCGACGACGTCCCGGACAAGGTGAAGCGCGAACGGTTGGCTCGACTGATGGACTTGCAGCAGCGCCAGTCATCGAAACGACTCGCCTCCATGGTGGGCTCGGTGCACGAAGTGCTGGTTGAGGGTCGCAGTCTTCGCGATCCCGATGTCTTGTTCGGGCGCAATCTGGCCTTCGACAGGGTGGTCTTCAAAGGCGATCCGACTTTGGCCGATCGCTACGCTCAGGTGCGCATCACAGAGACAACCGCGTTGACCCTCCGAGGTGATCTGCTCTCCGTAGCAGACGCTCCCGTCTTCGATGTTCCTGTGGCCTAGCGAGGCATCGCCGTGACCGAGAGCCAGATCAGCGCCCCGGAAACTCTGGCGCTCATGCGTGCGATCAATCTGGCTCGCTCTGCCCGAGGCGATGTCGAACCGAACCCGCCCGTGGGCGCGCTCGTGCTGGCCGAGGCCACGGTCGTCGGCGAAGGCTGGCATCGAGCTTACGGCGGCGCCCATGCTGAAGTGGACGCTTTGGACGATGCCGGAGAGGCCGCCCGGGGCGCCACGCTGGTTGTCACCTTAGAGCCTTGCAGCACCACAGGAAAAACACCGCCGTGCGTCGAAGCCATTCTCAAAGCGGGCATCGTCAGAGTGGTGGTGGGTGCGCTAGATCCAGACCCTCGTCATGGTGGCCGTGGCCTTGAGGTGCTGCGGGCTGCAGGCCTTGAGGTGCTCTGCTGTGAAGATCCACAATCCACGGCACTGATCGCCGAGTTCTCCGCCGGGCTTCAGCGCCGTCGTCCCCACGTGATGCTGAAATGGGCGCAGTCTGCTGACGGTTGTATTGCGGGCCCCGATGGAGAGCCGCTGCAGCTCACGGGCTCGGCCGCCACGGCCAGAGTGCACCGCTGGCGAGGCCAGCTTGACGGCATTTTGGTGGGCGTGCAAACCGTGTTGAACGACGACCCCATGCTCACCGCTCGAGGGTTGTCGCCAGCGCTCCGTCCCTTGCGGCGCATTGTTCTCGATCGCAGTTTGCGCATGCCGATCACCAGTCGCCTGGCGGACACAGCCGGCGAGACACCCACTTGGGTGATGACTCAACTTGACGCTGATCAGCAACCCGAAGTGGCGTTGGACGCCAGAGATGTCCGCGTTTTACGAGTGCCCGAGGGGCCCACATGGTTGGCGGATTGCCTGTCCTTGCTTGCTGCCGAAGGCGTGGGCCGACTGATGGTCGAGGGTGGGGCCCGAACGCTCTCCGCGTTCTTTGACGCAGGGCTCGTCGATCAAGTGGCTGTGTTTCAGTGTCCCCAAAACATCGGGCCCCAGGGCTTGCCCGCATTGCCTGGGCGATCTCTGGCTGGGCTCTCACCGGAGCAGTTGGCCGAGGCTTTAGAGCTGAGCGACGTGCGCACCGAAGCGCTGGGTGAGGACGTCCTGGTGCGAGGAGTCGTGCAGCGCTCCCAGCCCGTTACTGCTGGCTGAGGTCCACGTCGACCGTCTTGTTCCAGAAGGCTTCTGTATCTGGAATCCAGGGTTCGAGCTTGTAGAGCAGCTCCACCGAAGCAGACTGGGCGTTGTCCGCGAAGGGCACGACCAACTCCCGTTGTTCCCCCGCAGGAATCTGCGTGGTGGTCTTGCCTGAACTGCGGTACGGGTTACGAAAGCGCAGCCGCGCCGTTCCCGTTGCGCCCCCTGGAAAGCGATCCCCCAAGCCCTCGATGGGAGCGGCCTCTACACCTAAGGCATCGCGCACCGTGACGACCAGGTCGAGGGCGCGGTTGCGAGAATCAGAGGGTAGATTGTGGCCGGCGAACTCGTTGACCAAGGTGACCGTGAGCGTGCTCGCTTCGTGGTCGACCTTGTGCGTCAACGACAGACCAGCGAGGGCGAAGTCTTTGTTTCGACCGCCTAAGAATTTGTGGCTGCGCCCAGAGCGCGGGGCCCCGGCGCTGGGGGGCTCGCGACGTAGCCGGGTCATGTGGCAATCGCGGCAGTTTTGACCGGCGGCTGCGGCGGGGGACACACGCCACTCGTCGTGGGTTTGATGCTGGTTGTGACAAGGGGCACAGAGTGACGGGCTGGACAATGTGTCGCGGTAGGTGGGCAAGCAGGGGCCGTTGAGGCCGGCTCGCGAGGCGGCGACGCCTCCTTCGGGGAGGCCGTGACAGGAGTTGCAGTCGATGCCGTCCTGGCGACGTTCAGCCCGGGCTAAGACCCGCGTGTCTTCTTCGATGCCGAAGGCGAACACGGGCGCCGAAGCATGGCAGGGCAAGCACTCGCTCTTGCGGAAGTTATCCGACTGAGACGGCTTGCGAACCTGCGGGTCGGTGAAGGCCTGGGAGTGCATGGACTCACGCCACTCTGCGACCACTTGGGGATGGCACTCGGCGCAGTCTGAAGGGGATGAGTAAACCGGAGCCGCGATGTTGCCCGCAGAAGTTGCCAGGGGCGCATCAGCGGACCCGCCGTCTGGGATCCACAACAGCCCGGCCACCACGCCGCCCAGTAGTGCGACTCCGATCAATGCGCGAGGATTCATGAACGCTTACCACTCTCAAGAACGCGCGGTAGACCAGCGATGCTCACCCGCACAGTGTCGCCGCTCCGAAGACGGCTCTCTCTCTCGCCACACCGTAGCAGCCGCTCACCGCAACGGACCCACGAACCACCTCGACGGTCGGGAGCCAGGTACGTGCCCTCGAGGCTGGACGCTGCTTCGTCGACAAACGTCACTGCAGACGCATCCAAGAACGTGGCGAGCTCTTGATTGGCTGTGGTCCCTTCGATGATCAGCCCCAGACCCAAATCCGCGCGCCCTTGGTCGTCGCTCCGTCCCGTGAGAATCGTACCTCTGTCTGAAAAGGCTGCGAGTGCTGGGGTTGGCGGTTCTTCCAGGCCTTCGTGGGTCTCGCCAAGCCACCAGTGACCTTTGCCCTCGAGGGACAGCAGCCTGTCGCCAAAAATCAGCACGTCGTCCGGGTCGTGAGTCACCGTCACTTGCGTGGCGCCCAACTCGGCCACGAGCAGCGGCAGTTTCTCTCGCAGGGACGCAGACAGAGCGGGGTCCAGGTGGGCCAAGGGCTCGTCGAGTAGCACCCAGCTGGGACGGGGCGCCAGGGCACGGGCAAGACCCAGGCGCAAGCGCTCTCCGCCGGACAACTGCTCCGGCCGTCGCTGGCGCAGCTCGCTGAGCTGGAAGACCTCAAGCAGATGGTCTTGCCAGGCCTGATCGTGGTGCGGGTCGACGAAGGAGACGTGCCGGGCCACGGTCATGTGCGGCCACAGAGCGCCATCCTGAAAGAGCATGCCCGGCGGGTCGTCCGGGCGCTGGAGTTGCCCGGCTGCGGGCTCAGCCAGCCCGGCCAGAACTGCCATCAAGGTAGACTTTCCTGCGCCGGATGCGCCCACGATGACCAACCGTTCTCCACGGCTCAGGGTCAGGGTGAGGTCCTCGACGAGCAGTCCATCCCCATAACCTAGGGCCAGGCCTGTGACGGAGAGGTGCGTCGTAGAGGAGGCTGTGGTCATGGGTCGGGCTGCTGCGAGGACTGGGAGCGTTGGGCCGCGCGGTCGCTGTGCTGAAAGGCTGGGCATCGGAGTCAGTGTCCTGCCGTTGGCTGTGACTACAATGACCGAACAGATGAGACGACTCCAGACCTACCACCTTCTTGAACAGCTTCGGCGCCAGGGGATGTCTCTGGTCGGCGCCGCTCGTTCGGGCTGGGATCTGCAAGCGAACTCGTGGCCCCACCAACGGGACAACCCATGAAAACGGACGTGATCATCGTGGGTGGAGGGCACGCCGGAGTCGAGGCTGCCTTGGCAGCTCGCCGAGTGGGCTGCTCAGTGATCCTGGTGACCCTCGACTCGGGGGCCATTGGCCGCATGAGCTGCAACCCGTCCATTGGTGGCTTAGCCAAAGGGCAGCTGGCCCGAGAGGTCGACGCTCTCGGCGGGCTCATGGGGGTCGCGGCGGACCACGCGGCGATGCAATTCAGAATGCTGAACACCAGCAAGGGGCCTGCGGTCCAGAGCCCCCGTGCCCAGGTCGACAAGGATGCCTACGCAGCCTTTGTTCGCGCCACCGTCGAGGGCGCCTCGGGCCTCACCGTTGTCCAGGGCCAAGTGGCGGCTGTGAGCGAGGGGGGCGGCAAGGTGGCAGGGGTCGAACTGGTCGACGGGTCTCATCTGCCCGCTCACGCTGTGGTGCTCACAACCGGCACGTTTCTCCGGGGCTTGATGCACGTGGGCGATCGCAGCTCTGCCGGTGGCCGAGTGGGCGAAGCGCCGGCGGCCGCCCTGTCCGCGAGCTTGTCAGGGCTAGGGCTCGACCTGGTGCGATTAAAGACAGGCACTCCTCCCAGAGTGTCCGCGAAGAGCGTGGACCTCCCCGGTCTCGAATCCCATACGGGACATCCGGACGACGGTCGTTTCTCCTATGGCACGCCACCACCCGCTGACCGTCAATCGGTACCCACGTGGCGCACGGCCACCAGCGCACAGACCCACGACTTGGTCCGGGAGAAGCTGCACCTCTCACCCTATGGGCGGGGCGCTCTGGACAGTGTGGGCCCCCGGTATTGCCCGTCCCTTGAAGATAAGATCGTGCGCTTCGCCGACAAGGACGAGCACCGAGTTTTCGTGGAACAGGAAACGCTGCACGGAGACTCGCTGTACCTCAATGGGCTGTCGAATTGCTTGCCTGCAGAGGTTCAGCAACAGTTGGTGCGCAGCCTGCCTGGCTTCGCATCGGCGCGCATGCTGCGTCCGGGTTACGCCGTGGAATACGACGCCGTGCCCGCGTGCCAGCTCCGTCCGAGCCTTGAGTGTCGCGCTTTGTCGGGACTCTTCTTGGCTGGTCAGATCAACGGCACCAGCGGCTACGAAGAGGCTGCGGCCCAGGGGCTAATGGCGGGCCTCAACGCTGCCCGTACGGTGCAAGGTCTCCCCACAGTGAGTTTGGGACGACATGAAGCCTACGTGGGCGTCTTGATCGACGACCTGACCACCCTGAGCCCGGTGGAGCCCTACCGCATGTTTACCTCTCGGGCGGAGTTCCGCTTGGTGCTGCGCCAGGACAACGCTGATCGACGCCTGAGTGATCACGCCTTCGCTTGGGGGTTGATCGACGGGGCGGTTCACGAGGCTCACTTGCGGCGCGAAACCGCGATCAGCAAAGCCCGCTCAGCCATGGGCGACAATGCGTCGCCTCTCCGTAGACGCTTGCGATCGGGAGACTCCTGGAGCGAAGTGTCAGACTCGACGCCTCGCTTGGCCAAGCTGGAGCTTCCCGCGGATTGGGGTCTGCAGGTCGAGCTAGACGAACGCTACGAAGGCTATGTGCGCCGTCAGGCTCGCATGGTGGCCAAACTAGAGCGGCTCGCGTCCGTGCCCCTACCCGACGATTTAGACTACGCCCTCTTAGAGGCCTTACGACCAGAAGCGCGAGAAGTCTTGGCGCGCGCTCGTCCCGCAGACCTGGGCCAGGCGTCGCGGCTGGCCGGGGTTACCCCTGCCGACCTGTCGTTGCTTGCGCTGAGCCGATCCGCTGCAAAGACTGCTTGATCAGCGTGTCTAGGGGCGCATCGGGTTCAGCGTCTTTGAGGGTGGCGCTCGTGGCGGCCGCCGCAGCTCGCCGTTGGAACCCCAGAGCCATCAGCGCTGCAATCACCGCAGCGGACTGATCTCGCACCACGCCGGGCAGGTCGGGCAGCGCTCCCAAACGGTCTCGGAGTTCGACGCAGAGTCGCTCGGCGGTGCGCTTGCCGATGCCCTTGACCCGGGACAGTCCTGCGACATCGCCGCTATCAATGGCCGTAGCCAAGGCGCTCGGTGTCATGGCCGAGAGCAGCGACAGAGCGATGCCCGGCCCCACCTTGCTCACCCCGCAGAGTCGTTCAAACAGCCCGCGCTCTTCACGACTGGTGAAACCAAACAATGCCGGCTTCTCTTCGCGGACCACATACCAAGTAAAGAGCGTGAGGCTCTGACCCAGTTCGGGAAGTCGCGCGAGGGTGGCGCCGGAGACCGTAAGCCGGTATCCGACGCCACCGATGTCGATCACGACCTCACCGGTCGCCGTGTGCTCAAGCCGCCCGGTGAGGTACTCGAACATCAGCCGGTGAGATCCATGCCGAGGTTCCGCAGCTTGCTTCGAATCTCGTCCAGAGACGTCTGGCCGAAGTTCTTGCAGGACAGCAGTGTGGTCTCGGTGGTGCGGCACAAATCATCGACCCGGGTCACTCCGAGGGTGGCCAAGGCCGCCCGGGAGCGCACGGAAAGATCGAGCTCGGAGACGTTCAGGTCTTTCACGTCGCCGCTGGAAGAACTCGACGACTCGGTCGTGGACACCGCGGCCTCGATGACGCTGCCAGAGCCAGTGATCATGCCCAGGCGTAAGCCCTTCATGGCCAGGATCTGCTTCACCTCTTCGAGGCTGGTCTCACCGAAGTTCTTAAACGAGAGCAGCTCGCTTTCGGTGCGGTTGACCAGATCGCCGAGGGTGTGCAGGTTCATCCGCTGCAGGCAGTTGCGCGCACGGACTGACAACTCGAAGTCCGTAACCGGAATACGCAAGACCGCGTTTTGCTTGTCGGCCTTTCGCTCTTGGGACTCATCGTGGTACTGGACCAAGCTGGCATGAGCGTCCGTGAGGCAACGGCGAGCCACAACATTGTTGGGCTCGTTGGCCACCACGAGACCGAAGCATGTTGCGGCCCAGTCGTAGAGGTCACGATCTTCGTAGAGCACGCCCAGGTTCATCAAAGCCCCTGTGTGGCTGGGCAACTCGCCGCTGCGAAAGCGGTCGAGTAGGCTCATGGCTTCGTCGTCGTCGCCGAAGCGATCGAGCAAAGCTGCCAGGCGGAACGTGGTCTGGACATGATCGCCGTCGGCTTCGAGCGCGGCCTGCCAAGCAGTCAGCGCTCCGTCGTGATCGCCTTCGGTCTCTGCGAGCAGGCCGGTGATGTATGCCTTGTCCGCAGCACTGCCGCCTTCGCCTTCAATGGCGGCAACGTCAGCGCCGAGACCCTCTGCGTTGTGCGTATGGAAGTGCACCTCGGCCAACTTGAGCCGAGCGGCGAACCCAACCGCAGCAGAAGAGGTGAGACCCTTCAGCGCTGTCTCGGCTCCCACGAAATCGGTGTGAGAAAGACACTCCGCTGCGAGGAGCTTGGGCAGATCGCCGTCCGCTTGATTCAGTTCAGCGAGCGCCTGGGCGTTCTCACCAGCAGCGGCGAGACCGAGGCCCCGCTCCAAGTGCTGATCTTCCTCGAGCTTGTTCATCATCCAGTTACGAAAGCTCCGCCGGCTGGCGGGGGATTCGCAAATCTCGTCTCGAAGGGCGGTCCACTCGAGCCAGGTCTGAGGGACGGAGGTCATCCAGTCGCGAATGATCTCCGGCTCAATGGGCTCGTCGTCGAAGTCATCAATCTCTTCGCCTTCGTCTTCGTCTTCGTCTTCGAGGAAGGCTGCGGCGGCCAAGGCTTCGTCGGACGGATCGTCCAGAGCCAAGGCTTCCCCAGGTTCCATGGGTT
>JBLIMM010000137.1:0-11530 GCA_047638635.1 Pseudohongiellaceae bacterium | reverse complement strand
TTTCTCTCGCTCTACAACATCGTTACGGACATCAACGGCGGCCTCGACCTGGCCTTCGCCTGGCCCCAGGGCATTCCCGCTGGGTTCAAGATCTACACCCAAGTGGTGACCAACGATCCGTCTCCCAATGCTCCTGTGTGGGTGAGCAACGCTTTAGAGCTCACTGCTCGTTGAAGGGCTGATGGCTCGGCACGCCTCTCAGCGGGTTTCGAGCGGGCCGTGAGGGAGGCGCTGTTTCCCGCGGAGCATCGAAGACTCTTCAGGGCGGGCGCGGTACCGTGCGCCCACCTGAGGAGTCTTCGATGCGTTCAGTAAACCCCGCCACTGGTGAGACGATCCGCGAGCACTGTGACCATGAGTGGTCGCAGGTCGAGCAGCGCTTGCTCTTGGCAGAGACCTGTTTCCGCTCGTGGCGAGAGACGTCGTTGGAGCATCGTGCAGCTTTGCTGCGTCGTCTGGCGCAGCTCTTAGTAGACCGGGCGCCGCAGCTGGCTCGGTTGATGACAGAAGAAATGGGCAAGCTGGCCCGAGAAGGGTTGGCGGAGGTGGCGAAGTGCTCGACGGTGTGCGAGTTCTACGCCGAACAGGGGCCTGGGTTCTTGGCTCGCCAATCGGTTCAGACAGAAGCGTTGAAGAGCTTCGTGAGTTTTCAGCCCCTGGGGCCGGTGCTGGCGGTCATGCCCTGGAACTTTCCTTTTTGGCAGGTGCTGCGTTTCGCGGCGCCGGCGCTGATGGCGGGCAACGTAGCCGTGCTGAAGCACGCGTCGAATGTCCCCGGATGTGCCACTGCCATCGAAGATCTGTTTCGCGAGGCAGGCTTTCCCCGGGGCTGTTTCACGACCTTGTTGGTGGACAACTCCATGGTCGAGCGGATCATCGAGCAGCCGCAGATCAAGGCGGTCACGCTCACCGGCAGCACGCCCGCTGGGAGGGCCGTGGCGGCGGCAGCTGGTGGACAACTCAAGAAGGTGGTGCTCGAGTTGGGCGGCAGTGATCCCTACGTGATTCTCGAAGATGCTGAGCTGGCCAGGGCGGTCTCGCTCTGCGCTACCAGTCGCATGATCAATGGGGGGCAGAGCTGCATTGCCGCCAAGCGCTTCATTGTCGTCGACTCGGTGCACGACGATTTCGTGGCTCGTCTTGTTGAAGACCTTGAGTGTTACGAGCTTGGTGACCCGACCCACAGCGAGACGCGGCTTGGCCCCATGGCTCGTGTCGACCTGCGGGATGAGCTGCACGATCAGGTGCGCCGCAGCGTTTCTGCGGGAGCCCGATGTCTGCTCGGGGGCGAGCTTCCGGCCCAAGTGGGAGCTTGGTATCCGGCGACTGTTTTGATCGACGTGATCGCCGGGAATCCGGCCTACAGAGAAGAGCTCTTCGGCCCAGTCGCCACGGTGATACGCGCTCGCGACGAAGAAGACGCCCTGGGAATCGCCAACGACAGCCCGTTTGGATTGGGGGCCGCTATCTTTACGAGCGATCTTGCCAGAGGTGAGCGTCTCGCCGAAGAACGGCTAGAGGCCGGCGCCTGTTTCGTCAACGACTTCGTCAAGTCCGACCCGCGCTTGCCCTTTGGTGGTGTGAAAGATTCGGGCTATGGGCGAGAGTTGTCCAGCTTCGGTCTCCACGAGTTTGTGAACGTGAAGACCGTCGTCGTGGCTTGAGACCGAGCTAGGGGCCGAGCTAGAGGCTCACGGTTTTCGATGTTTTTTTTGCGCGTCATGCAAGAATATGGGAACGCTGGAGACCTCTGCGGGCACTCAAGAACACCATGACCCAAGAGTCGTCACCTCTCTCCGTCGAATCGTTGTTGGCTGAGTCGACGTGGGTGCGCAGCTTGGCCCGCAGCCTGCTCTTCGACCAGAGCCAGGTGGACGACGTGGTGCAGCAGACATGGGTGGTGGCTTTACAGCGCCAGCCCCGACGCACAGTAGGGGCGCGTCCATGGCTCGCAGGGATCTTGCGCAACGTGGTGAGGCGACAAGTGCGCGATCGCAAGCGCCAACAGCGCCACGAAACGCTTTACGAGCGGCGTCAAGAGAACCGAGGGAGCGACGTTCACGGTCCCGCAGCGGCGGCCGACTTGGTCGAACAGGCTGAGTTGTTTCGCGCGCTCGTAAACGGCGTGCTGGATCTGGACGAGCCCTTTCGTACCACGGTGATTCTGCGCTACTTCAAGGGCTTGGATCCCCGAGAGATCGCTGTGGAACTCGGTGTCCCAGGGGCCACGGTGCGGACCCGTTTGCACCGGGCGCTCGAGGTGCTCCGAGGGCGCATGGATGGTCAGTGGGGCCAGGACCGCCGGGCTTGGTCGGTGGCGTTGATTCCGCTGATCATGCGCTGGGACGGGGCGACGATCGCCGCGTCAGCCACAACCGCAGGGGCCGCGGTCGGTACAGCGAAGATCTCTATGGGAGTGCTTACGATGACAATGAAACTGAAGCTTGTGGGGGCGGCTGTGGTCCTTGCTCTGGCAGGCGCTGGCGTCTGGCTGGGAAGCGGCGACAACGAAACGCCCGCGGGGCTCACCGAAAGGCCAGGGGGCACGGAAGTCTCTCGCACCGCAGACGTGGAGGCCGCTCGCCACGGAGCCGCGGAGGGCAGCGAGAGCCTTGCTGCCCTCGTCGGCAGTGATACGGAGAGGCCACAGAAACTCCAAGTCTCCCCGGCGCTAGACCTCAAGGAGGATCCCGTGGGCGCTGTCGTCTTCGGTGCGGTGAGGGACGAGTTGGGAGACCCGTTCATTCAGACCAGGAGCTACGCACCCGCAGTGCGCTTCGCCGGGCCGAGTGGTTTGAGCCGTAAGTGTTTAGTGGTCGGCGGGAGCTTTGCCATAGCAGGCTTGGCGTCGGGAAGCTGGGTGATGACCTTGGACGCTCCAGGTTTCTTGCCCTTCTCTATGGCGCTCGAACTTGAGCAGGGCGATTCCATGCGTCACGACGTGTCTCTGAGCAAGGCGCTGATCTTGCCCGTGCGCATTGAAACTCCCGTGGGTGCCTCGGTGCAGGACGCTCTGGACAAGCAGTTTGAGTCCTACTGGGACTCCATGCGCTTCACTGTGGTGGCGACGAAGTCAGCGCTGACCACGAACCTCCCGCCGACCACGTCGCGGGATTACCTGGCGTTCGGGCTGGGGTCCTACGAGACCAATCAGACGTTTCCCTTTGAGACTCCGACGAAGATGCCTGCGGGTACCGACGGGATGCTCCAGCTGGACGTGCCTCTTCCCGTGTGGGCCAGCTTGCTAGCGAGGAACGTGGTTGTGTCCACCCAGGAGGTTCTCCCCGGTGCGGAAGAGATCCTCTTTGTGATCTCAGAGCAAGCGGCGATCGGTACTTTGGGCGAGGTGTCGCTGACGGTTGTGGACATGGATGACCGCAGCCCAGTGACAGCGGCCACGGTGGAACTCTCGGATAGCCAGTCGTCTGGCGTCCCGACCAAGGTGGGTGCTGCTGGCCAGGTACGCTTCACGGCACAGCGCCCTGGATTGCTTGTGCTGCTCGTTCGTGCCCCAGGCAAAGAGACTCTGAGGCGAGTGGTAACCATCGAGCCCGGTGAGCTGGTCGACTTAGGCGAGGTCTCTTTGAGCGGAGCTCGCACGATCAGTGGCCGTGTGGTGGATAGCGAAGGTCGACCGGCGGTGAGCACCTTTCAGTTGCTGCCGGTGGACCGCTTTGATCGGGATGCTGCGCCGAACCGCCGGTTCTCCTGGCAGTCGGATGCCAACGGAGAGTTCACCGTGAAATCCGCCGGGCGTGAGCGGTTCGTGTTTGCAGTGAATGGCCGAGAGCAGGCGGTGATTCCACAGATTGTGGATGCTCGCTATGGGGACGTGAGCGACGTCGAGCTCGTCTTGGCCCCTGCCACAAGAGTGGCGATGAATGCGCCGTGGTCCGCGGATGTCCCTTTGAACGTGCATCTCTTTAGTGCCAACGGCGCTCCCGTCAGCACCCTGAAGAACTGCTGGGGTGGCCAAGAGCGCACGCTCTTCCTTGCTCCCGGAAGCTATGAATACAGGGTGGGCGAGCGGGGCGACGTGCGCCGCATTCAGGTGGGTGCGAAGGCTATGACGTTGACGTTGAAGCCATAGCAGCATGAAGCCATAGCAGCATGAAGCCATAGCAGCATGAAGCCATAGAGGAATGCGCAGGTCGCCGCTGTGCCCGCGCATTCCTCGGCGTGATCACGCCTCAGTTACGCCCAGCCATGACTCCGCCGTCAACATCCCAGATGGCGCCGGTGACCCACTCGGTTTCACTGGACAGTAAGAACTCGATGACTGAGGCAACGTCGCCGACTTGTCCTACGCGACCGAGGGGATGGAAGTCGTCAAATCCCCTGAGCTCTTCGGCGATCTTGGCGGGTTCGATGAACGATCCATAAATGGGCGTGACCACCACTGCGGGAGCGACGGCGTTCACGCGGATGTTGTCCGCAGCCAGCTCCATGGCGAGATGCTGGGTGAGTGAGTGCAGCCCGGCTTTGGCCATGGAGTACGCGCTGGACGGCGTAGCCTTCACCGCTTGATGTCCCCACATGGAACCCACGTTGACCATGACACCGCCGCCGTGTTGGCGCATATTCTCGGCGACCGCTTGGGTGATGAAGAATCCCGCGCGATTGAGCTGCTGGTAGACGTCGTAGTCCGCCGGTGTGTGCTCCATGAACGGCAGTGGCTTAAACACGCCGGCTGCGTTCACGAAGCCGCTGATGTGGTCGGTGCTAGTGCGCAGGGAATCGATCAGCCCCGTGACCGCATCGTCGTCCTGCAGATCGGCCACGGTGCTGTTCACGGTGCCGAGGGCCGACAAATCCTTGGTCGCTCGTTCGAGCTTCTCCGGATTACGGGCGACCAAGTGAACGGCTTGGCCACGGCCAAGAAGCCGCCGGGCGACCTCCTGGCCCATGCCGCTGGAGCCGCCGAGGATCAATGTGTGTGCCGAGGGTGTTGCGGTGGTCGAGGACATGTACGGATCTCGTGTGCGAAGTGGAAGGGCGCCGCCAGCGCGGGACGCCAGGGAAGGCCAAGGGTTGTTTGGCATCGTTGGCACAGTAGAGCGAAGGCTGTGCCAATCTCCTGGAAATCATCTAAGTGATTTAATCCAAAAGGCTTATGGGTTGCGCTTGGCTCTTGCGCTTGTCGCGACATTTCGGTGTTCGCGAAATATCGTTGGCCCAACGGGCGAAATATCGCGAATCCGAGCAGGTCGCCATGATGTCTCTGTCAGGCCCTGTCACGAGGTGATCACACTCTTGTCGGTGAGCAGCTGGCAGAAGTCTGGCCGCAGCCGGTGACAAGCGCGGCGACAAGCTGGCGCTCATCGAAGCGAACCTGGCCTACATCTCCTCCGAGGACGCTCAATCGAAGAGCGCCCTGGAGCGCATCTACACCGGCCGTGTCTTGCTCTCCACGCCGATCCTGTGCAAAGGCCCGGGCGGCGGTCCTGTGATCGACTTGGACGCAGTCTTGCTCGGCAAAGCATCACGCTTTTTCGGCAACTTCACCTCTGGTGCGGACCACTCTCTGGCGCGGATCACCACGGCCAAGGTCTTCCCGGACAACATCGAATTGGGCTTTGAGCTGCCCCGTGCGAGCGGGCGCTTAGCGGAGATTCGTTACTCCATCGGCATGCCCCAGAGGGAGCCTGGCTTCAAACCTCGGGAGGCGGACCGGCGTGTGGGTCTCTACGACTCCGACTACACCGACCGCGCGCGTCATGACGGAGAGTCTCAGGCGGTGCGCTATGCCAATCGCTGGCGCATAGAGAAGGCCGACCCGTCCTTGCGCTTGAGTCCGCCTAAACGCCCGATCGTCTACCACATCGAACACACCAATCCGACCCGTTACCGCCGTTGGGTGCGCGATGGCATCTTGGCCTGGAACAAGGCCTTCGAGAAGGTGGGCATCGTTGACGCCATTGTGGTCTTGCAGCAAGACGCTCGCTCCGGTGCCTACATGGAGAGTGACCCGGAGGACATTCGTTGGTCTTTTGTGCGTTGGACCAACTCAGAGATGGGCTTCGCGATTGGTCCCGTGGCTTTCGTTGCCCACGCCAGGGCTCGCTTTCTCGACCAAGCCATCGACGACGGTGAGTCTTGGCAGAAGGCTCGGCGCCTCTTCGGCATGTTGCTGGGTAAGCAGATGGGCGCGATCGCTGAGGCCTCGCACTGGATCGGCGGGGCGCACATCACGCGCTTCTTCAAGGGAGATCTCGAAGGCGCTGACCCGGTCACGCCCGTGCCGGTGGCCGAGCAGCGGCGAGCCCTGAAGTTTATTGTCGAGCATGCCTTCTGCGACGAGGCCTTTGCCCTTGAACCTGCCATGTTGCGCAAGCTCGGTAGCGACAACTGGTACGACGCTGGCTCTGGAGATGACCACGACTGGGCGATCCACAACAGCTTGCTCGGCGTGCAAGCCTCCGCCCTCAGCTTGCTGATCAACCCCATCCGTCTCCGTCGGGTGAAAGACAACGAGCGCCGGATTGAGCGTGGTGAAGACGCTCTCACCGTCCCCGAGGTGTGGGCAGTTGTGCGCGCTGCTATCTGGGCTCCGCTCACGGACGAGGGCGAGGGTTTCAGCAACCGTCAGCCGTTCATCTCGAGCATCGAACGGAACTGCCAGGGTGAACATGTCGACCGACTCATCGACTTGACCACTGGGATGTACTGGCCCGGGGCGTCGGCCCACGATCTGCGGGCCAGCGCTCGCCAGGAGCTACGGGCCATCGATGCGGCGCTTCCTCAAGCTCTCGCCAGGCCCGGGCTGGACAGCTATAGCTTGGCTCATTTTCAAGACGTTCAGGAGCGCATCCGCAGGGCCTTGGAGGCGAGCGACCTGCGCAAGGGCTGATCTGGGTGGGCTTTGAGGGGCCAGGGGGTACCTCTTACCGCAGGCATTCCTTCGGGGACGCGTAGCTCTCATCGCTACGGCGATGGGTGCTCTGAGGCGTCTTGGGCGAGGAATCCGTGAGAATTCAGGCAATAGTGCGTAATTCTCGGCATTTCGGGGAGGTACCGCCTTGTGCAATTGACGAAGTGCCCCCAACATCCATAGTCCGATTTGCAGGGAGTACCGGCCCACGGGTCGTCACGGGAGCGTCCCAACCCTTTGCAAGTCGGTCACTTTTCACGGGCTCAACCTGGAGATCAACCAACATGCTTCGTCCGACCCTCATTGGCGCCACTATTCTTGCGGCTAGCAGCACTCTATCTGCGCAGTCCACGCTTCTGATCACCGAGTTCGCTGTCACGCCGACCGCTGGCGAGATGGTCGAGTTCTTTAACCCCAACGCCGAGCCTGTCGACCTCTCTGACTACTACGTCAGCGATGCCACCTTCGCCGGCGGTCCCACTTACTACTACAACCTCGTCAACGGTGCGCCCGGAGGTGGTAGCTTCGGTGACTTCTCCGCTCGCTTCCCCGCCGGTGCAACCATCGCTCCAGGCGAGTACCAGACCGTGGCTTTCGCCGACGCTGAGGGAGCCTTGGGCTTCTTTGACACCTACGGCGTGTTGCCGACCTACGAGTGCATTGGCGACCTTGGCAACGACGATGCCGGCGTGGCCAACATGCTCGAAGCCGTTCCCGGCTCGATCAATGGCGGTGGCGGCCTGACCAACAGTGGCGAGTTCTGCACCATTTTCTACTGGGATGGGAGCAGCGACTTGGTCACCGACATTGACTACGTCATGTGGGGCGATGCGAATGAAGGCGTGGACAAGACTGGCGTGAGCGTCGACGGACCCGATGGAGATGCGATTGCCAGCACTTACCTGAACGACACCGCCCTCGGTTCACAGATCTTCATGAGCACCCACTCCTTTGGTGATTCTAACCAGCGCGTGATGATGTCCGAAGGCCTGGAAACCACCTTGGCTGGCAACGCTGTCAACGGCAACGATGAGACCAGCGAGAACCTGGACGTCACCTTTGAAGCTGCCGTCTGGACGCCGAACGCTCGTACGGTCAACGCTGTGGACTACTCTTGGTCCAACAACAACGATGGCACCTACGACATCTCTTCGTCCGGTGGTACTCCGAACGGCGCCCTGATCGCCTTCTTCGCCATTGCTGGTGGCAACTTCCCCGTGGGCCAGTGCCCCGGTGATGGCCTGAGCATCATGCTCGGTGGCCCCACCGTGCTGGCGTTCAGCGCCTTCGACGGTGCTGGTGAAGTGAACGCGACCCAGGCTGTCACGGCTGGGTTGGGTACGGTGCACATGCAAGTGGTCGACATCGCCGCCTGCAAGATCACCAACACTGTGGTCGCTACCTTCTGATCTGAAGCTGCCATAGGTTCTGGTGTCTGCCAGAACTGCGCGAGGGCCGTTCCGACGAGTGTCGGGGCGGCCCTCGTTGCATAGGGAGCGGGCTGGTTTGTGCGGGAGCTGTGTTGGTCGGGGATGGACGTGTCGCACTCGATGCCTCATGCGTTATCGTCCCGCCATGAGCACATCGATCTTTGCAGACATTGCCGCCAGCCAGCCCGACCTCGACGAGCTCGCTCGGCGAAACGACGAACTCTTGGGGGCCCTGGCCGCTGCCACGGATGAGGCCACCGGGGTCGAGCAGTGCGTGGCCTTGATTCTCGGTTGGGATGCCACCCGCCGAGAGTTTGAGACCTGGAGCAACCTCGTCGATCTGCGCTTTAACCAAGACACCACGGACGCCACTGCCATTGCGAATCGCCAGCTCAGCGATGAGCTGGGACCACAGTGGATCGAGTTGGAGGTAGCGGTCAAGCAGGCACTGCGAGAGCACCCTCTCCATGCTCAGCTGAAGGCAGCGCTGGGTGAGCAGGTCTTCTCCTTGTGGGAAGTGGACGTGCTCGCCTTTGACCCCGCGATCAAAGACGGGCTGGTGCAAGAGTCCAAGCTTGAGGGCGAGTACACCTCGCTGCTGGCCAGCGCCAAGCTGCGCTTTCAGGACGAGGATCTGAACCTCTCCACCTTGGTGAAGTACCGCGTCCACAGTGATCGCCAGACTCGCCACGGCGCAGAGCAAGTGCACTGGCAGTGGTTTGCCGAGAATGGTGATCAGCTCGATCGCATCTACGACGACATGGTGGCCTTGCGCACGAAGATGGCTCGCCAGCTGGGCTACGACAGCTTCATCGAGCTGGCCTACAAGCGCATGTTCCGCATTGACTACAACCGAGACGATGTCGATCGCTTTCGCGCCCAGGTCCGTGAGCATGTGGTGCCCTTGGCGACCCGTCTGGCAAAAGAAAAGGCAGAGACCTTGGGCCTCGACGAGCTGATGGCTTGGGACGAACCGGTCTGTGACCTCCAGGGCAATCCAGTGCCCCAGGGCGATCACGATTGGATGATGGCTCGGGCCAAAGAGATGTTCGATGAAATGGGCAGCGGCCTGGGGGAGTTCTTCCGGCTCATGGCCAGTGGCGGCTTTCTCGACTTGCGATCCCGGGAGGGCAAGGCCGGGGGCGGCTTCTGCACGAACTTCCCCAACCACGGCATGCCCTTCGTCTATGCCAACTTCAACGGCACCAAGGGTGATGTCGAAGTCTTCACCCACGAAGTCGGCCACGCCTTCCAGAACTACAGCAGCTCCGACCAGAAGATCGTGGACACCATCTGGCCGACCATGGAGTCCTGCGAAGTGCACTCCATGAGCCTGGAGTTCCTCACCTGGCCACACATGGAGAAGTTCTTCGGCGACGACGCGGAGCGCTTCCGCCAGGTGCACTTGGCCCAGAGCTTGACCTTCTTGCCCTACGGCACGGCGGTCGACCACTTTCAGCACGAGGTCTACAGCCGCCCCGAGGCGACCCCCGCCGAGCGTCACGAGATGTGGCGCGAGATGGAACGGATCTACTTGCCTTGGCGTCAGTGGGGCGACATGGACTATGCCGCGAAGGGCGGGCGTTGGCAGGCTCAGCAGCACATCTACGGCAGCCCCTTCTACTACATCGATTACGTGCTGGCGCAAACCTGTGCACTGCAGTTCTTGCGCAGGTCGCGAGCGGACGAAGCCGAGGCTATGTCTGCTTACGTGGCTTTGTGTCGCCGGGGCGGCGAGGCGCCTTTTCAAGAGCTGGTGCGCTCGGCGGGTTTGGTCAGTCCCTTTGACGAAGGTTGTTTGGCGGCGGTGGTTGATGAAGCCCAAAAATTGCTGGGGCTCTAGCAGCCCGTTGTTTCAGTGAGCAGCCAAACTTCGATTCTAGGAGTGCTGCGCCGCAACCCGGCGTTTGTGCGCCTGTGGTCCGCCCAAGTGGTTTCCATGGCGGGGGACTGGTTGCACCGCATGGCGCTGCTGGTGCTCATTGGCGAGCTGGCCGGGCCTGACGCACAGCTGGGCGTGGGGCTGCTCTATGGATTCGAGATGGCCCTGCATCTGATGCCCTTGGCTTTGTTCAGTCCGCTGGCAGGCCCCGTGGCCGACCGTGTGCCCCGGCGCTTCTTGATGGTCGCCGCCGATTTGATGCGCGCCGTGCTCGTGCTGCTCTTTCTGCTGGTGGACGACGCCGCCGATCTGCCCTTGCTCTACACCCTGCTGTTCTTGCAAATGGGTTGCTCGATCTTCTTCGAGTCGGCCCGCTCGGCGTCGGTGCCCAGTCTCGTTCGCCGCGAGGACATTCATGGTGCGCTGGCACTGTCCGCCGCCACTTGGAGCACCATGCTCGCTGTGGGAGCTGCCCTCGGTGGAGTGCTCACCAACGCCTACGGCACAGACGTGGTCTTCATCGCCGATGCCGTGACCTACCTGGTGTCAGCGGCGTTGCTCATCGGCCTGGCGTTGCCAGCTCTGCCCAAGCAGCCAGAACCCTTTCGTTGGTGGGACCTTCTCACCTTCGCCGACATGCGTCGCGGCCTCGATCATGTGCGCGAGCTGCACTTGTTGCCTGCCGTCCTGACCAAGACGTTCTGGTGGCCGGCGGGAGGTTACTTGGTGCTGCTGTCTGTGGCGGGCCAGCTGCGCTTCGCCCCGGTGGTGGGGGCGGCCCTGGCCACGAGCGCGCTGTACGCCATGCGCGGCATGGGGACGGGCCTGGGCCCGGTGTTGGCGCGACGGGTTTTCGGTAGCAGCGACCGGGCCTTGCGATTGCAGATTGGCCTGGGGCTCTTGGTGGCCGCGCTGTTCTACGGGGCGTTTGGTCAGGCGCAGAACCTGTGGTGGGCGGGGGGCTGCGTCTTAGTGGCGCACATGGGCGGCAGCACCGTCTGGGTGGCGTCCACCGCGTGGTGGCAGCAGCATGTGGATGACGCCTACCGGGGCCGCATTTACGCTCTCGACTTCCTGTGTATGACCGTGAGCTTCTCGGTGGGCGGCGTGCTGACGGGCTTGCTCTATGACGCCACCGACTCCCTCGAAATCACCACCGCTGTGCTCTCGGCATGCTTGCTGGTGAACCTCGCCGTGTGGTGGCGCTGGAGCGGAAGCATGCCTGCGGCTCACGACGACGAGAGCTGACCTAGCTGACCTAGATGGCTTAGATGGCTTAGATGGCTTAGATGGCTTAGATGGCTTAGATGGCTTAGATGGCTTAGATGGCTTAGATGGCTTAGATGG
>JBLIMM010000136.1:0-11541 GCA_047638635.1 Pseudohongiellaceae bacterium | reverse complement strand
AAGTCCAGCAAGCGCAAGACTTCGCCGTGCAAGCCGGAGGTGCTCACCAAGTCGTCAACGATTAGAGCTGCGCTCGCACCGTGCGTCCCGCTGTTCGTACCGCCGTCGCGCCAACGCTGCCACCCGTCAGCCCACTCACCAGCTTGGGCCACCACCAACGGCACTCGGGTGCAATCGTCGTAGAGCTTGCTGCCGTGGCCGTACCAACCCTGCTGGCCGAACTCTTCGCCGTGATCGGCGGTGACGATCACCGTGGTGGTGTCCGCCAAACCTTGGGCGACGAGATCGTCAAGGAGCCGTCCGAAGTGCTCGTCGAAGTAGGCGATGTCGCCCTGCTGTCGCTGCTCCAGAAAACGCAAGTCGGCGTGCTCAGGGCCGGGGACCGCGTCATCGTGCATGGAGACTTCCATGCGCTTGTCCACAACTTCTAAATCGAAGTCGCGCAGAGCTGGCTCAACGAAGCGATCGCGCCATCCTCCCGGAGCCCGGTAAGGATGGTGAGGATCAAAGTAGTGCAGCAGCAACAAGAACTGTCGCTCGCCGAAGTTGCCCAGCAAGCCCTTGGCCAAGTGCCCCACTTGCCGCGCGTTCGCATACGTCACGTAAGCGCAGTCATCGAACCCTCGAGCGTAGCCCTTGTGTGGGTCGAGCAGATCGTTGGAGAACACAGCGCCTGTGGCCACGCCCAACTCACGGGCGCGCTCAGCCAACGTCGGTACGTCTTCGGGGAGCACCATGCGATCGTGATGGACCACGCCGTGCGCCGAGGGAGTCAAACCCGTGAGTAAGGTGGCGGTGCTGGGCAACGTCCACGGGCTGGGAGCAAGCGCGCGGGTGTAGTGCGTGCCCAGCCGAGCCAAGGTGCTCAAAGCTGGCATGAGCGGCTGGCCAGTCGACGTAGTCGCTGTGAGCCGATCACCTCGGAGAGTTTCGATCTGCACCAGCAGCACCGACGGCTGCTCAACGGCAGCGCGGCGCCAAGGCACCCGGGACGTCCGGGACAGACTCAAGTTCGACAAACCGACTCGGGTCACCGTGGGCCGGTAGGACACCGAAACGTAATCCCGCAAGGCGTAGTCGGGCTCTTCGACCACCACGTCTTCGCTAGGCAACGACAACGACTTCGCCGTGATCACCATCCGTTGACGCTGACCCACGTGATCGTCGAGCGACCAAGAGACAGGGTGCCAGTGCTTCGATCCGACCTCCGCACTACCGACGAGCGTGAGCTGTGCGTCGTCATCACCGCCCGTAGGCTCGGGGCCAACGAACAGCTCAACGAGCGCCCGGGTAGTCTCCGGCAAACGACGATCCAGGGCCACGCCGAAGCGCAGCTCGTCTCCTAGGCGAATCTCGATTTTCGAGATGACCACGGACGTGTCCCCCGTCAACGCCAGGGCATGGCGAGCGGTCTTGCCTTCGAACGCACCGCTCACTTCCCAGCTTGGCAAGGCGTAGTCCACGGTCACCGGGAGCCCGTCTTCCATCACGGTGCGCGCGGCGAACGACAGCAGCTCAACCGGTGGCTCTGGCACGAGGGGCATCAAGCTGATGTCCTGCTCGAAAACGTGCACGTCACCGATCGCCGCCGGTTCGTAGTCGACCCGTGGTGAAAGCAAGGTGAGGTAGTTCCCCCGAGAATCACCCTGCGTAGCCACATCAATCAGCAGAGACTCAACACCCGCGGGTAGCTTCAGTGAAACCGCCAGGTTCGGACCTTCGTAGAACTGGGCCTGGTCTCGCTGGTCATCTGTGGGCATGGGCAGCACATCCCAGGTCTGCGATGCGCCTGGTACGGGCTCTCCGCCAGACATGCCGGTCACAGTGAGCGTGCACGGATCACCGTCAGCCGAGGACCCCGCGTGGTAGCGAGCGACCTGAGCCACGAACACACCAGGGCGGCCGTCGAGTTCCCAAGACAAGCGGCTCGGGTTCGGCACGGGAAGTGGCAGCTCGTCCCGATCGAGATTGAAGCGCTCTAGGAACTCCTTCCAGACCACCAGGGAGGTGAACCCTTCGAAGCCATCGAGGAGCTGCACGTGTTCGCTGTCGAGCAAGAGTTCACGATGGACATCGCCCAGGAACCCATTCTCATAAGAGCTTGCCGGCTCATCAGAGCAACCGTTGAACACCAGCAGGGCAAGCCCCACAGACAAGCCGGCGCACAGGGCCCGCACAGCGATCACCCTTCCCGCCGGCGAATGGTTTCTTCGAGGAAGGCCCGGTAGAGCAGCTCCTCAAAGCTCACGTCGGACAGCGGTCTGCTCCAAGCCACAGCGCCCACGCTACCGTCATCGAGATGTTCGACCAACGCCAACATAGCCACCGCCGTGCCCCAGTTGCGCGGTTCAAGAGTCATGTACAAGGTCATGCGCCGGTTGCCATCGACCACCGGCCGCACCTTGATCAACCCCGTTTGCTTGTCAGCGGCCACGTCAAAGCCGCCCAAGATCGCGAGGTTCTCCGAGTAAAAGTCCCGGGTCACCTCATGCACCATGTCAAAGGCGTCTGAGTAGCCCACCTCGCGCAGGGGATATTCGCGAAAGTCGAGGCTGTCCCCAGAGAACAGGCCACAACCTGTGAGGCAGGACGTCAGCAAAGTGAGCAGCAGGAGCCGCATGGCAATCGATCTCATGGCGGGGTCGCGAGTCGACCGGATGTATTCACCAACAACTCCGCTCGGCCCAGCCAAGCGTAGGCTAAATCTACGTCTCCCGCGAACCACGACGCCACCCCACTACGCCAAAGTTCGAGAGTCTCGTAAGCCAGGTCACGGTCGGCGAAGGTGCCGTTTGTGAGCAAGCCCTCCACCATGTCGATGACGATGGCGTCCAAGGCCAAGAACGCTTGAAGCTCAGCGGTCCAAGCCATTTCGTGGGCGAGAGTCAGCGACTCGCGCGCCTCCACTCGATGACCGGACACCAGCGCCTTGATCGCGTCAATCTGATGCTTCAAGGCTTTGGCTAACGTGGGCGGCAAATCAGCGGTGCCGCCAATGGTGCTGTAGCGATCGGCGAGTTCGATGGCCTGGGCCACCCGCTCAAAGGCAGCACTGTAGAGCACCACCTCTGCGTCGAGCAGCGGCTCCAACTCGCGCATCTTGAACGGCGTCTTGCCCGTGGCTCCATGGCGAAAGCGATCGGCCACCTCGGCCGCAGACTCGAGCACCAAGTGAGCCAAGGTTTCATCCCGCAGCGGGTCGGCCTGGCCCTGGACCTTGTCGAGCAAGGGCAAGCCCACCAAGGTGATCGTGCCCCGGCCGAAAGGCACAGCTGCCACAGGGGTACCGATTCGCTGGCCCGAATGATCGAGGGTGATCATCGCCGGCCGAGTGCCCTTTGGCAAAGCCCCGGCCAACAGCGCCTCGGGGGACAACAAGCCGTCGTGCTCCGTGAGCAAACGCACCCGGGGCAAGTTCACCGGGTCGGGACGATCAGCGTGAACAACCTGGCGAGGTGCTAGGCCCGGAGGCCCTGTACGCGCGGGACCGAAGGCCATCGTCCCCCGCCCGTCGCCATCGACTGCCAAGGCTTCAAAGACCGGATGCACACGTCCGCGAAAGTTGCCCGCTGCAGCAGCCACGGACACGGGCAATGGTACAGCCGCCATGCGCCGGCTGCCACGATGCCCCGCGACCAAACTGCCGAACGCGTCTTCGATCGGATCACGGAGCAATACGATCGCCGCGCCACCGCTCCAGACTCGCTGCCAAAGCTCTAGGCGCTCTTGCAACGGCACCTGGCCCAACAGCGACGACGGGTCGGCTATGACCGAGACCACATCCCAAGGGTCGTCGGTACGCAAATCGTTGGTGACCGTAAACCCTTGCCGGCCGGCGAAGTTCGCCAAGTCCTCCCGGCCTTCTGGTAAGTGCAACGCGACGGTCAGCTCTTCTTCTGTGGCGCCGTCCGGGCCTGCAGCTAAGTCTGTGAGCACTTGCCGAACGGGCGGGGCCTCGACCGCGGTGACCTGCACTCGCCGCGAACGCTCAACCACCTCGTCGTCGCTCAACAACTCCGCCTGCAAGCTCACCGCTCCAGACTGATCGCAGTGCACGACCAGATCGTCGCGCCGCACCCGAGTCACCCCCGCGGGATACACCTGCCGCAACACGCGTACATCAGCGGCACCCACGCTTGGCACAGCTCCCGTCACGTCCACATGCAAGCTCGCCCAAACGGGGGCGCCCGTGTCGTTCACCACGAACAACTCGAACGTCAGGGTCTCACCCACCACCACCGAGGGCCGCTCAGGGATGGCCACGATCATCAACGGCCGCAGTGCGTCTTTGATCACCTCGCGCACCGGGCGCTCTTTGCCCCAGGGCGTCAGCAAGCCAGCACTCGACTCGCTGCTCACTGCGCGCCACTGGGTGTAGCAAAGCAGGTCGAGGCCCTCTTCGATGCGCAAGGCTTCGAGCATCGCCCGAGCTGCCTGGGCCTGAATCTCTGCGGACTCGTCCACCCAATCGCCGGGGTCGTTGGTCAGGGCACGGGCATCGCTCGGGCGCGCGCCCACGATGGGCTCTTCGTCCCACGCCTCTAACCAATCTTCGCCTCGCTCACGAGCCCGACGAGCGGCACCGCGCAGGCCACCGAACAAGTTGCGTTCGTCCCCGCGAAGCTGCCGGTCAAAGAAACCCGAAGCCGCCGAGCGCGTGTCCACCAAGGTGCCGTAGCCGAACTCAGAGACAAACGTGGGCCCAGATTCGTGGGACACAGTCGCCATCTCGTGGCGCTCGGCAGGTGGCAAGGGGAACGGCGGATAGAAGTGCTCGTCGCGCATGGGCAGCAGCTGGTCGCCGCCGCTAGGCACGTAGCGCCCGCCGAAGAAGCCCCCGGAGTCTTCGAGCACAGGGCGAGTCTTGTCAGCAGCTGCGACCCGCAGCGACAGCTCTTCGCCGTAGCGATAGGCCTTTCCCGACAGCTCATTGAGCATGCCCCACATGATGATCGACGGGTGGTGATGATCGCGGGCGACCATCCAATCGACTTCGTGGTCGAGGCGCTCACCCAAGCCCGGGTCGTCTGCGACCCAACCGATGGCAGGCTCTTCGAGCACCAACAAGCCCTGGCGATCGGCGGCATCCAGAAACGCCACTGGCGCAGGGCGCACATGGGCTCGGACAAGGTTGAACCCCGTGTCGAGCATGACCGACACCGTGGCCTCTAAATATTCAGCGGGAGGCGTAGCGCCGTTGAGGCCTGCCCAGTGCGGCTGGTAAAGCACACCAAAGAGCTTGGTCAAGCGACCGTTGAGGCGCAGGCCATCTTGGTCGAGAGAGACCGTCCGAAAACCAAAAGTCCGCCGAGCCCCTGGGTGGTCAACCTGCGCGCCATTGACCGAAATCACGGCGGCGTAGCGCTGTGGACTCGCCGGGCTCCAAAGCTGCGGGTCGGACACCTCTGCCAAAACCTCTACGCTGAGGCCAGCGCTGTGCAACTGGCTGCGCAGCTGTCCCCGGGCGACGGCAGTGAGACCGTCGACGTTTCCATCCCAGCGTTCTCTCAGGGGGATCGCATACACGGTCAGCCCCACGACGACCCGCTCCTTGTGGCGCCCAGGAGCTGCGAGCAGATCCACCGTGGCACGCACGACACCCGAGTCTACATCGACGTGCAAAGCCGTGAGCTCGGGGCAAGGCTCGTCGATCGTGAGCAGCTCCACCGGGCCGATCAGTCCACCGAAGTTGTGGTACCAGCTTTCTTTGGCGTGAGGCGTGGTGGCCAGGGACAAACCGCCCGTGGCCGTGGCACCCGGGTCGAGCAAGCGCACCACCAAAGTCTGAGACTCGCCGGGGCGAACCCACTCGGTCACGTCGAAGCGGAAGGCGTCGTAGCCACCCTCATGTTCTCCAGCGAACTCACCGTCGATCCAAACCCGCACCTGATAGTTGGCTTGGCCAAACGACAAAAGCTGCCGAGCAGCTACCGAGTCTCCCGGCAGCGAAAACTCGCTCGCCAACCAGGCCACTCCGTCATAACTCGCCGTGTTCGGCAGAGACTCAAGGGGCCCTGGCACCGCAATGAACAGCTCATCGCCTGGAGCGCTCTCGGGGACCTCCCCCGAAGTCAGGCTCTCTACCCAGCCGTCGTCCTCACCCACAGCTCCCGGATCGAGAAACAGACGCCACTGGCCCGCGAGAGAATGCCGGGCAGCGGGAGCGGCTCCAGGGAGCTGTACAGCCGGCGCCACAGAAAGCTGCACCGCCTCTGCCGGAGAGCAGGATGGCAGCAGGGCCAAGCCCAACAGCAGTTGCGCGCCAGTGAGAGCGAGACCCAGGGTGAGTGCCATGCAAGAAACGAGGCGACGTGCCGACGCAGAGGAGCAAGAACGAACCGTGAGTAGCATCTTATCCCCAGACGCGGCCATTGGTCGCCTAGAACGGATGGCTGAAGCGCCACATTTGCCCGGCGAACGAACTTCGTGAGGGGGCTAGGCCCCCTTGAGGCTCCCCTGAGCAGCAAGCTCATGCCAAGCCCCGCCCCCCCAGCGTCAGCGCCTCCACCAGTCACGATTGCCGATTGTCGCCCTGGCGAGTCTGCACTCCCGTGTGGATTCTTGCGGCTCGGGGCGCCCTTGTGCTCCTTTCCGAGATCCATTAATCCCCTCGGAACAAATCACCATGCTCAGCCCCGCTGATCTCATGTTGCGTTGGCGCAGCCGTGCCGTGTGGAGCGATCCGGTGCGCAAAGTTCTCACCCTTGAGAGCTTCTCTCGCACGGAAGCCGATGGTGGCAAAGACATCGGCTCGGCAGCCACCCGAGTGAGCGATGAGGAGCTCCGCGGGCACCTGGCGCGGCACACCGAAGACGAGCTACGCCACGCCGACCTCTTTTTGACCCGCGCGAAAGAACTCCGTGCGACGACGAACATGCCCCCCGAGGCCGGCGCCGAGGCAAGCGGCGATTCGTATGACCTCAGCCGTGGCCGCCCCTCCAGCGAGGTCGACGCCCACGGCTTCTTTACCTCGGGGCTCCTGGACGAAATGGGCGAAGTGGCCTGCGTGGCCATGTTGCACGGAGCCGAAGTCCGGGCAGCCTCGCTGTTCTCCGCCCACCGTGACCTCACCAAAGACGACCCCGAGACCTGCGCTGTCTTCGAGAAGATCTTGCGGGACGAGCAGTATCACGTGGCCTACACCAAGGCGACGCTCGATCGCTGGGTCGCGGAAGGCCGCGGGCGAGAAGTGGCCGAGGCGCGCTCAGCCGCCCGGGGTGGCCGCTTCTGGAGCGGCTGGAAACGGACTGGCATCCGTTCGGGAGCCTCGTTCAGCCAAGTTGTCCTGCGAGTGATGTACTTCACCATCCTGCTGCCCTTCGGCATGGCCAACAAGGGCTCGAAGACTGCCACAGGCTGGAGCGCACCGCGTAGCCAAGCCCCTGCGGGCGAGGGCTCCAAAGCCGCTGCATCGTCTCTCTCCTCTCAATACTGAACGACCATGCACATTCTGGGGATCTCGGCCTTTCACGGGCCCTCTGCAGCGGCGTTGCTGAGCGACGGCGTACCCGTGGCCACACTTCAAGAAGAGCGTCTGACTCGCAAGCGACACGACACAGCCTTCCCCTCGCGGGCCATTCGTTTCTGCCTGAACCAGGCTGGCCTGGAGTCCCGCGAGCTGGACTACGTGGTCTTCTATGAGAGGCCCCTGCGCCGCTTCGAGCGTGTGCTGCTCACCCAAATCAGGGCCTTTCCGCGGTCGGGCAAGACGTTCAGCCGCTCCATGTTTCAGTGGCTCGGCGACCGCCTGTGGATCAAAGGCCGCATCACCGATGAGCTCGGCATCTCCCCTGACAAGATTCGCTTTGTAGAGCACCAGGCCTCCCTGGCCTCCACGGCATTTCTGACCTCACCTCACGACGAAGCCGCCGTGCTCATCGTGAGCGACGAGGGCGAGTGGGCCACCACGTCCCTCGGGCGCGGGCATGACGGCCAGGTCACCATGATAGAAGAGCTGGCGTTCCCACACTCGCTGGGCCTGCTGGTCTCAGCAGTGACTCAGTTTCTGGGCTTGGAGAGCGGCCGTGGCGGCGAAGGCCGGGTGATGGAGCTCGCCGCTCACGGTCAGCCCCGGTTCCTCGAACTCTTCGAGAAATGGCTGAAGATCAACCCGGACGGCAGCTTCGAAATCGATCCCAGCCCGTTCCGTTTCGCCTTCTACTCTGAGCTGCTCTTCGGCGATGGCCTCGTCGAAGCCCTGGGGCCCGCCCGCTCAAGCAGCGCCTCTCTGCGCATGAGTGCGGACGACAGCCGCGACGCCGACGTGGCCGCCAGCCTGCAGCTGATCTTGGAGAACGCCCTCCTCGGCCTGGTCCGACGCCTCGCAGATAAGGTGCCTTCAAAGCATCTCTGCCTCGGTGGAGAAGTGGCCAAGAACTCAGCGGCCGTGGGCCGTTTGCTCCGAGATGGTCCGTTTGCGTCGGTCTTCGTTCCCGCTGCCCCTGGGGACGATGGAGCCGCTCTCGGAGCCGCGATCACCTTGCAGCACAGCTTGGCAGGAGAGTCGAAATCTGGGGGCGCTGATGTCCCTACGCCCTACGACAAGCCCTGGCTGGGCGAATCCATCCTCGAAGACCCGGGCAACGAATCGATGGCGCTCGCTGATGACGACGCCATTGTAGAAGCCCTGCTCGGCCACTTGCTCAACCGCCGCACTGTGGGCTGGATGCGCGGGCGCAGCGAATCCGCGTCCCACTCTCTGGGGCACCGCAGCCTCCTCGCAGACCCACGCAAGGCCACCGCGGCGGAGCACATGCGCAGCAAGGTCAAGACCCGCGAAGGCTTCCGTTCGTTCCACCCGGCGGTTCTCAGCGATCGAGTCGAAGAGTTCTTCGAGCTCCCCGCCGGGGGCATGGCCGCAGCTCGCGGGCTCAGAATCTCTGTACCCGTGACCGAGCGCACCCGCGAAGTGGCGCCTGCCGTGGTTCACGTGGACGGCACAGCACGGCCATTGCCCGTCGAAGCCGAGCGCGACCCGCTGTTTCACCGCCTGCTCGCGCGCTTCTCTGAAGAAACAGGATGCCCCATGTTGCTGCACACGTCGCTCAACGGCCGCGGCGAACCCATGGTGCGCACCGAGGTCGAAGCTCGCGACCTCTTCGAGCGCACCGCTCTCGATGCGCTGGTTGTCGAGGGCCGGCTCTACGAGTGACGCCGGGCCACGTAGCACACCAGCCCAGCATCTTCGTCGGCCAGTGACAGGGCCCAACCCACACGGCGAGCGAACATCCCCGTGGCGCTGGGCTGAGGCAGCACGTCGAACATGTTCTCGTTGCCCGGCGCCGGCGGAATCGACCGCACCCAACCAAAGCCGCACTCGTCGAGCACTTCGACGACCTCCGGAAACGGCAAGCACCACTCCAGGGGATGGTGGTACTGGTCTGCGATCTAAGTGAGCTTCTTCTCTTCTTCGATGTCGCCCCGCCGCAAGATCGGGTCAAGCATGCGCACCGGAGCTTGGAACGCCTTACCGAAACCACGGCGCATGCGATGGGGCATGGGCGCGATCGACTCGTAGAAGCCCAGCACGAGATAGCCGCCGGGAGCAACGTGCCGCGCCACTTGCCGGGTGGCGCCCTTCCAGTCAGCGTTGTGATGGACCACGCCCCGGCAATTGACCACGTCGAAAGCCTCTTCAGCCAAGGGCAACGAGCGCAAATCCCCGCGCAACAGGTTCAGGTTGTCGATGGACGCTCGAGCCTTGAACTCTCGCGCCAGGTCGAGCGCCCCCCGGCAGGCGTCCGCACCCACCACCGTGCGACGGGCACCCGAAAGCGCCAAGAACGCAGCCAGTTGTCCTGTGCCGCAGCCCGCGTCGAGCACAGTGGCATCGTTGGGGATGGCTGCGTCGAGGCCAGCGAGAAACGGCGACGCCCTGCAGCGATCAATCAGCGTCGAGGCGTCGTCCCCAGAACCGTAGCCAGGAAACGGCCGCGCCTCGTAGAAGCGATTGACCTCCGGATGGGGCACGGGCCGGCGACCATCACCGAGAAAGTCGATCAGCCCCTCGGCCTTCGCCGGGACCAAGTCGCAAGCGGGACAGTCGGCGTCGGGACCCAGGGCTCCCATGCATCCAGGGCAACGCAGCAAGTCAGTCAGAGCAGTCATCGAGCGACGTCCCAGGGAGGGCTGGCGAGGGCAGCGCAAAACTAAGAGATGGGATATGCTTGCGACCCGAGCGACTCGGTGCGCCATGTGGTGTCCCGCCGCCACGATCTTCGTCATGCTCCAGGCCGCGCCCATGGTCGCCCCCTTCGTCTACACGCTCTTTTGAAAAGACCTCGGCGGTTGGCTGTCGGTCTCGCGCTCACAGGCCTGCTCACGATCTTCCTGGCAGGGTGTGGCAGCAGCGCCGTGCGGCGAGTCAAAGTCCCCCGAACTGCCTACCCGGTCGCTCCGGTGATGCAGAGAGAGCGGCTCCCTGCACCCACCATGGCAAAGGCCAAGCCAGCGGCTCCCCTGGCTGCTGCACAACCACAGACTGGCCCGATCACAGTCACGCTTCCAGCCGCCCCGCCCCTCCACGGGCTAACCACGGTCCCGGATGGGTACGTTCAGCGAGGGGCTTTCGGCACGGTCACCGTGGTCAACCCCAACACCCGACCGCGGCTGGGCGAAGCGCTTTCGTTCGGCCTGCCGCTGTCCCAGGGGCAAGCGGTCGATGTCTCCGAGCTGCTGGCGTGGATGGCCCACGACGGCAGCGACCTGCCGATCCAAGCCCGAGCCCTCTCTCGCTGGCCCGACGGCTCCCTGCGCTGGGTGCTGATCGACACCGTGGTCGATCTCAGCCCCCGGGCCCGCCGAACCGTGGCCGTAGGCCCTGCCGGCGACTCTCCTGCTCCCGCCGAGCCCGCATCCGACCCCTGGGTTCTCAAGACCCTCGAGGGCGGCGGGCTGGCAGCCTCCGATGGCACCCAGGTTTGGACGCTCTGGCAACCCGCCGGCCCCTCCAGGCAAGGCGATCTCGTGGCAGGCTTCAGCGCGCGGCTCAGCGACCGCTTCGGCCATCTCTACGACGGCTTCGTCGACCCCGAGACAGCGGTCATCCTCGAGCAGGGACCACGGCGGTTGAGCTTCTCGATCGAAGGCACCCACCGCTCGCGAGACGGCGCCGGCCTCCCCATCGACTTTCATCGCTTCTGGGCGGTGGTCCATCTTGTCGCCGGTGGTGGCCCAGCGCGTATCGAATGGTCCCTCAGTAACGGCCCCTTGGAGCAGCCCCCAGGGCCCATGGCCTTTACGGCCTACGACTTGCTCCTCGATGTTCCCGAGGCTCCTCGGCAAGTGCTGCTCGACGGGCATACCTTGCGCGACGCCGGGGTCGCCGACTTGATCCAGCTGGGGACCAAAGCCCGGCTGCTCATTGGGGGCAAGGCTCAGCCCACACCCCGGCGAGGCAATCTCTGGATGGGCGTCCGGGGCCTGGACGGCGATGTGTTCGTGCAGCGAGTCGACTCAGAGGAAAACCATCCGGCGGGGCTGCGCTGCGGGGCGAGTGGGCCGTTGACCATGGGCTTGCTGCCCACCCTCTCTGGGCGGGAG
>JBLIMM010000135.1:0-11595 GCA_047638635.1 Pseudohongiellaceae bacterium | reverse complement strand
AGCTTTCGGCCGCGACGGCGACAAGGGCGAGGTCACCGGTGCGCTCCGAGCCACTGCGCTAGGCGCCGGCGTCACAGCTGGTGCTGCAACCGCAGCTGCGTTAACCACGGCTGCTGCCGCAGCGGCCTTGGCTGCCACCACAAAGTCTTTCTTGGGAGCCGTCGAGCCGGGGCTCGTCTTTGTCGAACGATGATTCGCCCCACACAGGCTAATGGTGTAGCCAGAAGACTCTGTCACAGGACGATCGAGGAAACCCTCGTCCCAAACAGTGAGGTCTACCCAGTGACCGCGCACCACCAAGCCCGCCAACAAGCGAGCCAGGTCGACCGAGCCATGACGTGAACCAGAGGACGCATCGATGGCCAACGTCGCCACGTCTTCGCCGTCGAGAATGTCGTCAACCAGCCCGCTCAAACGCCGGCCGGGACCCACTTCAACGAAGGTGCGCACGCCACTGGCGAAGAGCGTGTCGACCATGGGCACGAACTCGACCGGCTCGGCCAGTTGTCCGGCTAGCAGCGCCCGGGCGGCGTGATCGTCGTTGGGATAAGCCTCGCCCGTTGTGTTCGAGTAGACCAGCATTTCACCCTGGTGCAGATCGACCGCAGACAGCGCGCTGCCGAAGGGCTTAGCCGCCTCAGCAACCAACGAACTATGGAAGGCCGCTGCCACGTCCAGGCGACGGACAGTGAATTCGAGGTCGGTAAAGAGCGCCTCCGCCCGATCAATTTCGGCGGTCGCCCCGGACAACACCATCTGCTTCGGAGCGTTGCGGTTAGCCACGACCAAGTCGAGGTCATGACGGGAGAGCAAACCGAGCACAGCATCGTGGTCGGTCATCACCGCCAGCATCGCTCCCCGGTCGCCCGTGCCGTCGGCCATCAGCCGGCCGCGCAACTGGGACAATCGATGGAGGTCGGCCTCAGCAAGACGTCCTGCGGCACAAAGGGCCACCAGTTCGCCGTAGCTATGACCAGCGGCCCCGTCGAACTCGAGACCAAAGCGCTTGAGCACACCCCAGGCACCCAAGGACACAGCGCCCATAGCGGGCTGGGCCACATCCGTGGCACGCAAAGCGGCAACTTGGGTCTTCTTCGTCCCGTCGTCGAACGCCGGGTGAGGATGGATCAGGTCGCTCAGGCGCAACGGGCCGTCAGCTGCAGCCTCGTCCGCGTCGACCAAAGTCTGACGCATCTCGGGGAACATGCAGGCCAAGTCGCGCAGCATGCCCGGAGCCTGGGCGCCCTGGCCTGGGAAGAGCGCGCAAAGCCCACCGGCAGCGCGACCGTGTCCAAAGAACACGCCCCGAGGAAGGGACCAGCCTTCGGAGACACCTCGAGCAGCCAAGGTCGACCGAGCATCCACCAGCAACTTGGTCAGCGACGGGCCGTCTCGCTCGACCACCAGAACCAAGCGGCACTCGTGAGCCACATCGAAAGTTTTGCGCGAAAGGGCAGCTGCCCGGCGCATCACAGCCCAGCCGTGCTTCCCGTCAAAATCCCCCTCGAAGCCCGCCAGCTGAGCTTCGAGCTCGCCTTGACTAGCTCCCGAGAAGGCCACGATCTGAGTGTTTCCGTCCCAGCTCACATGCTCTTGCTGCCCGGCGTACTCTTCGAGCACGCAGTGGAAGTTGCTGCCACCGAAGCCGAACGCAGAGACACCTGCGCGGCGGGGATGACCCAACGCCGGAAGCCAGGGGCGCTTGTGGGTGTTCACATAGAAAGGAGTCGTGCCCGGAGCCGCAGCGGCCGTGGGCTGACTGATCTTGATCGTCGGCGGCAAGACCCGGTCGTGGAGAGCCATGGCTGCTTTGATCAGCCCAGCTGAGCCAGCGGCAGCCTTGGTGTGGCCGATCATCGACTTCACGGAGCCGAGGGCGCACCAGGTGCCATCTTCGCGGGCGTCGCGGAAAACCGACTTCAGCCCTTCGATTTCGGTGGCGTCGCCGACCTTGGTGCCCGTGCCGTGAGCTTCGATGAGCTCGATGGTCCCCGGGTCAACATCTGCATCCCGGTAGGCGGAGTTGAGACAGCGAGCCTGGCCTGCAGAGTTCGGCGCGTAGACCGCGTTGCCCTTGCCATCGCTGGACGTGCCCATGCCGCGAATCACGGCGTAGATGCGATCGCCATCCTTCTCGGCATCTTCTAGGCGCTTGAGCACCAACATGCCCAGGCCTTCTCCGAGGATGGTGCCATCGCCGTCAGCAGAGAACGGCCGTACATCGCCCGTGGGCGACAGAGCCGGAGTTTTGCTGAAGCACATGTACATGAAGATGTCGTTGAAGGTGTCAATGCCACCGGTCACGACTAGGTCCGCGCGCCCGCTGATCAGCTCCATCATGCCCGTGTGTACGGCAGACAAAGAGCTGGCGCAGGCGGCGTCGACCACGCAGTTGGTGCCCCGCAAATCGAGGCGGTTGGCGATGCGACCAGCGACCACGTTGCCCAAGAGCCCGGGGAAGCTGTTCTCCTGCCAGGGCACGTAGCCATCAGCGATGCGCTGGACGACGTCTTCGGCAGTGGCCTTATCGATACCCGCAGCAGCCAGTGCACGGCGCCAAATCGGGTGGCCCAAGCGTGCGCCCAGGGGCACAACCGCTTCGAGGGTGCCGGTAATGCCCACAACCACACTGGCCTTGTCCCGGTCGAACTCTTTGCCGCCCTCGCCATAGCCAGCGTCGTCGAGAGCGCCCTTGGCGACCATCATGCCCAGGAGCTGAGACGTGTCGATGGCCTCGACGTCACGGGGCGAAATGCCGTAATCGAGCGGGGGGAAGTCGACCGGACCGATAAATCCGCCCCGGCGCGCATACGTGCGATCGGGGGAGGACTTGTCGGCGTCGAAGTAGTCTTCTGGGTTCCAATGCGTGTCGGGCACGTTGCCCACGGCGTCAACGCCTTCACGGATATTGGCCCAGAACTGTTCCACGTCGGCTGCCCCAGGAAACAGGCAGTTCATACCGACGATGGCGATGGCACGGTCTCTCAAGACAAGAGCTCCTCGAGAACGGCTGGCTCACGGGGCGTCAGGTCGAGGCAATCGACCGAGACAGGGACGCCCTGGTTGCGGAGTGCGGAGAGGCGCGTTAGCGCACTAGCTCCCCAAAGAATGTTGTGTGCGATTGGCATGGCCCGGCGGTTTTCCCAGGGTTCGAACAGCGAGCCACGGGCCCACTCATTGAAGGCGCCCATAGCGGGGCCACACCACACCTGATAATCGACGACGCGAGCCGGATCGCCCGCGTTCGCCCACCGTGATGAGCTGCCAAGATACCAACGGAAGAGCAGAGCCATCTTGTGTTTCGGATCGCTCTCGGCTCTGGCCAACTGCGCCGGGTCGCGATCAGCCCAGAAGCTCGCCGTTCCAGCCCAAGCCTCGTCGATGGAGCAACCGAGAATCGTGCCCTCGAGACGCTTCTTGTCCGCGGCCGGAAGCTCATCGAGGCTGGCATGAGCTTCGTACAACTCGCGCAGCCGTCGAGCCCGCATGGGGAACAACGTGCCCCGAGACAGCACCTGCAAGTCGACGCCCATCTCGAACATATCGGCAGCAGGCGCCATCTTCACGTCAGCCTGCCCTGCTTGTGCCAACATCTTGCGCACAATGTCAGATGTACCCGCTTCGAGCGTGGCCTGATTCACCGAGCCGGTGAGCACAAAGGCCGCGCCCATGGCGAAGGCTCCTGCCGCTGCGTGTGGCGTCGAAATCCCGCCAGCGAGCCCAACCCGCAGGGGCTTGGCGAAGTCGTAAAGAGCCTGCTTCGCCCGAGCCAGGGTGGCCATCCCCGGGAACAGCGTCAGCGCTGGACGGTTATCCGTGTGTCCGCCCGAGTCAGCCTCGACCACCAGGTCTTGGGCCACGGGGACATGACGGGCCATCTCGGCCTGCGTTTCGCTCAAATCGCCCCGGCGCACCAGCTCGCCAATGAGCTCAGCCGGCGCGGGAGACAAGAAGTGCTCGGCGACCTCGGCCCGGGAGACCTTGCCGATCACCTTATGAGGAGTGTGGATATGCCCAGCGCTGTCGAGGCCGATGCCAGACAGGCGGAAGCGCACCAGGGGCAGAGTCAGCCCTAGGAACGCCGAAGCCGACACTGTGGACACCCCACGTCGCAAATAGAGGTCTACCACCGCTTCTTCGTGGGCCGGCTCGTAGGGGCTGTGGATCAGGTTCGTGGCCCACGGGCGCCCAGCCAGCCGGGTGCCCAGGCGATCGATGGCCTTCTCAACCACGGCCAGAGACAGGCCAGCGGCACCGAAAACCCCCAGCATGCCCGCCCGTCCCATGGCCTGGACTAGCTCAACGGAGGCGATCCCATTGGCCATAGCCCCGGCCACGTAGGGCATGGACAGGCCGTGATCGTCGCAAAACGCCCGATCGCCTAGGTTTTCGGGGCGGCAGACCGGGATGTAGCCCCGGATCGGCAGCGCACCCAGCGAGGCGCCTCCGGTCTGAGAGCCAAAGGTCGCTTGGCCACCCGTGGCCAGGGCCGCAACCCCGTGATCGTCGACGATCCAGGCAGGCTGGGCCACATGGGCCAGCAGCGGCCCCGCAGCGGAGATAGGCGTGATTTCGCCACCGCTCCAGAAGCCGGAGAGTGGCGTGAGAGACCGGGCCGTTGGGAGCGGCGAGGACGGCGTTGCGGAGTGGCTCATAGAGGCGGTAAGACCGTCGAAAGCGGTGGCAGCGGTCCTCCCGGCAAACGCTCAATCGTCGCCGGTAGCAGAATCGGTCTAGCATTGCGATCGAAGCCACATTTGTCACGAACTGATCGGGTGACGAGAGCAGGTCAGGCGGGTGAGCCGAACTCGCCGTTCACCTGCTCCGCACCTCTCCACCCTGAATCAGTCCCAAATCACGGGTCGAGGGTCACGGTCGCCGGGTTGCTGGTGTAGAGGATCGCCCCACAGCGGACCGCGCCCGTACCCACGGAGATCACGGAGGGCCTGCCGCTGGAGTCAGCGGCAGCACAGGCTGCGAGGTCCCACGCGCCAGGGTCCAGGGGCGAGGCGTGACCAACCGAGGGGCAGCCGTCAGCCTGCCTCGCTCACGGGTTCTAGACGCACCCGGGCATCGAGAATGCATGACTGGCTCTGATCCCAAGCTGCGAAATATGGATTGAAATCGAATTCAGAAATCTCGGGGATGTCGCTGAGCATCTGTGAGATGCGTAAGAGCACATCGATGAGTTGCTCTTCGCACACGGGAGGCTTGCCACGCGCGCCCTGAAGCAGCGCCCGGCCGCGGATGCCCTGAACCATCTCTCGCGCATCGATGGCGTTGGTGGGACGGAGGCGAAAGGCCACGTCTTTGAAGATCTCGACATGGATGCCGCCGAGCCCGAAGACCAGCAGCCGCCCGAGTTGCGGGTCGGTGGCCGCGCCAAAGATCACTTCCACTCCGTCGCTGCGCATGGACTGCAGCATGACCCTCATCTGGGGATGCTCTGCTGCGAAGGCGTTCTCTAGCCGGTCGAAGGCCTCAAGTAAATCCTCTCGGTTGCGCAGGTCGAGCAGCACGCCACCGCTATCCGTCTTGTGCTCGATGCCCGCCGCGACCACCTTGGCCACCAACGGATAACCCAGCTTGCGCACTGCCAGCAGCGCTTCCTCTCGATTGGAGACAATGCGAGTCGGCACCATGGGCAGGTTGGTAGAAGACAGCCAAACCCGGCGGCTAGGGATGCCAGAGCAGCTCGGTGGTCTGCTCCGTTACCTCGAAGGGCCAACGGACAGCAGCGCCTTCGGGCCCAGGCCAAGCCGAGAGCACGTAGGACCCGACCACGAGTCGAGTCACGAATGAGCTGTCGCCGATATCCCACACAAACCCATCCTGGTCGGCGATCACGCACTGCCAACCTGCTGCCGCCGCGCTTCCCTGCACAGAAACCCGTGCGGCAGGGCTCGTGGGGCCCATGCCCGACACCGTGTTGACCTGCCCCTCAGACACCTGCACCAACCCCGTCGATCCAGCGTAGCCGTCCGACCGGGTGAGGTAGCGAACGCCGTACTCCCCCGGAACGAAACCTCGGATCAGATAGGTTGTCCTCGCTCGAAACGACTCCTTGATCACAGTGGGAGGGAGCGCCGGAGTGCCGAGCATTAGCGGAGCGATAACCACGTCCCCCGAGCCCTGGGGGTTCTGTGCGTAGGGAATGTGCCCAGCCAACGCACCGGCTGTCTTCAGTGCCAGTGGGACGAACGTGGTCTCGCCCGGGGTGACGGTGAATTTCCCCCGCTCAGGAATGAGATCAGCCGCCTCAGTCACGTACTCATAGGTGCCTGCAACTAAGGGCATCTCCTGAGAGAGCTCCGCCACCAGGCCAGCAGACGCAAGGTCTTCCGTTGAGCTCGGAAGCAAGTGAACTCGAAGGTCAGGGGCCATCGAGCTGGCTGCTGTCTGCATGAACAAAGCACGGCCCATTTTCTGTGCACGAGCGGCAAGCGAGAGAACCACATCGGTACTTTCGAACGGCACCAGCGATCCGTTTGCCAGTGGGCCATGAGCTCCTCGAAGGGTGAACTCCAGGGACGTCTCAGGTGCAAGCAGCAACAGGGCCGAGCCGTCGCCATCCAGCTCAATGGGATGCTCAACTCCGGCGGACGTTACCACGGTGTATCGCCCCGACATTCCCAAGCTCGTTCGACGCTCTGAATCGAGGGGCAGGCCAGCTGAATCGATGAGCTTTACCCTGCAAGGCCAGGCTGACGGATTGTCGTCTTTCAGCAGCCCCAAATGAGCTTCGATGACAGTCTCTTTGGCAGGGACGTAGCTCCAGTTGATGACCTCCGACGTCACCAAGTCCTCGTACTCGAGGACATACTCAAATCCGGGGTAGGGGCTCGTTCGCTCAGCCATAGCAGGGGTCGTCATGACGGGCAATCGAACCACCGCCTTGTCCAGGGGGATGGTCATCTCGCCCACGTGAGAGTAGACGTGTGCGCCGAGCCCGACCTCATCGCCCACATAGTCACCATCTGAGAAAACCAGTGATGGCTGAAGCCCGAGCTCTCTGCGCGACTCCAGCCCACTGATGCGAAGCTCGAGCTTCGGGTAGGGAAGGAGGGTCAAGGTGACCTCGCCGGCAGGCACGACCTTCTCTAGAAGCACCATTTCACTAATACCAGATCGAGACCGTGCGTAGAGCGTGCCCCCCATTGCCCTAGCAGGGACTCGGATGTCCCACTGAGGAAGGCCCGAAACTCCAACGACAAGCGGCTCTTCTCCGAACATGATGTAGTCTTGGCAAACCAACTCCACATCTTCGGACGGGGCCATTCCCTCTAGATGCACTCGCAGGAGCGCACCGTTTTCGAGAGTCACCACTGTCGTCGTTGACAAAGAGGACAGCCGCGCGCCTTGGGGGATGGAACCAGCCTCCCTGAAAACCAGAAAGGCACCGTCTAAGTTTGCAAGTGGGTTCGGATGAGCGAGCTCAAAGGCACCAGACTCAGAGCTCACAGTAGACAAGCCGGCATGTACAAATCCGAAGGACACATCACACCCAGACACCGGGCTTCCATCCGCCCTTTCAACAACCCCTGACACGGATCGCCAGTCAGATCCGAGCCGAAGAGCAGGGCGGGTCAGACTCACGATCGGCGCTGCAGCTACACTCAGCGGTTCGCGGCTCAACTCCGCTGCGGCTTTCTGGGAAAACCGCGACCGAAGCCCGCCCTCTGCGTGACCCAAATGAGGAATCTCAAGGGCCGCGTCAGGGAGAGCAGTGGCCCCCCCATCGACCTCCCCGGGCACGGGAGACACAGCGCCCCATTGCGCCCAGAAGAGAAGGCCAACAATCAGTGCAGTACTCAACCCGCCAACCGAGAGCCCCTTGCTGAGAGCTCTAGATCCGGTGGGCCCGCCCCTCACCCAGCCACACCGGCCTCGTCGTCCACTTCGCGGGCTTCAGGGTTGATCGCGGTCCAGTCTTCGAGGGACATCTCTACGTCGCGAGCCTGGCTGCCCTTGAACTCGCCCAGGACACCTTCGCCGGCCATGAGATCGATGAGCCGGCTCGCTCGGGTGTAGCCGATGGCGAACTTGCGCTGGAGCAGCGAGGCTGACCCACGTTGGGTCTCGATGATGAAGCGCACCGCCGCGTCGTAGAGTTCGTCCACGTCGCAGGGGTCGCCCTGACCTTCGGGACGTCGCTGCACTAGATCATGCTCGTAGCTGGGACCGGACTCGGTCTTGACCGACTCCATCACCAGCATCACTTCTTCGTCGCTCATGAAGGTGCACTGAGCTCGGGTCAGCCCCATCTTGGCTGGATTCAGCATGAGCATGTCGCCCATACCCAGGAGCTGCTCGGCGCCGTTCGCGTCGAGAATGACTCGAGAGTCGATCTTGCTCGAGACCATGAAGGCGACTCGGGTGGGCAGGTTGGCCTTGATCAAGCCGGTGATCACGTTTGTCGACGGACGCTGGGTAGCCAAGATGATGTGGATACCCACGGCGCGACTCTTGGCAGCCAAGCGCGAGATCGACGTCTCAACTTCTTTGGCCGAGGTCATCATCAGGTCGGCTAGCTCGTCCACGATGATCACGATGTAGGGCAAATGCCGCGGGAAGTCTTCGCTGTCGATGACATCGCCGAAGCGTCCACGGAGCCGCTCTTCGCTGAGCTTGTTGTAGGCCGTGATGTTACGCACACCGGCACGGACCAGGAGCTTGTAGCGCTCCTCCATCTTGTTCACGGCCCACTCGAGAATGCCCGGAGCCCGCTTCATGTCGGTGACCACGGGGCAAGCCAAGTGCGGCGCGTCGGAGAACTGGCTCATCTCGACCATCTTCGGGTCGATCAGCACCAGCTGCACTTGCTCGGGGGTTCGCGTGTACAAGAACGAGCAGATGATCGTGTTCAGGCAGACCGACTTACCTGAACCGGTTGCGCCCGCCACAAGCAGGTGAGGCATGCGCGCCAAATCGTGCACTTCGGGGCGTCCCGCGCTGTCCCGACCAAAGAAGATCGGCAGGGCCATCTTCTTGTCTTCGAACTGCTTGCAGTGCAGCAGCGGCTTAAGTCGCACGGTCTCGCGAATGGGGTTGGGGACTTCGATGCCGATGGTGTTACGGCCGGGGATCGGCGCCACGATGCGGACAGAACGAGAGCGCAGGGCGATGGCCAGATCGTCTTCGAGGGCTCTCACCTTGCCCAGCTTGATCCCGGCGCCCAGCTCCATTTCGAACATGGAGATCACCGGGCCCTTTTGGATCTCGACCACCCTGGCTTCGACTTTGAACGAAAGCAGCGTGCGCTCCAGGATCTCGGTCTTCTCTGCGAGCAACGCGTCGAGTTCTACCTGATCGACCGCCTGTTGATCGTCGAGCAGGGATTCCGGCGGGAACACGTAGGCACTCTTGTCGCTGGCCCTTGAGCCGAACGGCAACTTGCGCTGGGAAGCCGCCTCGACCATTTCACGGACCACGGGCGTGCTTCGAGCGGCCGCCTCCAGCTCAGGGTCCAGGCCGGAGGCTTCTTCGTCGTCCTCGAACTCTGCGCTTTCCTCGTCCCCAGGCTCTTCGACGTCTTCGTCCTCGGCGTCTTCTTCGTCTTCGTCCTCGTACTCAACCTCGTCTTCGCCCAGTTCGTCGCCGTCTTCGGCTTCTAGCTCTTCGCCTTCTTCGACTTCGTACTCTTCGCTGTCTGCGTCGAACTCGTCAGTTTCTTCGGCTTCGTCAAGCTCAGTAGCGGTGGCCTCGTCGTCGTACTGCTCGTCGGCTTCGGCTTCGGCTTCAAGCTCCTCGTCAGCGACCGCCAAAGCGTCGGCGTCGGTGGCAGGGCCCTTCACTCGCACAGCCCGAGCCTTGCTTCGTTTGGCTGCAGGAGCGGCCAGGTCGGCTGCGGAGAGTGCCTCGTCGCCCTCATCCACCACCTCATTCACCTCGGTGACGAGACTGTCACCTTCTTCTTCGAACTCTTCTTCGGTGTCCTCGGGCTCCTCGCCGCCCACTTCGACCTCGGTGAGATCACTGGGGCCGAACCCCTCGTCACCCACCAAGCCTGCCTCAATGGCGGCATCGGTGACTGCAGCCGCAGCGACCTTAGCGGCCGCTCGATCAGCAGCCGCCTGGGCCCTGAGCAAGCCAGCCTCTTCTCGCACGAGGCGAGCCTGGGCCGTGATCTCCTTGGCAGCCAACTTTTTGCGCTGCTCGTCGACCTCGTCCGCCTCGGCCTTCGCGTCCTCTCGAGCCTCTTTGAGAGCCGAACCCTTCTCCCCCAGCCAACGGGCACTGGACGCCAGGGTGGCGAAATAGGCCACGTCGGTGGCCAACACGAAGGTCACCAAGGTGAGCATGATCAGGATCACCCGAGTGCCCACGACGCCCAAGCCGCCGGTCAAGATCAGCAGGCCGTTGAGATACTCGCCCACGGAACCGCCCGCAGCAAAGCGAGTGCCCGCCTCACCGAAAAAGTGTGCCAGCAGGGCGGAAAGGCTCACCAAGCACAGCACCAAACCCGACGCTCGCATGGAGAATGACTGGGTTTCCATACGCGTAAAGAGCACCAAACCCCAGGACGCGAAACACAGCACAAGTAGCCAGGATGCGTAGCCGAAAGTGCCCAGGAGCAGCATGGCCGCCCGCTCACCCGTGCTCCCACAGAGATTCTCACCGGTTCCGGCGCTGATGCAGGCCAAGGCCAAGAACAGAGTCAGGCCCAACAGGAGAAGAGAAACCACCTCACGCAAGCGCTCTTGGGCGTGTTCGGAAAGCTCAACGCGAGGCTTCCGCTTTGCCGAAGAGCCGCCACGAGCGCGCCCACCGCGACCTGTTGCTTTCTTGGCCATGGTCAGCCGTTTCCTCAGAGGTGTGCATGCCTGTGGTGTCCGCGCCCTTCGTCAGGGCGCAATGGACCATCCTCGCCTGCTGGGCAGCCCGCTTCAATCGCGCCGGTAGCAATCGCTTCAAGCCGAAGCAAACGGCACTCGGGGGGCTGTCCGTACTCCCCGCAACGTACCCAGAAACGCTAGAATGCCAGGGATTCCACAGCACACCGACAAACAGTAAACCGAGGAACGACAGGCTATCCCAAAGGGCCTACAACGGCGCCGCTCTCCTCCCGCCGCGAACAGCCCAAGCCACCCTGTTTTTGCTCCCCCAGACTCCACATATAAGTTTCAAGAAGTCTCAAGAGGTCACAGAAGTCATGAGCGTCACTCATCAGAGCCCCTGCGGGGATTCCCCCCTGCTGGCAAAGCACGGCAACTCGACGTTACACCTGCCTACGCTGCTGTTCCTGCTCCCTCTTCTGCTCACCGCGGGTTGCGCCGACGAAGTCGCGCCCCATCACGATATCGGCGAAGGGACCGTGACCGCCAAGGGGATCTTCCCTCCCAAAGCCACCACAAGTCAGCGCTTTGGCTTTCGCATCGCCGGAGCTCCAACTGCTCAGAGCCAGGCCAGCCACGGCCCGGACTACGAGTTCGACATTCCTCCAGAATGGGCCCAGCTGCCCCCAAGCCAGTACCGACTGCTCAACTTTCAGGTGGCCGGCGATGCTGACACCACTTGCTACCTGACAGTTTTATCCGGAAACGGCGGCGGCTTGACCGCCAACGTGAACCGTTGGCGGCAGCAAATGCAGCTGGA
>JBLIMM010000134.1:0-11863 GCA_047638635.1 Pseudohongiellaceae bacterium | reverse complement strand
CGAGCGGCGCAGCAGAGATTGGACGCCGTGGCTCGCGACGCCGGGTTCGAGGACCTCTCTCGCCCGTCAGCAAGACCATGCACCCCCACTCACAAGCAACCCTCCATGAACGCCATCTTCCTGCGCTTCGTCTTCGTATCACTGGTATGCGCCGGCTCCTCGGTGCTTGCGCAGCGTGACGCCGCGACTTGGTCTGTTCCTCTCGCCGGGAATGCCTTCGTCACCGCGCCGGGCCCTAGCGACTTGAGCGTCGAGAGCAGCGGCACGATCGCTTTGCGCGACGCCGAGACCGTGTACTCCGTCTTCTTTCACGCCGACCGCCCTGGGGAGTTGCGGCTCAGCATCAACGCTCTCGCCAAGAAGGGCAAAGCCACCGTCGAAGTGCGCGTTGCTGATGACCTGTTTCGCACGCTCATCAGAGGCTCCAAACTCAAGCTGCACGAGATCGGGCCCATCGAGGTCGCCGAGGCCGGGTACCTTCGAGTGGATCTGCGACGCGCCGATGAACGGGACGAGGTCGCCGAGCTGCTCGAGCTAGTCGTCTCGTCGGACACAGAAGGCTTGGAATTGGCCTACGTCCGCGACAACGAAGGCAGCATGTACTACTGGGGACGTCGTGGACCCTCCGTCCACCTGCGCTACGAGGTGCCTCAAGAACGCCCCTTGCGACATGCCTACACGGAGATCACGGTCCCCGAAGGGCAAGACCCGGTCGGCTCCTACTTCATGGCCAACGGATTCGGAGAGGGATACTTCGGGATTCAGGTGAACAGCGACACGGAGCGACGGGTGCTCTTCTCCGTGTGGAGCCCCTACAAAACCGACGACCCTGGCGACATCCCCGAAGACCAACGTATTGCTGTGCTGGGCAGTGGACCGCAGGTGCACATCGGTGAGTTCGGCAACGAAGGCTCTGGAGGTCAGAGCTACTTGATCTACCCCTGGCGAGCCGGGGTGACTTATCGGTTCCTCACCGAGGTGCAGCCCGACGGCGAAGGAAACACGATCTACACCTCGTGGTTTGCTGACAAGTCCGCCGACGAGTGGTGGCTCATCGCCAGCTTCCGCCGCCCGGACACGGACACCTACCTGCGCGGATTCCACTCGTTCCTGGAGAGCTTCTCGCCGACGTTCGGGCACATCGGTCGGCGAGCCGCCTACGGCAACGTCTGGGTCCGTGACGTCGAGGGCGACTGGCACGAATGCACCGAAGCGCGACTCTCCGTAGACGGCACGGGCAGTGGTCGCCACCGACTCGACTTCAACGGAGGCAGTGACGGCAGCAGCTTCTTCATGGGCAACTGCGGCTTCGTCAACGAGACGGGTCGGCCGGGCGAAACCTTCACCCGCGAGTCCACCGCCGACGATCGCCCGGTCGTCGACTTCGAGTCGCTTCCCCGAGGTTCGGCTCGCCGGTAATCGCGGCTTCAAGCGAGGGCTCGCTGCCACACAGCCACGGTATCGAAGCGCGCCGAAGAGCGCTGGGCCGCTCGGCAGCACTCAGCCCGACCACCGCGGCGAGAGCATGGCGTCCGGCGCGAGCATCTCGTCGATCGCCTCCGCCGCCAAGTCGCCGTCGCGCTCGAGAATATCTCGCACCGAGAGGCCCGACTCAAGGGCCTCCTTCGCCACCGCTGACGAGCGGTCGTAGCCCAGCCTGGGCACCAGCGCCGTGACCACGCTGATCGAGTTCTCGACGAGCGCGCGGCAGCGCTCCTCGTCGGCTGTGATCCCGCGGATGCAGCGCTTGGTGAGCGTGCGCACTCCTGCTTTCAGCATGCTGAGGGACTCGAACAGGTTGAACGCGATAATCGGCTCCATCACGTTGAGCTGCAGCTGGCCGGCCTCAGCCGCCATGGTGATCGTCACGTCGTTGCCGATCACTTGGAACGCCACCTGATTGACGATTTCTGGGATCACCGGGGTCACCTTGCCAGGCATGATCGAGCTGCCCGGCTGCACCGGCGGCAAGCGAATCTCGCCGAAGCCGCAGCGGGGCCCCGAGGACAGCAGCCGTAGGTCGTTGCGGATCTTCGAGAGCTTCACAGCGATGCGCTTGAGCACGCCGGAGAAGTGCACAAACGCCCCTGTGTCCGGCGTCGCCTCGATCAGGTTCTCGGCCGGGATGAGGTCGAGTCCCGTGATGCGCCGCAGGTGCTCCACCGCACGCTTGCTGTAGCCGGGATGGGCGTTGATGCCCGTGCCGATCGCCGTGCCGCCCAGGTTGATCTCGAGCAGCAAGCGCGCGGCCTCTTCGAGCCGCTGGATGTCCTCGCGCACGGTCACCGCGTAGGCCTCGAGCTCCTGCCCCAGGGTCATCGGCACCGCGTCCTGGAGCTGCGTGCGCCCCACCTTGATCACATGGGAGAACTCCTCGCCCTTGAGGTGCAGCGCGTCCGACAGTTCGGTCAGCGCCTCACCCAGCGCACGTTGGTCGAGGGAGGCGGCCACGTTGACCGCCGTGGGGTAGGCGTCGTTCGTCGACTGCGAAAGGTTGACGTGGTTGTTGGGGTGACAGTGCTCGTAGGCGCCCCGAGGGTGGCCGAGCAACTCCAGGGCGCGGTTCGCAATGACCTCGTTCGCGTTCATGTTGGTCGAGGTGCCCGCGCCGCCTTGGACCACGTCGACGACAAAGTGCCCGTGCCAGTGCCCCTCCATGATCTCCTGGCACGCACGGTCGATCGCCTCTGCCAACGGGTCGGACAGCAGACCCAGTTCGTGGTTCGCACGGGCCGCAGCCTGCTTGACGGCCGCCAGCGCGTACACCAGCGATGGAAAGTGCGCGACGCGGACGCCTGTAATAGGGAAGTTCTCGAGCGCGCGCAAGGTCTGCACGCCGTAGCGCGCCTCGCGCTCTCCGAGCAGGTCGTGCTCAAGCCGCGTGTCGCCGCTGCCGTAGATCCGATCCCATCCAGCCCGGCGATACGCCGAGTACTGCAGCCTTCGGACCATGAACTGCCCCACCGCGTCGAACACGGCCAGCGCCGACTCACCGTCCAACCCGAGCGCCGCTCGGACCGGACTAAGAGGAACCTCAACCAGGTGGGCCGTTTCAGGTGTCCTCGCGGAGGCGGAGTGAACCCCCGGAGCGAGGATCCCAGACTCGCCGAGCGCGTCCCCCGGACCAAGCAGGATGATCGACTCCTGGGTCTGCGTGCCGTCCGTAACCAGGACCTCTAACCGACCCGCGACAACGACGAAGAACGACTCGCGCGCCTCCCCGCGACGAAACAAAACCTCGCCAGGGCCTGTGCGCCGCTCATGGGCAAGATCGGCCAGGAGGGCCATCGCAGTCGGACCGCTCTCCCTCAGGAACTCGCACAGCTCAAGATGCGCACGGATGTCGCTCCTGTCGGGTCCTCTGGGTGTCGGCTGGTTGGGGCGAGCATGGTAGCCCGACGGTGCCCGTGGCCGCCCCCTTCATCAGCGGATGGCGGCTTGCGCCTCAGCGAACTTGGATCGAGGGGCGAGCTTTTGGAATGCTCCCTCGGTGTGAACTGTCCTCGGCGGTCATGGTCAGTGATGACCAATGAGCGAGGGCCAGTGGGTATCGCTATGCTGGGGCACCATGAAGAGGACAGACCCGCTGCTCGTGACCTGCGCGCTGATTCCAGCGGCCAGCCTTTGCGCGTTCTACAGTTATGTCCTCCGAGCCCGCTTGGCGCTCGGAGCTTGGCCAAGGCCCTACAGACCCGATCCCAAGAGCTTGGGTTTCGAGATTCACCACGACATCGTGGTGCTGCTGCTCGAAGCAGCGAGCTTGTCTCCGATTGCTTTCGCTCTTTGCGCGTTGGTACATCAAGCGGTGCCTCAGCTTCGCGAAAGACGAATGGGGTGGGCTGTGACCATCTTCCTTGCTAGCTACGCGCTGTGGTGGGTCGGACTGCTTCTCGATCCGGGTTCGTTCCATGAGTGGTTCTTTGACTGACCTCAACGGTCAACCGCTGGCCAGATCTTCAAGGGCACGGATGGTCTTCGTGAGTCGTTGCTTCGTTGCGAAGCTCATGCCACGCAGCTTCCTCGCCGTCTTTCTGGCCTGGTTGATCGCCTGTACGGACACGGCCTCCGTCGAGGTCACCCCAGAGGATCATCGCGCCGTGATGGAAACCGTCCTGCGCCACGTGGGTGTGCTCGGGGGAACAGAGCAGCCACTGTTTCGCAGCGAGTTGGTCTTGATGGAGTGGCTTGACCACGAGCGGGAAGAGTGGCAGGAGATCGCCCACCTGAGACCTGGCGTCGTGCGATCTCTGCGAGCTGCCAACCCACGGGGCGCCTGCCATGAGGCGTGGTTGGGCGCGTGGGGTGTCGGCATGACGGATCGAGAGTCGTTCTTTGCGCACTCCCTCGACGAGTGGCCGCGGATGTCTGCCGAAGGGTGGGAAAGCGTGCTCTGTGGTCCGCCCAGATGTACCGTCTTGGTGAGACTCTCGGCTCCCGGCTTCAGCGCAGATGGCTGCCAAGCAATGATCTCCGTGGGTACGTCCAGCGGAGGCTGGTCTTCCCAGGGAGGGCTCTACCTCCTCGAGCGCAGGAACGGTTCTTGGGTGGTGATCACGGCGCTCGTCATCGAGGAGTCGTGAGGTCTTCGTCGCCGCCAGCAACGCCATGCATGGCACGACGCCGTGATCGGGACGGGGCGCTCGTAGAGCCTGCCTGCCTTGTGCTTCCGACCCTACTCGCCCGTCAGCAGCTCACCAGCCCTTGCTACCAATGCGTGCGAAGGGGATCGGCGTGAAGCCCGGCATGGTAAAGGCCGGAGAGGTTGGCAGCAGGGTCAGATCGAGGTTCACTTCGTCGACGAACTGCGGGTCGATGTTCTGCAGGTTTCCGCCGAAAGTGAAGAATGCGAAGCCGCCGCTGCCGCCGAAGCTGCCCTCCTGCAACCAGGCGCCGTTCTGCCAGCCGATGTTGGCGGTGATCTCATTGCCCATGGGCTCGATGGCCGCCGCCCAGCCGTCGTCGAGGATCGCAGCCAGCGCCGGGTAGGCCAGACTCCAGGGCGCCTGGGTGTAGTCGAACTGCTGGATCTTGGCGAGCAGGTTGAAGCTGCTGCCCGGGGTGGTATCGATCTTCAGCGTGCCCCGGCGGTCGGTGTAGAAAGCGGCGCCACACTTCGCGATCACGTTGTTGCGCATCAGGTTATCGCGCCCACCGCCGACCATCACCGCCCGGCCTGCCACTTCGTAGAAGACGTTGCCGTAGACCAGGTCGCCGCTGTCGCAGTCGTCGAGGTAGAGACCGTGGGTGTGATTCGCGGGCAGGTCGTTGGCGATGTGGTGCACGAAGTTGTGCCGCACCACGTTGCCATGGCTGCCCCAGTCCCGCCCTGAGTAGATCGCCCCTGTGTCGTCGGTGCGCTGGCAGACGTCGTGGATTTCGTTGCGCTCGATGCGGTTGTTGTTGCCGCCATAGAGGATGCCTGTGTGCGGGCCGTCGTGGATCCAGTTGCCGATCACCTGGCAGCCCGCACCGCGCTGGTCGGCAGAGCCACCGGCTGCTGCACCACCCAGGGCGCGCACGGCGGGCGTGGTGGTCCGTCGCCAGTTGCCGAAGTGGTGGATGTGTGAGTCGCGGACAAACAGGCCCGAGTCGGAGAGGCTGGCGCGGTCACCACCATCCAGGTTCACGCCGCGCCCGCCGGTGTGGTGCACGTGGCAGCGCTGCAGGCCCCCGGACGTTTGGCTGAAGCGCGCGCCCCAGGTACCCGTGTTGCGGATCTCGCAACGCCGCAGCAAAACGTCCCGGCCGCCGGTCACCGCCACGGCTTCAGTCCAGCCCAACTCGAAGACCATGTCCTCGAAGGTTACGAAGGACGAGCCCTGCACGTCGATGAGCCGTGACGGGAGGGTCGACACGAGAACCTCGGCGCCGTCCAGGTCGCTCGGCGGCCAGAAGTAGAGCACCCCCAGCACCCGGTCCACGTACCACTCGCCGGGCGTATCGAGCTCTTCGAGGAGGTTCTCGGCGTACCAGGGCTGCTCCGCTCCGACGCCGTAGTCGGGCGTGCCGCCAAGAGTAATCGTCTGCGTCACAGGGCTGATCGACGCCACAGGCTTGTGGTTGTCACGCCAGTCGTAGAACCAGAGCCCCCATGCCCAAGGGTCGGGCGCAGTGAGCCAGCGCTCGGGCCGCGTGCCCGCGTAAGTGAAGCTCGTCCCGCTGGGAGCGCTGACGGTCGTGGGCAGAGGCGCGCCGATGTTGGGCCAGCGCGCCAAGGTCATCAGCTCACCGTCGAAACTCAGGTCGACTCCGTGAACCCCGTCGCCCAGTGTGCCGTAGCTCGTGATGCCCGCTGCGAGGAGCGAGAACTGCTGCACCTGCCCCTGGGCCGTGGGATCCAGGCGACTCCACACCGGCGAGACGGCCGTGACCAAACTGAAGCCTGTCGTGTCGAGGGGCACGCCACCGATGACGCGGGCGCGCGGGTCGCTCGTCGGGCCCGTCGTGCCCCCCGGCGCCCCATGGGCCAAGGCACCGACCAGAGAGGCCCCGTGCTCCGAGCGATACACAATCGGCCGCCCCGGCGCCCCGGAGTCAGCCGCGGTCAAGGTGAACGTGGCGGTGCGATAGTGAGCGCCGCGGGCGATGGGCAGCACCAGTCCACCAGGCGGCAAGCCAGGGCCCGCCTTCACCGCGGCGGCGTGGGCACGGGCCGCCTCCAGAGTGGCGAAGACCTGAGGCGCGACGAGCTGCGCGGCCGCCACCTGCGCGAGCACCGCGATGAGAGTGATGATCGACGGAAGAGAAGGCATGGAGAGAGCTTACCCCCTTTCGACGAGCTGGGAGCATCAGCGGAGCCCTGGGCAGCGGGGCCGAAGGCACAGCCACCAGCCCGGAAGAGCAACGCTCCCGAAGCTCCCCCGGAAACTCGCCTCGCCATGCTAGCGTGACCCACCCCACGCCCCCAGCAGGAGCCCTGCCCCATGGTGCCCCCAGCCCACGACCTCAGTCGTCGCGAGATCATCCGCCGGACCGCCGCCGCGAGCTTCGGTGTCACCCTCGCGGGCCTACAGCTCCCGGGCTGCGCGAGCCCCCTGCCGAGCGGCGAGCGGACAGCGCCTCCCATTGACAAGGTGCGCATCGGATTCGTCGGCGTGGGTGGTATGGGCACCGCGCACATTCGCAACCTGCTGCGCATCGAGGGCTGCGAGATCACCGCGGTCTGCGACATCAACCCTGAGGCTGTGGCCCGAGTGCAGAAGTTGTGCGTCGAGGCTGGCCAGCGCGAGCCCACGGCGTACACCCGCGGCGACCACGACTACGAGCGACTCTGCGCCGAAGAAGACCTCGATCTGGTCTACAACGCCACGCCTTGGCGCTGGCACGTGCCCATCTGCCTGGCGGCCATGGAGAACGGCAAGCACGCTGCGGTCGAAGTCCCCGCCGCGGTGACCATCGAAGAATGCTGGCAGCTGGTCGAGACATCCGAACGCACGGGCTTGCATTGCGTGATGATGGAGAACTGCTGCTACGGGCGCACCGAGATGCTGGTGCTCAACATGGTCCGCCAGGGCGTGCTGGGCGAGCTGCTCCACGGTGGCTGCGGCTACCTGCACGATCTGCGCGGGATCAAGTTCTCCGACAACGGCGAAGGGCTCTGGCGCCGTGAGCACTCCATGACCCGCAACGGCAACCTCTACCCCACCCACGGCCTGGGCCCGGTGGCTCAGTGCATGAACATCAACCGTGGCGATCGGCTCGACTATTTGGTGTCCATGAGCAGCCCGTCGAAGGGCTTGCAAAACTGGCGAGACGAACAGCTCGCCGCAGACGACCCCCGGCGCACCTCAGAAGACTACGTGCTCGGCGACGTGAACAGCTCGCTGATCAAGACCGTGCACGGCCTGACCATTCACGTGGTGCACGATACGAATCTGCCCCGGCCCTACGATCGCATCCACCTCGTGCAAGGCACCAAGGGTGTGGTGCAGGGCTACCCCGATCGGGTCTACGTCGAAGGGCTCACACCCGGGCACTCGTTCGCGGACATCAGCCAGGTCTTCGAGGAGTTCGACCACCCGCTCTGGAAGACCGTCGGCGAAGACGCCAAGGGCGCGGGCCACGGCGGCATGGACTACCTCGAAGACTATCGCCTGGTGCAGTGCCTGCGCCGGGGCGAGCCCCTCGACATGGACGTTTACGACGCGGCCACCTGGAGCTGCATCTCCGAGCTCAGTGAACGCTCCGTAGCCGATCGCAGCCGCCCGCAGGACGTCCCAGACTTCACCCGCGGCCGCTGGAGCGGACGCGAGCCCCTGGGCATCGTCGGCGCCTGAGACAGCGGTCAGCGCGATCTAGTTACAGGGTCGTGCGAGTTACGGGATCGCGCTAGGTGCAGGGTCGCGCTCGTTGCGAAGTCGCGCTGGCAGGTCGCGCGCAGGTCAGGGGCGCAGCGGTCAGCGCTCTCGTCCTGCTCCGTCGGCCGTTAGAACGGGTGGCGAATCGTCGTCGTCTTCGTCGCCGGCGTTCGCGTTAAGCACCTTCGGCAGACAGGCGGCCAGGCCCAGGCCAGCCACAGCTAGGACCCCGGTGGCCACGGCGGCGTCGGTGGTTTCGCCGTAGATCCACCAGCCGGTGGCGAAGAGCGCGGCGTAGACGGTCAGGCAGCCCAGCACCGTGGCGAGCAGCGCCCATCCGAACGGGGTGCTGAGCGGTTTGATGCGTGCGTTGAAGGCGGCCAGCCGCGCCGGGTCCACTGGCGGCGTGAGCAACACGGTGACGATCCAGATCAATGTGGTCAGGGCTACGGCCAACGGTTTGGCCCAGTACCCGAACGACGCCCCCAGAGTCTCGACGGTGTTCGCCGTGGCAGGGTCGTCCCAAGGCATGAAGGTGAAGCAGAGGGCGATGACACCGGACGCGACCATGGCCGCCAGCTCGCCCCAGGCGTTGATGCGCGGGACGAACCAGCGCAGCAAGAAGATCAGCCCTGTGCCCGCGCCGAACATGATGATGATGTCGAAGAGCTGTTGGGCGTTGCTCAACATCAACGCTACAGAAGCGGCGAGCACCATCTGCACCACGGTGAACACGCGGCCCGCCCAGACCAGCTCGCCTTCGCTGGCTTCGGGCCGCACGAAGCGCTGGTAGAAGTCGTGCACCACATACGACGCGCCCCAGTTCAGGTGCGTCGAAATAGTCGACATGTAGGCGGCGATGAGCGAGGCCAAGATCAGTCCGATCCAGCCGCTGGGCACGAAGGCCAGCATGGCCGGGTAGCCCAGATCGTGGCCGAGTTTGTCGGCTTCGATGTTCGGGAACGCCGCAGCGATGCTCTCCAGGTCGGGGTAGACCACCAGCGAGCACAGGGCCACGATAATCCAAGGCCAGGGCCGCACGGCGTAGTGGACGATGTTGAAGAACAACGTCGCTCGCAGGGCATGCTGTTCGTCCTTCGCGGCGAGCATGCGCTGCACGATGTAGCCGCCGCCCCCGGGCTCTGCGCCCGGATACCAGGCCGCCCACCACTGCACCGCCAAGGGGATCAGCAGCACCGTGATGAAGAGGTCTTTGTCGTCACTCCACGACGGCAGCAGGGACAGCTTATCCGCAACATTCGGATGGGACAGCAAGCCTGAGAGACCGCCGATCTGCTCGTGGTCCAAAGCGTAGTACGCCGCCACAACGGCACCGACCATGGCGGTGACGAAGAGGATGCAGTCCGTGATGATCACCCCGCGAAAGCCACCCAGAGACGAGAAGATCGCCGTGACAATCGAGGCGATCAGGATCGTCTCCAGGGGCTCGAGGCCCAGCATCACGCCGCCGATCTTGATCGCCGCCAGGGTCACACCAGCCATGGTCAGAACATTGAAGACCACACCCAGGTAGAGCGCCCGGAAGCCGCGCAGAAAGGCAGCCTCCTTGCCCGAGTAGCGCAGCTCGTAGAACTCCATGTCGGTCAGCGAGCCGCTGCGCCGCCACAGCCGCGCGTAGATGAACGTGGTGACCATGCCCGTGACCAGGAAGGCCCACCAGCTCCAGTTCTTGGCGACGCCGCCCTGGCGCACGAAGTCGGTGACTAGGTTGGGCGTATCCGTGGAGAACGTCGTCGCCACCATGGACATGCCCAGCATCCACCAGGGCATGGTGCGCCCCGAGAGGAAAAACTCGCTGGTGCTGCTGCCAGCACGCCGGGACACCCAGACGCCGATGCCCAACGAGAGCGCGAAGAAGCCGAAGATGATCGACCAGTCGAGGGTGGTGATCTGCAGGGCTACGAGTCCTGGCGAGGGGAGCGGGCGCGCAGTCTACCAAGGGCTGCCATAAGGCGTCGGCTGCGTGGTCGGCGCGATCGCGATTCCCATGGGACCTCCCGAGTCGCTCACTCCCCCATCAGGTCGGCGACGTCGTTCCCGCCCGTGGCGCGTAAGCCTGCGATGGCCCCGGCGATGTCAGCGGGAGTCAGGTTCTGGTTCAGCTTGCGCTTCCCGGTCATGCGCTCAATGGGAAGCTCGAACGGGACGATGCGGCGCAGGTTGTCCGAGAGAGACTCCTCGGGGACGGAGTCGAGCGACCAGCCGTCCACCGCTTCGTATTGCTCCGCTAGTCGCGCGACCAGAGTAGCAATGACAAGGTCAGAAGGGTTGGGGAGGTATCGCAGGGCACGCGTGGCCCAGAAGCGCGCTCGAGGGTTCTGACCTGTGCTGGCTTCGAGAAGCGCCAGGAGATTTCCCGCGCCCGAGCTGGCCAGAGCTTGCCCCGACTGCCAACGCACCTCGGCGTCATCCTGAGAGCAGGCTTCCAGCAACGGCCCAACAACGACAGACCCGGCGCTGCTGGGCAAGCTCCCCAGCGCGGTCAGGCTCAAGGAGCGCAGCGTCCCGTCTGCCGCCGAGATCCCTGCGATCAATGCACTCACCGTCGCCGGGCCCCCATCGCCCATGGAGACAAGCTTGGCCGCACAGCGCACGAACACCTCGGGCGACTCGTCCTGCAACGCAGCCTGCAGCTCAGCAACCACAGCTTGGGGACACTCCACCGCCGCGACGGCCTTGGCCGCTGCCACCCGGACCCCTGGCTCCGTAGCGGACAGCGCCTTGGCGAAGCTCCGCCCAACGCTGGGCCCCAGGTCCGCCGCCAGACCCATGGCCATGCGGCGCATGAAGCTGTCGTCATGATGCAGAGCCAGGTCCACCAGGTCCACCAGGTCTACCAGGTCTACCAGGTCTACCAGGTCTACCAGGTCTACCAGGTCTACCAGGTCCAGCAGGTCTACCAGGTCCTCTAGGGCCAACGAGGTGGCGCCCTCAGCCAGCAGAACGGACAGGACCAGATGAAGGTGCAACTCTGAGGCGGGCTCGGCCAGTACAGCCGTGCACCTGGACACTTCGTAGGCGCCTCGCAGCTCGCCGATGTCGTCGAGCGCGTCCACCAGACCGTGACGGTTCAGCTCAGTGGGAACCAGTCCCAACGGGTCGTTGCCCAGAGAGCTCTGAGCCTGTTCGGCCTCGTAGGCCGCGGCGATCCCCTGCACAGCCTTCACCAAGGCTGGCGAGCGAACCTGCGCCTCAGCCAGCGCCTCCGCGAACTCCTCGTCGGTCACAGCTGACCGCTCCCTGCCCTGCCATTGCTGAGAGGTGAGCATCAAGGCCGCCACCGCAACAGCGATCTGTAGCAACAGGACTGCCACGCCCTTGGCAGACGTGGGCAGTCGCTTCGCCTGAGGCTTAATAGCCATCGTAGCCACCGTACGAATCGAACGAGCTGCCGCTGTCTTAGCTGTCTTAGGACGGAGTGTAGTAGCAGGATTCGGGGTTCTCGTAGGCGCCGCCCACGTGTCCCTCGGAGTCGACCTCGTAGGGGTCGTACAAGGAGCTCTCCGGGTTGGCGTACTCGTTCTGGTCGTAGGTCACCGCAGGCA
>JBLIMM010000133.1:0-11864 GCA_047638635.1 Pseudohongiellaceae bacterium | reverse complement strand
GCTGCAAGCGCTTGCTGCCCGGGGTCACGTCAAGTTTGACCCCAGCCCCACTGGCGGGCGGCTCGGTGAAGCCCCGGCCTTCCAGGACAAATCCCTTGTCCGGCAGGGCCTGCCCCGTGGGCGGCTCGAGGCGCACCTCTGTGCCATCTGGAGCGATCAGGGCGTCGGTGGCCGGGTTGAAGTCGAGGCTGCCCGCCAAGGCCAAAGCCACCACCACTTCGGGGCTGCTGATGAAGGCCAGGGTGGCGTGGTTTGCGTCGTTCCGTCCACTGAAGTTGCGGTTGAACGACGTGACGATGGTGTTGGTTTCACCCTGCTTAATGTCGGTCCGTTGCCACTGACCAATGCACGGGCCGCAGGCGTTGGCCAGCACGGTGGCGCCCAACGCTTGCAGAGCTTCCATTTGGCCATCCCGGCGAATGGTGTCGTCGATAGTGTTGCTGCCGGGGGAGACCATCAGCGGCGTCTTGGCCACCAAGCCCTTGGACGTGGCTTGACGGGCAAGCGACGCGGCCCGTTCCATGTCCTCATAGGACGAGTTCGTGCATGAGCCTATGAGCGCTGCGCTCAGATGCATGGGCCAGCCTTCTGCCTTCGCTTCGGCGCCGAGGGCCGCCACCGTGCGCACACGGTCTGGGGTGTGGGGGCCGACGATGAGCGGCTTGAGCTCATCGAGATTGATCTCGATCACTTGGTCGTAGTACTTGCCCGGGTTGGCCAACACTTCGTCATCGGCCCGGAGGTGCTCGGCGTGTTCTCTGGCCAAGGCCGCGATGTCCTGGCGCTCCGTAGCCTCGAGGTACAGAGCCATGGATTCGTCGAAGGGGAACAGCGACGTGGTCGCGCCGTGCTCTGCGCCCATGTTGCAAATGGTCGCCTTGCCCGTGCAGGAAAGTGCTGTGGCGCCGTCACCGAAGTACTCGACAATGTGGCCGGTGCCACCCTTGACCGTGAGCTTCTCGAGCACCTTGAGAATGACATCTTTCGAAGCCGTCCAGCCGTCGAGTCTACCGCTGAGATGCACGCCGATGAGCTTGGGCGCCTTCACGCCGAAGGGCAGGCCAGCCATGACTTCCATGGCGTCCGCACCGCCCACTCCGATGGCAGCCATACCCAGGCCACCAGCGTTGGGGGTGTGGCTGTCCGTGCCGATCATCAGCCCCCCGGGGAAGGCATAGTTCTCGAGCACGACCTGGTGAATGATCCCGGAGCCTGGCTCCCAGAAGCCAGCGCCGAAGCGGGCGCAGGCCGACTTCAAGAAGGCGTAGACCTCGCGGTTCTCGTCGTTGGCCACGGCCAGATCGAATTCCTTGCCGTCTTTCGCACGAATCAGGTGGTCGCAATGGACCGTGGACGGCACGGCCACTTCGTCGCGGCCAGTCATGGCGAACTGCAGCAGAGCCATTTGGGCCGTGGCGTCCTGCATGGCCACTCGGTCCGGGAGCAGCTCAAGGTACGTGGCGCCACGGGTGGCAGCAGGGCCATCCTGGTCGGGCATGTGCGAGTAGAGGATCTTCTCGGTCAGCGTCAGAGGCTGACCCAGGCGCTCACGGGTGGTGGCGTGAAAAGCGCCGAGAGCGGCGTAGAAGGAGCTGTAGTCGATCATCGTGAGAGACCCGATCTGGCAGATGGCGTGGAGATGCGGGGCGTCACGATATCAGCCTGCGCCTGCAGCCCCTAACGCTGCTCGATCGGATGACTCAGCGAGCCTCAACCTCCGCTGGTGATGAGCTCCACATCGGCGATCTCTTCCAGGTCTTCCTGAACCTCGCTGGCATCGCCCACAACCACCACCACCATATGAGCGGGGTCGATGAGTTCAGCCACCGCTTGGGCCACGTCCTGCTGCTCGAGAGCACCGATACGGGCCAAGTAGGTGTTCCAGTAATCGTCTGGAAGGCCGTGAAGGCGCAGAGTCCAGAGGCGGCCGGCCACAGCTTGGGGCGTCTCAAGGGAGCCCGCGAAGGACCCGGCGAGGTAGGACACTGCAGAGTTGAGCTCGTCATCGCTGAGGGGTTCGGTCAGTAATTGCTGCACTTCGGCAATGACCGCCCGCACGGTTTCGGCGGTCTTGGGGGTCTTGGTGAACGTGCTGACCTTGAACTGGCCGCCGAATCGTTTGCTAGACAGGCCCCCCCTGGCCCCGTAAGTGAGCCCCTTCTCCACGCGAATGGAGGCGTTGAGGCGACTGTTGAAGGCGCCTCCGAACACCTGACTCATGACGACGCCCGCGCTGTAGAACGGGTGACGGCGGGTGATGCCCTGATGCCCTGCGCGAATTTCGCTTTGCACGGCGCCCCGGCGATCGACCAGCTTGATCTTCAATGCGCTCGTGGCGGCCACGGGGGGCAAAGGGCGCTGGAGCGCTTCGCCGTCCGCTTCCCAGTCCCCCAAGAAGCGTTCGCTGAGCTTGAGTGCATCGGCGTCAGTGATGTCGCCGGAGACGTACAGGGTTGCGGTCTCAGGGCGGACGAAGGTGGTCCACCAATCCGCGAGCACTTCGCTGTCCAAGGCCTTGAGGTCGTCTGCTGTGCCTTCGGGGGGGCGGCCGTAGGGGTGATCACCCCAGAGCGCTTTGGAGAACGCTCGGTCGGCGATGACTGCAGGGGTTTGCTCTGCGATGGACATGCCTGTGGCGGTCTGGTTGCGCAACGTCTTGAACTCTCCCTCGTCGAAGCGAGGCACTTGCACCACCTCGGCTAGCAGGCGCATGGCCCGTTCGCTTTGCTCGGTGACGGAGGAGACGTCTACAGAGCTGGAGTCATGGCTAGCGCTGGCAGTGAGCGAAATCCCGTTGTGTTCGAGTTCAGCAGCGAGAGCCTCGGCATCCCGCGCAAACGTGCCTCGGGTGACCATGGCCGCCGCCATCGCCGCGGTGCCGGGGAGCTTCTCGTCGTCGGTGTAGGCCCCGGCGTCGAGGCGCAACGAGAACGAAACGAAGGGCACTTCGTGGTTTTCCACGACCACCACCGTGAGTCCGTTGTCCAAGGTGTGTTGTGAGCCGCGGAGGTCGATCTTTACGTTGAGCGGAGGTGCGATGGGTGGGACTTCGGGGAAGCCCTCGGGACGTTGTGCCGACGCTTTGGGGCCGCTAGCCAGGGCTCGCTCGCCACCGTCGCCACCGTCGCCACCGTCGCCACCGTCGCCGACGGCTTCACTTGGCTCGCCGCTGTTGTCGGTGGCCTGGTCGCCGGTGCTGGCGGCCAAAGACAAAAGCGAGGAGAACATGCCGGCGATGGTGGGCTCGATGCGCACTTCCGTGGCCCGTTTTTCGATCAAGTATGTGCGCGCCACACGTTGGATGTCCGCGGGGGTGATGGCGGCCATGGCTTGCAGCTTCGTGTTGACCCGCTGGGTGTCTCCCAGAATGACGGCGGCCTGTCCAAGGGCAGAGGCCTTGCTGGCTGCCGTCATCGACTCAGTCACATCGGCACGCACCATGGCGTTGCGCACGGTGGACAACTCGTCTTCGGTGACCCCGTCGGCTTTCAGCTTTTCGATCTGATCCCAGGTGGCGCTGATGATTTCGTCTGGGTCGCCCACCACGGGCATCGCTACCCCGCCAGCCAAGGCCAAACCCGCTTGTTCAAAACTCACCGCTCCGGCCAGGCCAAAGGCAGCCACTTCTTTGCGGCGGACGAGCTCGACGTACAGCCGGCTGCTTTCGCCGGCCCCCAGAATGTCCATGCACATGTTGAGTGCCAGAGAGTCGGGGTGCCGTTCAGGAACCGTGTTGAAGATGATGCCGCCCAGAGGCGCTGGCCCATTCTCCTCGGCGATGTCGAGCCGCTGCAGAGAGTCTCGGGCAGGCTCGACGATCGTCACGCGCGGCGGGTCGTCGCAGCGGGGGATCCAGGCAAAGTTTTTGGATGCAGCGGCGCGCACTTGTTCGTGGGTCACGTCTCCGACCACCACGAGCGTGGCGTTGTTGGGCACGTAGTAGGTGTCCCAAAACATCTGAATGTCAGCGGCCGTGGACGCGCGCAAATGGTCGATCTTACCGATGGGCGACCAGCGGTAGGGGTGCACGGTGAAGATCTGCTGCAACACCTGTTCGGCCACCATGCCGTAAGGCTGGTTGAGCCCAAGGCGCCGCTCTTCTTCGACGACCTTGCGCTCCGTGGCAAAGCCCCCGTCGTCGATCTTCAGCGAGACCATGCGCTCCGCTTCAAGCCACAGCACCATGTCGAGCTGGTTGGCAGGGACCTCTTGGATGTAGACCGTTTGGTCGAAGGCCGTGTACGCGTTGCAGTTGCCGCCGGTCCGGCGAACGAAATCGAAGTGATCCGTGGGGCCCGTGCGATCCGTACCTCTGAACATCATGTGCTCAAACATGTGGGCAAAGCCTTGGCGCTGGGGCTGCTCGTCTTTGCTGCCCACGTGGTACCAAAGCTGCACAGCCACGATGGGCGTGCTGTGATCTTCCAGAGAGATCACGGTGAGCCCGTTCTCCAGCACCGTCTGCTCAAAGGGAAAACGGCCGCTGCCCTTGACGATGTCGTCGCCCTCGCCGGTGGCGTGGAGCTGGGAGCTAAGAGTGAGCAGAGCGGAGAGAAGAAGTGCGAGACGCATGGCCGGGCTGCTCATGAGAGAGGGTGAGGGCGGAGGAGAGTCCACTGCAGCAGAGATCATACGCAGGGCTCCGTGGTCTGCACCGGTCAATATGGCTGTGAGCGACGCTCTCTACGGACAACGCCCCCGGCAACCGCGAAGGTCACCGGGGGCGTTGTGTTGTGCCACAGGGTCGAGCAGCTCGGTGCTCAGCGGGGAGAGTCGCTGCTCTCTTCGCCCTCTGCGTCGTCGGCAGGTTCTTCTTCGCCGTCGCTCTCTTCACCTGCATCAGCGCTGTCGTCAGCGCCGTCGTCAGCGCCGTCGTCAGCCTTGGGCAGGTTGAGACCGCGCAAGCCCGCCATCATCGAGTCGAGCAGGCCGCCTCCAGCTGGCTTGAGGGTGTTCAGATTACCCTGCGCCAGGCCCTTAGCTTCAGAGGCCAAGGCGCGCATGGCGTCGGTGGCGTTCTCCATGGCCAAGTGCTTGTCGGCCACGACGATGCACTGCTCGTAGAGCTCCCGAGACTTCTCCGAGTCGCGGTCCAGGCTGAACTGGTAGACCGCACCAAGGTCGCTGTAAGTGCGGGCGACTTCTGGGTCGATCTTGATCGCCATCTCATAAGCGGCGACGGCGTCGTCGAAGCGCGATGTCGCCTCGCAGACGACAGCGTAGGTTTGCCACACGTCGTGATCCTGGGGATCCGCTGCAACAATGGCCGAGAGGATCGAGCGGCATGCAGCCAAGTCCCCGCGACGGTGGAAGGCGTCGATGGAACCAATGAGTGATTGCGCCTTGGCGGTGGGGTCCGCTTCTGCACGAATCATGTCGGTCAACGTGCGGGCACTGATCTCCACCATCTTTTCGAGGGCGCGACCAGAGGCTTCGTAGTTGTTCTCAGCGCGGTAGCGCCCTGCGAGACGGTAGAGCAGCGTGAGGTCTGGATCCTTGCTGCGATCTGCCACATCCCTCGCGGCGTCCACGGCCTTGGTGGGGATGTTTTGCGCCTCGTAGAACCAAGTCAGCTGACCCAAGGGTTCGACGCGATCTCTGGGCAGCAGCTGGTTGGCCTGATTAAGGTCGTCCACAGCCTGCTGCCAAAGCCTGTTGGCTTCGTCGATGTTCTCGTTCTGGCTGGCAGTCCAGTAGCCGAAAGCCGTCGCGGCGCCGCGGAGCAAGAGGGCCTCGCCGTCATCGGGCGTACGATCGAGGGCTTCATTGGCAAGGCTGATCGCTTCGTCCGGCAAGTTCAGGCGGTAAACGTAGAACTGTCCCAACGCCCAGACTGCCGTGCTGTTGTCGTCTGGGCGAAGATCGAAGGCTCGGACCAGGTTGGTCTCGGCTGCGTGGTAGGCGTCATCAACGGCAGCTTGACCAGCTCCCTGGCTGAATAGCTGGTTGATGGACATCTCGTGCGCTCGTCCCAAAGCGAGACTCACGTCGTGGTCGTCGTCGGGAACCAAGCTCTCAAGCACGCGCAAAGCTTGCTCTGAATCGAGCTGTGCCAGGCGTACGTCGGAGAGTGCCAGGCGCAAGGCCCGCTCGTCGCCCGTGCCAGCAGACAGTGCGCCAGTGAGCAGGTCGGCTGCACTGGATAGCTTGCCCTGGCTGGTCAGAGCCTGGGCCTCGGTGAGTTCGTCGACAGTGAGGGCCGGGGTTGTCAAGGCGGCCAACAGAAGCGCTGCGGACAGCATAGGGACTCTCCAGTAAAATGATCGGGCAGGCGAAGGGTCGGAAGAAGGGGTAGCCGGGGTGGCCAAGGTCGCACTGCTGCAGTGCACCTGGGCGGCCACACAATACGAGCCAATAGCCCGCTGCAGGTGGCGGGCCTGTGGCGCTGAACACCCTAGCAATCCCGTGAGACCTTGGAATACTCTGGCCCGGGGAGGCTGAGGGCGGCCCAGGGCTCTTCCGGGGTGCGGCTCTAGGATCGTAGGCGGTCAGGGCCCTTTCGCGGGTCCTAGTTCTGGCAGATGTTCCAGGGGATTCTCTTCAAGCTAGCCTTCTTATTGTCCGAAGATTCGCTAGGCTCTCCGAGTCAGCCGCCATGAGCGCGGCACGGCGCGCAGCAGAATCCCGGCAGGACACCGCGAATACGCGGCCCTCTTCGCTGTTTCCCAACGGAAACCGCACCGGAATCGCGCCCTCACTTACGTCTCACCTGTTACTGCTGGATGGGTTGGGAGCAGCTTCGCAAGTTGCGGGGCTGCACAGCATCGACAGGAAAATATCATTAGTACTGAGACAACATCCGCCCCTTCGCAGGGGTCTTTTGCCGCATTTGGCCTGAACCCGCAGATCTTGAAGGCGCTCGACGCCATGGGCTTTGTCGAGCCCCGGCCCATTCAAGCCAAGACCATCGCGGAGGCTCTCAAGGGTCGCGACGTCCTCGGCTTGGCCCAGACGGGCACGGGTAAGACGGCGGCCTTTGCTCTACCGATTATCGAGCAACTGTTGAGCGGTCAGCGCAGCGACCCTCGCGCTTTGATTTTGGCGCCGACTCGTGAGTTGGCCATGCAGATTCATGCTGAGATCAAGGCCCTCTCGCGGTTCACCAAGATCAGCTCGACCACTGTTTTCGGTGGCGTGGGAGCGGCGCCCCAGGTGCGTGCTCTCCGTCAGCGCCCAGACATCGTGGTGGCTTGCCCTGGTCGTTTGCTCGACCTGATGAGCAGCGGCGACGCGCCCATGGAAGGCCTGGGTGTGTTGGTCCTCGATGAAGCGGACCACATGCTGGACATGGGCTTCTTGCCCGACATCAAACGCATCCTGAAGCGGCTGCCGAAGAAGCGTCAGAACTTGCTCTTCTCGGCGACCATGCCACGGGAGATCCGCTCGCTCACCAGTGGCTTGTTGGACAACGCCCACGTGGCCGAGTGCCAAGTCGAGGCGCCTCTCGAAACCATCGAACACGCCCTCTATCCCGTGCAACAGAACAACAAAGCGGCGTTGTTGAAGCACTTACTCAGCGCGCCGGGTTTTCATTCGGCCATCGTCTTCTTGCGCACCAAGCATCGGGTGAAGCGCTTGGCGCGAGATCTCGACGCCGCCGGGCACAAGGCCGTGGGCTTGCAAGGCAACATGAGCCAAGGCCAACGTGAGCGGGCCATGAAGGGCTTCCGCGACGGGACGTTCAACGTGTTGGTGGCCACGGACATCGCCGCCCGAGGCATTGATGTGGCAGGGGTGAGCCACGTGGTGAACTTTGACATCCCCAATACCCCTGAAGCCTACACCCATCGCATCGGTCGCACAGGCCGCGCCGAGCTCAGTGGCAAGGCTTACACCTTCGTGACTCACGAGGACTTCCCTGGCATCAAGGCCATCGAGAAGAAGTTGGGCATGGCCATTCAGCGGGTCAAGCTGCGCGACTTCGAGGGTTACCGCGAGCGGACCGAGAACGTGGATGAGTTGTCCGTCCGCGAACGGAACTCCAACAACCGCGGCGGTGGTGGTGGCGGCGGGCGAAACTCCCGTGGCGGAGGTCGCTCTGGCGCCAGCAAGGGCGGCGGTCGGCGCGGTGGTCCGGGAGTTCGGAGTGCGAGCGGTTCGACCGCGAGCGCGACGAGCCCGGGTGGTGCTCGATCCGCAGGTGGCGCCGCGAAGTCAGAAGGTGCCGGTGGAAACAAACTGGCCAAGCCTCCTCGTAAGCGCAGGCGCGTGCGCAGCAAGTCTGCGTCCACAGGTACAGGCGGTGGTGCGGCCAGTGGTGGCGGCAATCGTAGTCGTTCTGGCGGCGGTGCTAGCAGTGCCGGCGGCGGCTCTAACGCTGCAGCCCGGAGCTGAGCTGTTGCGCGACGAGGGGTCTGACCTGGACGCAAGCAAGGTGACGGACAACGACTTAGCGAGTGAGGCAGACGACGCCCAGGGCGAAGGCTTGGCTCATGGCTCGGCCGATGCCCAGCTTGATCCTCACGTGGATCCCTTAGTGATTCGCCTGGAGGACGAGCTACGCCTACGGGCCGAGGGTATGGCCGGCAAAGACCTGGGCAGCTTCGTCTCTAGCGAGCTGCTCGAGGTCCATCGCGCGCTGCGCTCGGTGCTCGACCAAGACCTGCACCGAGGTACGCTGTTCTGCGAGTGGGGCAGCGGCTTTGGCGCCATCTGTGCCCTGGCAGCATCTCTCGGCCTCGAAGCCCACGGCATCGAAATTCAGGGTGAGCTCGTCGTCGCCGCCGAAGAGTTGATGCAAGAGCTAGACCTAGAAGCTTCCTTCGTCCAAGGCACCTTCTTGCTTCCAGGCGTCGAAGACCTGGCAGCGACCTGCAAGCACACGGAGGGCGAAGCCAGCGACCAAGCCTACCGAGAGCTGGGCTTACCGCTGTCCGCTTTCGACATCGTCTTTGCCTATCCCTGGCCCCAAGAAGAAATGCTTCACGAAGAGCTCTTCCTGCTCCATGGCTCGGCCGGTGCTTTGTTGCTGACCTACGCTGAGTTTGCAGGAGTGCTGGTGCAACGGCACACCGGTGATCGGAAAGAGATACAAACCTTGGGGTGGATGGGCCGGGCCTAACGCAAGCGTCACGGTTCTCGGTTCGCTACCCTGGGGCGCTGCAAGATGCGCAGTCAAGCCAGGGACCACCAGAGGGCTTTGTGACCACTTCAACCGACCGCGATCCTCTGCACGATGCTCTTCTGCGGGACGTGCCGGAGCTGCAAGGGCACAAGGTTCTTGACGGTCGGTACGTGCTCGTCAGTGTCCTGGGCCGCGGGGGGATGGGCGTGGTTTACCGCGCCCACCATCTGGGGCTCGGCGTGGATGTGGCCATCAAGTGCCTGCACCCAGCCCTGGCCCAGTTAGACCCTCAGTTCGTGGTGCGCTTTGAGCGGGAGGCTCGCGCAGCCGCACGGGTAAAGCACGAAAACGTGGTCTCGGTGAGGGACGTGGCCCAGTCAGCCGGGCTGCACTACATCGCCATGGACTTCGTGAGCGGTGAGAACGCCCGGCAATGGGTCCGCCGTCGCGGTCAGCTCAGCATAGAGCAGGCGCTGGCGATTGCCGTCGGCGCGGCCCGTGGACTGTCGGCCGCTCACCAGGCTGGGTTAGTGCACCGAGACATCAAGCCCGACAACGTTTTGGTGTCCTCGAGCGGCGAGACCAAGCTTGCCGATTTGGGCCTGGCCAAGATCGCTGGAGATCGTGGCATGACGCTCACCGGCGTGGCCATGGGCACGCCCCGGTACATGCCTCCCGAGCAGTTCGAAGATGCGGGCATCGTGGGGACCCAAGCGGACGTTTACTCCCTGGGTGCGACGCTCTACTTCTTGTTGGTCGGGGCCGACGGCATCACCGGGGAAACTCCCCCCGAGGTGATGAAAAACGTCTGCGGCCAGGAGTTCCCGCGGGTGCAGGCGGTGCGCCCTGATGTGCCTCTTGAACTCGACGCGCTGGTGGCTCGGTGTGTTCACCCGGACCTGGCCATGCGGCCGAGGGATGGCAGCGCATTGCTGGTCGAACTGGAGGCCCTGGCCGCTGGCTTCGATGTCAACCTAGGGGAGCAGCAACCCGTGGCCGATGGCGCTGGCGATCCGACCTTGCTCGGTATGCCTGCCACGTCGTTGCCTCAACACACGCTCTTGCACATTCAGGAAAGTCTCGCTGGAGCCGCAGCTCCCGCCCAGCCTGTTTCAGAGGCGGGGCAAGCGGTCGCCCGTGAGCTTCCCCCGCTGCAGCTAGAGGAACGTCCCGCTCAGATTGCTCTTGAGCAGCGCAGCGAAGCTGAGTCGTTCGCCGAGCAGAGCCCTCGCGAGCGGGTCCCCGATGTGCAGCTTCAGGCGGGGCGCCATGCCTCGGGGCCCCGTCACCTTCGTCTCTGGGGTGCCGCTGCGGTGCTGCTTTTGGGACTCGCCGGGTGGCTGTTCGGACCGCAACTCGTCGCCGAAGCACAGCAGCTGGACGGCGAGCCGGGAGGCTCCGAGAGCCAGAGTCAGTCCTTCATGAACGGCGCTACCGAAGTCACGAGTCTTAGCGCGGCCCAGTGGGTGTTGGGTCAGCCCGCGCCGCTGTTGGCAGGCTTCGTTGCGGCGGGCCCAAACGCCGAGGGGTACCCCGAGTACGACAAGCGCTTCGGGGGAGGCTCGGCTATGCGATTCGTGTTGCTCCCCGCGGGTACTTTTCTCATGGGCAGCTCGGACCACTCAGGATCAGGGCAGAGCCACGAGGGGCCGCAGCACACAGTGCGTCTCAACGCTTTCCTGATAGCGAAAACAGAATGCACCCAGGGGCAATGGCTGCGGCTCATGGGGCACAACCCAGCGTTTTTCGTCGGCGCGGGCCTGAAGGCTCCCGTGGAGCAGATCTCCTGGGACGACATACAAGCGCTCGAGGAGCGCACGGGGCTGAGCCTGCCCAGTGAATCCCAGTGGGAGTATGCAGCGCGGGCGGGGGCAGCGAGCCTCATGGGCAGCGACCTCTCGGAAGCCGCTTGGTTTCAAGAGAACAGCGGGGGGACTACGTTTACCGTGGCGACCATGTCGGCCAATGCCTTCGGACTGCACGACATGCTGGGCAGTGTGAGTGAGTGGTGCGAAGACACCTGGAATGACAATTACGCGGAGGCGCCAGTGGACGGTACGGCTCAGCCGGATGGGGACCCAGCCATGCGGGTGTTTCGGGGAGGCAACTGGAGTTCTGGATCGTCAACTTGCCGGTTCGCAAAACGCAGTCATGATCTGAGTAGCTTGCAGGACCACCGCGTAGGATTCCGCTTGTCCCAGCGGCTGCCATAGAGCACCCCGGAGCTTCCCCTTGACCACTGTGCCTCCCCGCGATCTACGCACGGATCCGCTGCTGCGTGATGTGCCCGATGGAGAAGGCCACAAGGTGCTCGATGGGCGCTATGTGCTGTTCGAAGTTCTTGGCCGTGGCGGCATGGGCGTGGTCTACCGAGCTCACCACTTGGGGCTCGACGTTGAGGTTGCGATCAAGTGCCTTGACCCGTCTTTGGCCCATGGGGACGAGCAGTTTGTGTTGCGCTTTGAGCGCGAGGCTCGGGCGGCGGCGCGGGTGAAGAACGCCCATGTGGTAGCGGTGCAGGATGTGAGCTGGGCTTCTGGGTTGCACTACATCGCCATGGAGTTTGTGGCGGGGGAGAATGCTCGTCAGCGGGTGCAGCGCAAGGGCGGTTTGGCGTTGGGCGAGGCGCTTGCCATTGCCTTGGGTGCGTCCCGGGGTTTGGCCGCTGCACACAGCGCTGGGCTCGTGCACCGGGATGTGAAGCCGGACAACATCCTCGTGTCGTGCACGGGCGAGGTGAAGATTGCTGATCTGGGCTTGGCTAAGTTCGCTGACGATGGGGGCATGACGGCTACGGGCT
>JBLIMM010000132.1:0-11896 GCA_047638635.1 Pseudohongiellaceae bacterium | reverse complement strand
AGACGCTCTAGCAGCGTGTGCGAACGAGCCCTCCGTTACTTCAGGTAACCCAGGGCTTTCAGCTCGGCCAAAGCTTCGTCGTCCAGTTCGCCGCTCCCCACGGAATCGAGCAGCTCCCTGAGCTGCTGGTGGCGATAGGCCATGGCCTCTAACTCGTCGACGATGTCCGGCAAATCAGCGCTGAGCGACGTGGCTTCTGCGGGGTCGCGAGAAAGGTCGTAGAGCTTACGCTGCTTGCCCTTGACCACCAGCTTGTAGCGCCCCTGAAAGACCGCCACCGCACCGTCTTCTTGATCGTCCGCATCTGCCCCTGGCTCCGGCTTGGGCACACGGACTTCAGCGAAGTAAGGGCGCGAGCTGAGCGACTTGCCGAACATCGACGGCGCCAGCGAACGCCCCTGCAGCCCTTCGGGGAGAGCTTCGCCCAGTCGTTCTAGCAAGGTGGGCATCACGTCGATCAGGCCCACCCGCTCCGCCACCCTGCCAGCAGACACCGACGCTGTGGGATCACTGAGCATCAGCGGCACGCGCAAGACCTCTTCGAAGAGCACGGGGCCGTGTCCCGCTGCGCCGTGTTCTCCCAGGAGCTGACCGTGGTCGCCCAACATCGCCACCATGGTGCGGTCGGCGAGGCCCAGCTCGGACAAGGTCTCAAACAAGCGCCCCACCTGAGCATCCGCATCGCGAACTCGGCCGTCGTACAAGGCCCGCAACGCTGCGACCTCAGCGGGATCATCCGCCCAGCCTTTCGGTAGCTCGTGAATCTCATCGGCGTCGGATCCGTCGGCAAACACGCCAGCGTAATCGCCCATGGCCTCGCTCGCGTAGTCCGTGAGCGGGTAAGGCACGTGGGGTTCGAACAGATGCACCCACAGAAAGAACGGCTGCTCAGAGTCGATCTCGCCCATCCATTCTTGGGCCATGGCCACGGTTGCGTTGCCGTCCCGTGCCCCATCCCACGGCTGCACTTCGGGATCACTGCGAGCGGAAAAACCCTGGCCCAGCCCGCCCCGATTGACCATGGCCTTGTAGCTCACAAAGGCACCCGTTTGGTAGCCGCGGTCTGCCAGCAGCTCGGCCAACGTTGTCCACTCGTCCCCCAAGTTGTGGCCGTTCCAACGCACGCCGTGCAGGCGCGGATAGACGCCGGTAAACAGCGTGGAGTGAGAAGGAAACGTCGTCGCAATGGGCGCGTAGGCGTTCTCGAAAACCACCGACCGGGCGGCCAAGGCATCCAGCTGGGGAGTGTGCTTGCCGCTGTTGCCGTAGGCCCCAAGGGCGTCCGCGCGCAAGGTGTCGATGGTCAGCACCAGCAAGTTCTGCGGTTTGGTGGCGGCGACCAGGGTCTTCTCGTTCTCTGCAGCAGACCCTGGCTGACCGGGCGAACTTGAACTCGCAGCGCCTTCCGTAGACGGGCCGACCGATTCGGAGGAGCGATCGCAGCCCCCCAACAGGAAGGCCGAAATGAACAGGAGCAGCACAGTACCGAGTGATCGGGACATGGAAGGTCTCGTAGAAAACAACGGGGCCGCTAGACTAGCAAGGTCGCGCCCCCCAAGCGTCCCCCAGAGATGGGGAGTCTCGGTCAGGCTAGCGCGGGGCTTTCTGATCTCGCCCGGGTTCGCTCAGCTGGCCGCTGTAGAACGAGAAGTTCCGTTCCTCGCCGGGCAAGGAAAGCGACAAACTGGACAGTTCTCTGAGATCTGCAAACTGATCCTGAAGGTGCTCCAGCCAGCCCTCGCGATCGCGGCTACGGACGGCACTCCAATCCACTACCAGCAGAGCCTGGCTGCCGCTGAGATCAGCAAGTCCCGCTTCGTCTTGCCCCCACAGCTCGTACTGAAACGCCCGGCCATGCTTGTTCAGGATGGGATGATCGAGGGTGTACGTGCGCTCTCCCGAGGGCAGCGCCCGCTGCAGCTGGGCGGCCACGTAATAGTGATCTCCCACAACCACCGGAGCATTGCTGCTGCCACTGGATGCTGACGCCGCCGACAACTCGCCCCAGTGCTGCTGGGCCCGCGCCGTCATCTCTGACCAACCAGCGAAGGGAGCCGAGATCCAGGGTAAGCCGAGAACTCCCGTGCCCAGGTCCACAACGAGCACAGCCACCACCAAGGCAGCGAGGCGCCAACTCGCCCCGCCAAGAAACCTCCAAACCAAGGCTCCACGAGCCCAGCGACCGAGAACACAGGGGAGCAACAGACACAGGGGCAGGTAACCGGGCAAGGGCCAATGCAAGCTGGTGTGCGCCCGATCGCTGAACGGGCTGGCGAGAAAGAAAACGCCGAGGTGAGCCAGGGAGAAACAGGCGACCAATCCCCAGCGGTCATCCCCACGGCGGGCCCTTTTGAGCGCTTCGACGAGACAGGCGAGCAAGGCTACATAGAGCAGCGGCGTCACCACCGCAGCCTGCTCGGCCAGGTGATCGAGCAGCTGTCCAGGGTCGGCGGCCAGGGCACCATGACGATCGGACAGCTGGTAGCGCCACTGGGCGAAGTCGTGCTCCATGTTGAACAGCAACGAAGGCACCAACCCCACCATGGCACAGGCCAAACCCCACCACGGTGCAACGGTCGCTAGCTGCCGGCGCCCCCGCGGGCAGCTCAGCAACCAGAGACCCACGGCCACAGGCAGCAAGGCTCCCCGAGCATGTGTGGACAGGGCCAAGGCCGCGCAAAAACCAGCAAGCGTCCACCAGCACAGACGCTGCTTAGGTGTGGCATCGACCTCTACCGCTCGTTGGCAGGCCACCAGCCCAGCGAGTTCGAAGAACATCAGGGGGACGTCGGGCAAGGCCATGAACGTCGACAGGGCCAGGGCCGGGAGCAGCAAGGAAAACGTGGCCCCCCGCAGTGCCTCTTGCTGGCATAGGAGCCTCCGGCCGAGGCAGAGCAGCAGCACCGTGGTCGCGCCTCCCAGGGCCAGGAACGGCGCGCGCATGGCGAGGGTGCTTGGTCCAAAGAACGTGGACCCTGCGCGAACCAGGAGCGCTGTCATAAAAGGGTGGTCGGCGTAGCCCCAGGCCATGTTCTGGGAGCACTGCCAATAGAAGGCCTCGTCCCCAAACAAATCGAGCTGGGCCGCGGCCAGCAGCCGCAGCACCAACAACCCGCAGAACGTTCCGAGGAAAATGCGCTTCGCCACGGGGGCGAGCATGCCATGGACGCGGCCGCTCACAAACACGCGGCAACGAACTGACGCTCCCCTGGCCGGGCCACGCCGTTATCATCTCCCACCATGCCTACCCGCCACGCCTGCCTCGCCACTGTTGCTCTGCTCCTCGTTGTCCTTGCCGGCTGCGGCGATGGCGACAGCGAAGCCCTCCCGGTGGCCCGGGCCATGCCCTCGTCGATGGCGTCTTGCGCTGAGTGCCACGGGGCCATCGTCAAACGATTCATGGGACATGGCATGTCCGACACCCTGGGCCCGCTCGAGCAGCCCATCGTCGGCGGGTTGCAGCAGAACAAAGGCCGCGACGTTTATCGCTTTGAAAGCGAAGGAGAGCAGACGTTCCTGGTGCATGAACTCCCCGACGGAGGCAGGCGCCGGCAGCTGGTGGTGGGCCGCTATGGCGCCGGGGTCATGGACACGGCCTACGTGGGCACCGAACTCGACGGCGATGGGCAAGCCACAGGGCGGCTCTCGTTCTTGCCCGTAGAGAGCATGGTCGGCCACGGGTTAGTCCCCGCGCCCTTCGAGGCCATGCAACCTGGGACAGGCTTTGACATGCCCTTCACTGCCGAGTGCTTGGAGTGCCACACCACCCAGGTCATCGCCAAGCTGCCCCGCGCTGCGGCAGACATCACGGCAAACCCTGAGACCGCTCGCATCTGGCCCGACTCTCAACTGGGCGCGGACGCGTTCGAACATCTGGAGTCGTTTGCTTGCGATGCATGCCACGGCCCCGCCCAGCACCACGCCGAGCTCATGACCGCGTCCCTCGAAAGCGGCGAGCCCTCTGACCAGCTGGGTTTGGAGCGCATAGGCGAGCTCCCCGCCCAGCGGCAACGGCACATTTGCGCCCGCTGCCACCTCCAGGGGGAAGGTCAGCTGCACCTGGGCGAGATCGCTGCTGGCGGCCCCCAGCCCCCAGACTTTCTAGCGCGCCGTCCCGTCCTGGTGGCGGCCAATCCCGGCGACGACTATCGCTTTGTGGGCCAGCTGCATCGGCTGTCCCTCTCTGCTTGCTTCGCAGGGACGGACACCATGACCTGCGTAACCTGCCACGATCCGCACCGCGCTGTGCTCGCCCAGGGCACAGCGTCTTTCGATGCCCGCTGCCAAAGTTGCCACGAATCTGCGGACAGCTGCTCCAGGCCGCCGAGGCTCGCGGTGCAAGACGTCACCGGCCACGATGCCCGCAGCACCGCTGGATGCGTGGACTGCCACGTCCGCCGGAGCCAGCCCTTCGATCTCCCGGGGGCGCGGACCGCTGATCACTTCGTCCGCCGCAAAATCCCCCTCCCAGAGACACTGCCCATGCGCGCCTGGGAGGACGGCAGCGGCGAGCTGGAGATCTTTGCCGACGAGCAGCTGTCCACGGAGTTGCGCAGTGAAACGGGGCAGCTCTGGGAGCGAGGCGTGCTCGCCCTTGGGCTCTTTCATCTGGGCCGAGTCGACGACTCGATCAGCGCTCTTGCCCAGCTCGGTACGGCGGCAGCCAGTGAGACCTTGCCAGCCCTCGATCGCCTTCCCGACGTGCGCTTTCTGCGAGGACTCATCTATGAGTTCGGCGGCGATCACCCCCGAGCCAAACGTGAATACAGCGCGGCGCTGGCTCTCGATGCTAGCCACCCCGGCGCACGACTCAACCGAGGCTGGCTACGGCTGGACAGCGGAGATGCCCAGGGCGCAGACGACGATGCCGCCGAGCTGCTCCGCCGTTATCCCCAGTCGGAGAAACCCTGGAACCTTCGAGCTGCCATCGCTGGCTCATACGGGGATCTACCGGCGGCTGTGGCAGCCTTCGCGCGCTCCGCCGAGGCCTGGCCAGCAGACGCCGATATCTGGCACGACATGGGTCGCCTGATGATGTCCCTCGGCGCTCGGGACAATGCCATTCTCATGCTGGAACGAGCCGCCGAGCTACGACCTTCGTCTCCAGGGCTTGCTGAAGACTTGGCCGCAGCCCGACGGTGAGTCGCGCTGCGACCCTGCGTGCTCCCTTAGAGGCCCGAGGTCAGGTCGAGGCCAGACTCCAAGAAGATCGACAAGAAGTGCTGCACGTCCAGGCGCTGATTCAAGATCTCCCAGTGGGTGATCGTGGCGCCATCTTGCAGCCCTGCCGCCTCTAGCATCTCAGCGCCACGGACCAAGAACTTGTCCAGGTTCAACTCGGCAGACTCGTAGTCGAGGTACGTCTCGGCCATGCCCATCATAATCGGATGAAAGTTGTCGTTGGCGGTTTGACTGTTGTCCTGCAGGCACACCGAGTAGCTATAGGTCATGGTGCGACTGATGGCATTCGGCTGGTACGGATAGATCTCTTGGTAAGTGAACCAGGCCAAGTCGCGCAGTCGTGCCCGTGCATTGAAGAGCATGGCTGCGTGATCAGCGTTCGTCGGGTCGAGCACTCTCGCTGAGTGGTAGAAAGCAGAAGGCCCGTACTCAGATGTGATGAACCCTCGGGTTTGGAAGTTCTCGCCAGCGGGCTTCTCATTCTTGTTCTGAGAACTCAAGACGTAGTAGCCCCGGTCGCCGTCCACCTGCCCACCGGGAAGGTCTTCGATGAAGGCGCCAATCTCTAGTGGCTGGGTCGCCCACCCCGCACCGGACGTCTCATTGCAGACGTCGATTTGAGCGATGGGCCCGCCGGGAGTATTGACGGTGAAGTACTCCAAACGATCGATCATTTCTTGCAGCAGAGCACCGTCACCACCGATCAGATCTCCCCCACCGTTACTCCCTGGCGGGAATGCCAAGGGATCGTCCACGGTGAACTGGTACACGTTGGCGATGGCCACGAGAGTGCGGAACATCCACCGTTCGTGCTCCCAGATGTTCACCGTCTTTAGCACTTCTGCTTCATCGAGGATCGCATCCCGATAGCGCGGATCACCGGTGAGGTAGTAGGCCAAGATAATGCCTTCGCGGTAGCGGTGCTCAGCGTCGCCCCAGTTCTTCATCGTGTGTGGCACCGTGCCATCGTTTGTCGCCGGAATCACTTGCGTCGCCGTGGAACCAAAGGCGTTGTCGTCCAGCCAGCCATCAGAGCGACGAATCTGCCACTCGGACTTCCAGACGGCCATGTCGAGAGCATTCAGCAGTGAGCCACCCTTGCCATGGCGCAGCCACTCCCCCGCCAGCCGGGTCTCAATCCCCGGGTAGTTGTTGGGGCCGCCGGAGGTGTTCGCCGACAAGTAGCGCATGACGATTTGCTTCGGATTCACCGGGTTGACGTCGTAGTTGATGCCCATCTTGGTGAGCGCTTCTTCGGCCTCTACCTCAGTGACCAAACGGTAGGCGAAGACCCCCGCATCACGGTAGTGAGCGTAGTCGGATGCCCGTGCCGCCAAGGGAAACTCATGGGTCGTGGCCAGGTCGTACTCGTCAGGAACATCGCCCGTGTGGAATGAAAAGACCACCGTGCGGCTCTCGTACTGCTGCCACAAGAAGGTGTAGCCAGCATCGTTCTGCTCGGTGAACACGCCGGCGGTGACCTGCCCGTCGCCCCGCGCCTTCAAACCTGCGGGCCAGAAGTAAGGCATCTGCCGCTGATGAACCGTCACGCCGCCTGTGCCGTTGCTCAGCGAAACGAAGCCCACCTCGGGAGACTCAGACTTGTCCCCCAAAGAGCTCTGCTCCACGCCCTTGGCCACCAAGCGATAGCCCTGGTCGACCAGTTCGCTGTTGCTGCCCGCCTGCTTGGGGATGTGCGGAATGTAGTTGCCTGCGTAGGTGCTGATCTGGGCCGAAGTCTGAGCCATGTACAGGCTCATCTCGTCAGTTCCCTGATTGAACACCCGCGAAATGGACGGCTTGCCCGCGCCGTGCAGGGGCATCGTGGCCGTGGGTGCCACACCGGGGGCCAGCGCGCTCAGGGCCAGGTGGGTACCCAGCTCGACCGAACCCAGCTGCACATGAGCGGGAAAGTTGAGGTCAGCGTTGCGCAGAGTGAAGGTCACCTCGACGTCGCGGCTCGCGGCTCGCGCCGTCATCCGTAGGGTGAAATCGATCACCCGTTGGTCGTTGATGTCATGGAGCGAACCTTCTGCGAGAACCACGGCGCGAGCCGGCCCATTCTCTTCAATGACCACGGTCGTGTTGGCCATGGACAGGGCGCTACCGTTCTTCAGCGTCCCCGTCACACCGGGCTCGGAGGGGTTCTGCACCACCGGAACTTCGTTCACCACCACGGTTTCGAACAGGTTGAAGTCTGTCTTCGAGATGGTCAGGTTGAGATGTGCGTTCGTGCCGTTCTCATTGCCCGTGATGAGCCGAATGGTGTCCCCTTCGTCTCGGGCGATGACTGCGCCTGCGAGAAGCGGCGGCACCCCGGTTCCGTTGACGATCATGACCTGCGCTGTTTCACCGGCGTCGAGGTCAACCATCAAGATGTCAGCGAGCAGCCACTTCACTGCGCCGGTCGACGGCCAGGTTTCTACCTGACGAAACTGGTACCCGATAGGATAAGCATCACTGCCTGAAGTTGCCGGATCTACGGCGATCACAGCCAAGGCCGGACGCCCCGTGTTCTGGTCAAGGTAGATGTCATCTTCGAGGGACAAGGGCAGTCCCACGGTGACAACCTGAGCTTCCCGGTCGGTCCCAGTCGCACCGCTGGGCACAGCCTCGCTCACGTCCACCAGGAGCTCGATGGTGTACTCCGGCGGATCCGGAGGGCCTGGCGGATCTGGATCGTCCGGCGGGTCGACTTCGCCACTAGAGCCCGAGGTGTCCTCGATGACACCACCGCCTCCGCCGCCACCTCCGCAGCCCACCAAAATGAGACAGAGAGCGAGCGCACAACACGCTGCCCTCTGGGAGATGCTCGTGGAAAGCCCTCCTGTCGTCGTCATCCAACCGCTGGCTAGGAGCCTGATCATCAGGGCGTTCCAAAAGGTGCGTTCAAATCCATATGCACGTTATCGGCAAGCCATGGGAGACGACTGGAGCGGCCCAAAGCGGGATTCTCCAGGGGCTGTGGGGCCAGGCAAACTCACCGCCCTCCCCCCCAAAACCCGACGGCACGTAAGCAGACCCAGCACCCAGCACCCAGCGATGGCTCTACGAGTTCGTGCCCCAGCCGCTCATGGTCGGCTTCCTGGTGGACTTTTGGACAGCACCAGTGCTGGCCGCGAGCCCCCTGCTGTGCGTGGCCACCGTCACCGTAGAGCTGCTCCTCAGCGGTCTCCGCTTCGACGAGCGCGAACGGCTCGCAGCTCACGGCGATGACTCCGTTGACGACCCACGGCAAGTCCCGGCGCTGCGCTCGTGGCCTCGCCCGCGCTCAGAACGTTAGACCTTGGAGAGCGCCCGTTGCTCCCTGAGGACGCGGGAGACGAAAGCCCAGTGCAGCCCTAGAGCTGCGAGCACACACACATGAAACAACTCGTGTGCATGAACGACTCCCGGGATTAACACCGGCGCGCGCAAGAAATCGAGCACCGCCCCTACGGTGTAAAGCATCCCACCAGCAATCAGTGGAGCGATGTAACGAGGGCCGTGGAGATACCAAAGTCGCATCGTCGAGATGAACCCTAACCAACCCATCCCCAGGTAGACGGCCAGGGCCACCCACTCAGGAGTCTCATCGAAGTAGAGCACCTTCAGCGCCACGCCCAGCGCACAGGCAATCCAGGCCACGGTGATCATCACCCAGCGCCACGGCCCCTTCATTAGGACGGTATGGACTGCCGTGAGCGTCCCAGCGATGAGTACAAAAATGGCGACATGGTCGAGGCGCCGCAGCACAGGCCTTGCGACTCCACCCTCGTCGAGCAAGTGGTACACGCCGCTCATGGAGAGCATGAACACCACCGAGAAGCTGAAGAGTCCCAAGGCTGTCCACAGGCGTCTGCTCCGAGCGAAATGCCGCAGCATCGGCACCGAGAGGGCGAGAAAGACCAACGCCCCCACAAGGTGGGTCAAACTACTGACTGGCTCGAAGAAGCCGGGGATGGCTTGGATCTCAGGCATCAGCTTCCTTAGCGCAAGTGACCAGTGTCATTGAGTAACACCAACCGCGGCTCCCCCTGATAGAATTCGACCACACTCAGGCCCGTGTTGCCTCCCACCGACAGCCGGGGAACCATAGCTCGGTCCAGTCCGAGCAAGTGCGCCAGCACGACTTTCAGCGAGCCTCCGTGTCCCACGAGAGCCACTCGCTCGCCGGGGTGAGCACGGAGTAACTTGTCGAGGGCGGGCAAAACCCTGCCTTGGACTTGCTCCCAGGTTTCCGCACCAGGAGCCAAGGGGCCAGTGGCGCAGGCGGCAGCACTGGCCATGTCTTTATGTTCACCGTAGGCCTGCTGACGCGGGCGACCTTCTGCCGTACCCAAACACATCTCGCGCCAAGCGGGCGACAGCCGCGGGGACAAACCCGTGGCCACCCCCACGCAAGCCGCTGTCTCTGAGGCCCGGGACAAGTCGCTGCTGTACAGAACGTCTAACTCCGCCTTCGCCAAGCGCTTCCCGAGCCGCAAAGCTTGCTCACGACCGACATCATCGAGCGGTTCATCGGTGTGCCCCTGCACCAGCCCTTGTCGATTCCAGGCGGTCTGGCCGTGGCGCACGAGCAACAGCTGCGCTGGCCCCGGCGATGGGCTGGATGGGCTCGGCATCGTGGGCCGCTCGGCACTCACCGGAGAGTCATTCCCAGCAGGGTCGCGGCCATGTCTTGCATCAACACCGCCCGGGCTCCCGGCTGGAGATGGCAGCGGTCCAGCAGCACTTCGTACCCCACCAAGCCAGAAGGACAGCGCTCGGAGAACAGGGCGGCCGAGTCGAGCAGAGTGACGGGAGCAGAGTCTCTGGCCACGTGACGCACGATGTCGTTGCTCAGCTCACTGGCCATCCCGGGGGCATGGTCGAGCACGACGGCCTGGCGTAACGCGGCGACCGCTGCCTGGTCGTCGTCCCCTAAGAGATACAGGCAGAGACCCAAGTCGAAAAGAACCGTCGGCGAACCCGGCGTCAGCTCTTGAGCCTGGCGCAGCAACGCGATCGATTGCTGGAGTCCCCCCCGCTCGTCGTCGCTCAGCTCCCGTAGATGAACCTCAGCCACCGTGCGGATCACCGTCTGCACCCCATCGTCCCACTGGGCTGGGTCGGGCCAATGGGCACCGTCCACAGACTCAGCCTTGAGCAGCTTCAGACCAGCGGTCTGAGCCAAGGCGCCAGTCAGTGTCCGCAGGACCGGTACAGGCTCTGGGGACAACGCCTCGCTGGCGGCTGTTCCGCCGTACCAACTGCCCAGCCGTAGACGACGGGGCGGACGCAAACCACTGCGGAACCTCGCCGGAATCTTAGCCACTGCCGAGAGTCGCAGCTTCGTGGCCTGAGCCAGCAAGTCGCTAGGGAACCCGTCGGCCTCCACATCGACTTGCGGCGGGGACAGCAGATTGGCCACGGGTGTGCAGAGCACCAGGGGCACGCTTCGTTGCCGGGCAGCCTCGACCATGGAGAGAAGGTTGTGCCGGTAGCGCTCGTGCACGGACAACGTCTCTGCGTAGGGCATGCGCAACAGGGTCAATCCCCGCAGTTGCTGTGGCGCGTCAGCGCCGTTGCCCAGCTCCGTCCAGTCTTGTTCAGGGGCTCGCAGGGCGGAGGTCAGGGTGTTGTAGATCCTGAGCTTGCTCAGGGCTGTTTGCAGACCACGCTGCCAAGGAGCATCCCACAGGGCATCCAATTCTCGTTCGAAGGCCAGCTCGACGAACTCGTTGTGACCGCTGTAGACCACCACCACGTCCGGGTCGAGTTCAAGGCTCTGCTCGAGAACCCTCCCCGCACGACCACTGCCAAAGCCCTCACGCCCGAAGTTCAGAACCTCCCACGAACCCTTGGCTGGGTCGCCCTCCTCGAGCAAATACTCCAGCAAGGCCTCGGGGAAGGTCTGGGTGTTGCTGCCGCCGATCAGCACCACCCTCAGGGCCTCGCCCTTGGGTGGCACGGTGACCTCGCGCAGGGGGTTATCGAACATGCGCGTGATCTGGCCCCCCGGATGGGCCGGATCGTCCACCAAGAAGCGCTCCTGGGGATCAAAGCCCCGCAGCGGCACGGACCGAGGGTCTCCCAAATCTAGAAGCCACAGACTCACCTCTCCGAGCAACAACAACAGCAGCAAGGGCAAGCAAACGTAGCAGGCCTTGGCGAAGGTCGAGGGACGTGGGGCTGGGAGAGTCGTCATGGCGGCGAATCGTACCCTGAGGAGCCAGCCCTCGCCGTCTTCAGTGGGACGGAGATGCCCAAGCGCCAAGGGACAGACTCGCCGAGGGGCTAGCAGGCCCTTTGCAAAGCCCCCAACCTCAGCCAGAGGTAGGCTAAGTCCCCGTCTCAAAAACCTCGGGACCTCCACACCTGTCTGTTTGTCATCATGCTTTCCTAAGCTATGGCATCCATGAAGCCTGCTGAAGCCTCTCGAGCGGCCACCAGCCCCGACGCGCCGGCATCTCCCGCTCCCACGTTTCCCCGACAACCCGACGCCCCATGACACTTCAGGACATCGTGCCTCCGCCCCGCCCGCACGGCCCCGTGATGGTCGTCATGCCGGCGTACAACGCAGCCCAGACTCTCGAAGCCACCTTGGCGGACATCGACCGCAGCGTGGTCGACGAGATCATCCTGGTCGACGATTGCTCCACAGATGGCACCGCCGATCTGGCCCGCAGCCTGGGCATCACCACCATCGAGCACAAAGACAACACGGGCTATGGCGGCAACCAGAAGACCTGCT
>JBLIMM010000131.1:0-11969 GCA_047638635.1 Pseudohongiellaceae bacterium | reverse complement strand
ATTTTCAGCCCCGCCAGGCCGCTGGTACGTCTACTCCCTGTTCTGCTGCTTCTCGCGACCCTCGGCAGCCGCTCATGGAGCGGCGACGACCAGCCCCAAGGCGCCGCAGCGGCGCCCCCCGCGGCGGCGATCCTTTCATGGAACGATCTGGGCAAGCATTGCATGGACCCTGACTTTGCCGTGTTCACGATCTTGCCGCCGTTCAACACGATCAACTCCCAGCTGATGATCAACGGCAAGCTACAGCAGGTCGCCGCAGGCTTCACCGTGGAGTACGACGGGGTGCCCGATGCGTCCGGCTCGATCAACACCACGTCTATCGGCAAGACCAGCTTCTGGGATCACGTGCTCGCTCTCTTCGGGGTGAGCCTCCCCGTGGATACAGGGCTCGCCGGCCACAACATGCCCGGCCCAGCGAACACCCCGCAGCCCGTGTCCTTCGAAGAAACCTGGGACTGGTTTCACGCGGAAGGCATCCCCATCACGCCCACTGACGACGCCTTGGCGCAGAACTCTTACCCGCTCTTGCGCTTCACTGCCAAAGACTTCCTGGGCAACGTCCTCGACCAGACCTCCAACACCGCGCCGGTCTCAACCGAGCTGGAGTGCTCGTTGTGCCACAGTTCTGCGGCAAGCCCTGACGCCATGCCTGCATCCGGCTGGGTCTTCGACCCCAACGTGCTCCGTGACGACCGGCTGAACATCCTCAAGCTGCACGATCAGCTCCAGGCGAACGACCCACTATTTGCCAGTTCGCTCGCGTCCGCTGGTTACGACAGCGCGGGCCTGCTCGCCACGGCCAACGGCGGCACCAGCATTCTCTGCGCCAGCTGCCACCTCTCGAACGCGCTTCCCGGGACTGGACTGCCCGGCATCAGCTCCCTGACCTCCGCGCTCCACAGCCGCCACGCCGACGTGTTCACCCCTGATGGGGACACGCTCAACAACGAAGGCACTCGCGCCTCGTGCTTCACCTGCCACCCCGGCAACAAGACGCAGTGCCTGCGCGGTGCCATGGGCGCAGCCGTGGCAGCGGACGGTCAGCTGGCCATCGAGTGCCAGAGCTTTCACGGAGACATGAACGCCGTGGGCGACCCTGCCCAGGTGGGCTGGCTCGAAGAACCAGACTGCCAGAGCTGCCACACAGGCACCGCCACCAACAACTCGGGCGCCATTCGCTTTGCCTCGGTGTTCGACGAAAACGGCGTGGTCCACTCAGCCGCCGACCCGCTGTTCGCCACCACCGACGATGTGCCCAGCAACGGCTTCAACCTCTACCGTTTCTCCACGGGACACGGCGGCCTGCAGTGCGCCGCATGCCACGGTTCTCCCCACGCAATTTATCCGTCGTCTGAGCCCAATGACAACGTCCAGTCGGAGCAATTTCAGGGGCACGCAGGCACGGTCGTCGAGTGCGAATCCTGCCACGGCGGACAGCCCGAGACCAACTTCGGCACGAAGAACTGGTTCGCCGGCGCCAACGTCCCCTGCTTCGTCTGCCACCAAGGCCCCTTCTCCGAAGACGAAAGCCAGAACGCCAAACCCTCGCCCAATCGGCAAGCACGACGACGCCCAACGATTTGACGAAGTCGATCACCCTGGTAGCCAACGATCCCAACGGGCAATCCCTCGAGCTGCGCGTCGTCAAGCAACCGCAGCACGGCACCGTGGGACTGGCCGGCACCCTGGCAACGTATCGCCCCCAAGCGGGCTACATCGGCCCCGACGCGTTCACCTTCGCTGCGTTCGACGGCACTGAAGACAGCAACCTGGCCACGGTGTCTCTGCAAGTCACGACCGCATCGTGCGCGGGTTCCGCCGTGCCCTACGGTTTCGGCTGCCCGGGCGAGATGGGCCTGCTGCCAGTGCTGACGGCTCAGGGATGCCCAGAAGCTGGGGCGCTGCTCACCTTGACCGCCAACGGCGGCGTCCCCGGCGGCACGGCGCTGCTGGTCTTCGGCGCCACCCAAGGCACAGCCATGTTGCCGGAGGGCTGCGTGCTCCGCGTGGAACCGCTGCTCCCGGGCATCATTCCCCTGCCCGTGAATGGTCTCGGTGAAGCCACCGTCAGCGCAGTGCTGCCGCTAAGCCTCTCCGGGATCGACTTCACCGCCCAGATGTTCCTCCTTGGCAGTCAGCCCGGGGCGGTCGGTCGAGGCGCAACAAACGGCCTTGCGATTTCTGTGCCGTAGTCCGCCGCGACCGAAGCCCGCACGGTCTCGCCGCAGGAGTTGACTCTCTTCCACCGCGCCCTGCTATCGTGACCCGCTATGGATCGCGACGAGATAGTCATCAACTTCCTGGACGCGGTGCCGTTCGACCTCTATCCGTTTCAGGAAGAGGCCGTGCTGGCTTGGTTTGAGTGCAAGGGCGGGCTGCTCATCTCGGCGCCCACGGGCATGGGCAAGACGCTCATCGCCGAGTCTGCTGTGTTCGAGGCCTTGGCCTCGGGCACTCGGCTGTACTACACCACGCCGCTGATTGCGCTCACCGACCAGAAGTTTGCCGAGCTGCAAGAGCTGGTTGAGCAGTGGGGTTATCCCCGAGATCAGGTGGGCCTGCTCACGGGCAACCGCAAAGAAAACCCGGACGCCCCCATTCTCGTGGTGGTGGCCGAGATTCTGCTCAACCACCTGCTCGAAGAAGACCGCAACTTCGACGACGTCTCCGCCGTGGTCATGGACGAGTTTCACTACTTCAACGACCGTGACCGGGGCGTGGTCTGGGAGTTGTCCCTGGTGCTGATGCCGCCGAACGTGCGGCTGATGCTGCTCTCGGCCACCGTGGGCAACGCCGTCGACTTCATGATCTGGATGCGCGACCAGCACAAACGCGAGCTGCGCCTGGTGCAAACCACAGAGCGCAAAGTGCCCCTCGGGTATCACTGGATCGGCAACAGGCTGCTCACCGACCAGCTCGTAGAAATGGCAGCCGGGGACGACGGCGTCATCGCCACCCCCGCGCTGATGTTCTGCTTCAGCCGCGATGGCTGCTGGAGCATGGCCGAGCGGCTCAAGGGCCTACCCTTGGTGGACAAAGAGCGCAAAGACGAGATCGAAGCGGCCCTGGCCGACGACGACTTCTCGCACACCATCGGCAGCAAGCTGCGGCAGATGCTCATCCGCGGCATCGGCGTGCACCACGCGGGCATCCTGCCGCGCTACAAAGAGATCGTCGAACGGCTCTTCACTCAGCGCCTGCTGCTCTGCGTGGTCTGCACCGAGACTCTCGCCGCGGGGATCAACCTCCCCGCTCGATCGGTGATCTTGCACTCGCTGCTCAAGGGCAAGCCCGGCTCGCGCAAGCTGCTGCCAGCCTCAGCAGCGCACCAGATGTTCGGTCGCGCCGGGCGTCCTCAGTTCGACGATCAGGGCTTTGTGTACGCAGTAGCCCACGAAGACGACGTGAAGATCTTCAAGTGGCATGAGAAGTACGACCAGCTCCCCGCCGGGAGCAAGAACCCCGGCATCTTGAAGGCTCGCAAGCAGCTCGAGAAGAAGCGTCCCAAGCGGCGCAAGACCGAGCAGTATTGGACCGAAGGGCAGTTTCAGCAGCTCATCGACGCGGGGCCCGCCAAGCTGGCCAGCCGCTCCATGATCCCCTACCGCTTCTTGGTGCACCTGCTCAGCCACGACGGTGACCTGAAGAAGGTCCGCCATTTTCTGGCCCGGCGCTTCAACAGCTCAGAGCGACTGGCCAGCTTCGAGCGGCAGCTCGACGTGATGGTCGACAACCTCGCCGCCCTGGGATACCTGGAGCGAGATCTCGACGAAGACCGGGTGCTGCTGTCCGAGACCGTCCTCGACCTCGAGGGCTATCGCAGCATCGACCCGCTCTACGGCGCCTGGCTCGCCCGCACCTTGTCCCAAGCCAGTCTCGACGAGAAGATCGTGGCCATCGAGTCGGTGCTGCCCACCCCCTTTATTATCGCCCGTCGTTGCGAGCTGCCCTGGGACCACCAGCCCGGCCCCCTGCAAACCGAAGAGATCGAGCCGATGATGATCGCCATGGGCAAAGTCATCGCCCGGCCCGACGGTTCCGAGAACAAAGAAGAGGAGGACGAGGCCAAAAAGGGTCGTCCCTTCGCCTTCTGGGAGGAAGAGGACGAGAAGCCTCTTACCTTCCCAGAGATGCTTTTGGAGGCCTTCAACAGCAAATTGGTGGAGCCCGAAGAGATCGAAATCCGCACTCAATGGATCGCCGGAGGACTCGGCGACGGCGGTGATTTCTGGCAGTTCGTCTCGTCTCGAGAGCTGGCCAAGAACGAGGCTTTGGTGCTGCGGCATCTGCTGCGGGTGGTTCTGCTCGCGAGCGAGTTCAAGGAAAAGACCGGGGATCCCGATTACGAAATCATCGCTCAACGGGCCACTGTGGCCAGCAGAGCTGCTGATCCCGCGTTTACAGATCGCTTCCTGACTCGCCAGGCCGAAGGTGCGGGGCTGCTAAAAAAATAGCAGCTCGTCTTGGCTATGCCGGGCTCTCCCGCCGCCAAGAAAGAAACTCAGCCGCAGAGAAACACCGAGCCACAGGGGCCGTCAGCTCCACGAAACGCATGGCCAAGGTAGACTGCCCTCCCTGATTTTCACCGATGACGAACCCCCTATGACAGCTCCCCAATCCGGCCAGCAGCAGCTGCCGGCCCGGCCTTTGTGGTCTGTGCTTTGCGCTGCCTGGATGCTCAGCTCCCTGCTCATCGAGCCGCTGGCTGGGCAAGACTGTCCGCCCGGTCCACTACCGCTGACTCACGCACCCATCGCTGGGCTCGACGAGTTCACCATCGCCCTGGGACAGTTCGACCAAACCCTCGCGATCCAAGCCGCCGACGGCGAAGTGCTCACGAAAACGTCCTACGCGCAGCTTCCGGCCGGGGGCATCTTTGGCAGCGGAGCATTGCGGGTACTGAAGAACGCAGTGGGCATCTACCCGCTTCCATCTCTCAACAAAGACTCCGGCAGCATCGAGCTCTGGGCGAAACCTGCTGGGGACACCAGCACTCGCCAGGTCTTGTTCAGCCTGCGCGGCGCCTCCTCTCTGAATGGTGATCGCTTCACTGATCTCATCGTCGGCGAGACGCCATCCTTGTCGTCCCCGGCCAACCCGGGCACGTCCCATATCTACTTCGGCACGCCTACAGGCCTCGATCGCACCACCCCCGCGACCTTCGCGGCTGTGGCCCCCCGGGGCATGGTCGTCGCAGACATCGACGGGGACGGCAAGAAAGACCTCGTCGTCGCGGACAACTTCGCCGACACCCTGACCAACCCCTTCACGCCTCTTCCCGGTGAGTTGCACGTTTACTCGGGCAAGATCATGCCCAACCAAGTGCTCGACCCACCGAACGGAATCATCGAGCTCGACCTCCCTCAGGGAATGGTCGGAGCCGACGTGAACGACGATGGCTCGCCCGACCTCACCACTGCCTCGTTCTCCCAAGCAAACTTGGCCCTATGGGGATACACCAACAACGGAAGCGGCAGTTTCTTCCCCACCTACGGCCCCGTCGGCAATCAGTTCGTCACGTCCTCCGAAGGGGTGGCCACCGGCGATGTGGACAAAGACGGCATCCCCGACTTTCTCTACGGCAGCTTTAGCCTCGCCGACAGCTACATGCTCTATGGCCAGCTGACCAACGGCGTTTTCTCGTTGCCCGTTGTCTCGGCCGTCGCCCGTTCAGACCAAACCCTTGGCGTAGACATTGGCGATGTGAATGGCGACGGCTGGCCGGACGCTGTTCTCGCCCAGCCCTTGTTCGACAACGGCCCCGGCGTCATCAACGGCCGCATTGCCATCCACTTGAATGATGGCAGCGGCGGTTTCAGCTCTGCGCCAGACGCCACCATCACCACGCCCCGTCCGTTTACGGTGCATGCTGGCAAGGACATCAACAACGACGGCTACATCGACATTGTCGTGGCCAACTGGCGCAACGGGCTGCTCACCACAGACCACTCCACGGTGTTCCTGGGACCCATCGAGGGCAACCCAGCTCAACCCGCAGAGCTCCGCTTCGAGGTCGACGATGCGGTGAGCATGGCCATCGGAGATTTCGACAACGACGGCCTCGACGACATCTTCTTTCACTCGGCCACGGCCACGGCTTCCCCCGTGTTCCTCCTCGACGAGTTCGGCCAAGGCACCAACGGCAGCAATCACCTTGGCTACTTCGCTCCCAGCGAAACGTTTCCTACCGAGCCAACGATCAACAACCCTGCTGGTGAAGGTGCCGGAGTCTTGGCGGCCAGCGTGGGTGGCACTGCCGCCTACGGCACCACCGCAGACGACACCAACAGCTTCCTACTCTACGTAGAAAACAATCAGCTGCACTTCGAAGTCCACGACCGGCGCAATCGCTTGCACGAGGTCGTGGCCCCCTGGCCCGAGGCGAGCCACCCCGATCAGCTCGACGGCTTTCATCATATTCAGGCGGGTTGGTGGCCTGCAGCGGGCCTCCTCGAGTTGCGCATCGGGCACCCGGATAAGCCCCAGAACCTCTTCAGGTCTCTTGGCCCCGGCTGGGTCACGAGCGCCGTCGCGCCCCTGTTTCGTCTTGGCAGCGACTGGGACAACCAACACAACGCCGCTGGCTGGCTTATCGATGACTTCCGCATATCGAGCATCCGCCGTAGCGAGCTCGATCAAGACGTCGATGGCGTCCAAGACAACTGGGACAACTGCCCCTCCACGCCCAATCCCGATCAGGTCGACAGTGACAACGACGGCTTGGGCAATGCCTGCGTGACCTGTCAACCCAACGTGGGCTTTGGCGGGCCGGGCGACGTCACCATCTCGATCTGTGGCTCACCCTTGTGCACTGGATCGGCCGCAAAGTTCTTCCTCTCAGGGGGAGAGCCCCATGCAGCTGGCCTCCTCTTCGCCGGGCTTACGTCGGACCCCACGGCATTCAAGGGCGGCTTCGTTGTGCCCGTGCCCTGGTTGTTCACCCCTGCGATTCAGATCGACCCCTCTGGCAGACTGCAGTTTCCCATGCCTGGAGGAGCCGGCGGTGCAGGCTTGGTTGAGGTGTACATCCAGGCAGCTCTCGTGGACAACAACCAGCCCATGGGCGTGGCCCTGTCTAACGCGCTTCAGGCAACGTTCATCGACTAGGTCGAAACGAGCTGCTGCAGCTGCGGCCACACAGAACAGGGTCTGATTTGCCGGCTAGCTCGCCGAGAGCAACGCCGGGCGGTAGCGCTGGTGAATCGCCTCGGCGGCACGAAGACCGTCCACTGCCGCTGACATGATGCCCCCGGCCCAACCGGCTCCTTCGCCAAGAGGGTACAGACCGGGGTGAGACAGAGACTCATAGCTGTCTTTATCTCGGTCCATGCGCAGCGGAGCGCTGCTACGACTCTCCGGTCCCACGAGCATGGCTTCGGTTCCTGCGTATCCCGGGAGCCGCTTCTCAAACGCTTTCAGAGCAGCGATCAGCCCTGCGGTGGCACCCTCGGGCAGGACCTCCGACAACTGAGCTGAACGCACAGCCAAGGGGTACGAGGTGGGGGCCAAGGTTTCGCTGAGGCGGCCTGCGAGAAAGTCGACGACGCGCTGACCGGGGGCACCGAAACCGCCGCCACCCAAGGCGAAGGCCCGAGTTTCGAGGCGCTCTTGAAGCGCTAGGCCAGCCTGGGGCGAATGGCTGAACTCGTCAGGCGGCACCGTGACGACCAAGCCGCTGTTGGCAAAGTGGCCATCCCGGGCCCGGGGGGAGGCGCCGTTCACGCAGAGCACGCCATCCCGTTCGGTGGCCGGCAAGATCTCGCCCCCGGGGCACATGCAGAACGAATAGACATCGCTGCGTTGACCGCTCTTGTCACGACTCACCAAGCTGTACTCGGCCACGGGCAACGCTGGGTGTCCGCAGGATGCGCCGTACTGCGCCTCGTTGATCAGCGACTGGGGATGCTCAACGCGCAGACCCATCTGGAACGGTTTCGCGCTCATGGCTACGCCCCGATCCATCAGCATGGCGTAGGTGTCCCGGGCGGAGTGACCGATGGCCAGCAAGACGGCTCCCGCTGCCTCGGGGCGCTCGGCGCAGCGCACTCCCACCACGCGATCGTCCGCCACCACGAGGTCGTCCACACGGGTGGAGAAGCGCACTTCGGCGCCAGCGTCTACGAGGCCTCGGCGGAGCGAGCGCACGATGGCAGGCAAGGCGTTGCTGCCCACGTGAGGCTTGCCCTCCCAGAGACAACTTTCGGGAGCACCGTGTTCTACGAGCAGTGAGAGCACCGTGGACACTCGCGGATCTTTGATGCGCGTGGTGAGCTTACCGTCGCTGAACGTCCCCGCGCCCCCCTCGCCGAAAAGCAGATTGCACTCCGGGTCGAACGCGCCGCCGCGTAGAAACGAGTACCAGCTCTTACCGCGAGTGGTCACGTCAGGGCCCCGTTCGAGCAGCAACGGCTTGTGCCCCGAACGCAACAGCTGCCACGTGGCAAACAAGCCTGCGGGGCCAGAGCCCACCACCACCGGGCGCCCTGGCATATGCGGACGTTCTAGGTCTGGTTGATCAGGCCACTGCGGCGGCGGACTCTCGGCTCGCAGGCTCTTACCTCGCGGCCCTTCTCGTAAGCGTTTCTCAACATCAGGGGCCACCTCGACCCGCAGAGAGTAGATGAAGACCGGGTCCTTGCCGGCGCGGGCATCGAGAGACTTACGCAAGACCTTCGCCCCCTCGACCCGCACACCTAGGCGCCTGGCAGCAAGGTCTACAGCGGACACACCTTCTCGGTCCAACGGCACACGAAGATCTTGGATCACGAAGGTCATGTTGGGGCCTCGGCCTCGCAGCGAGTGAATGACGGCTCGCAAGCGCTCATGGGGATCGAAGGAGTCAAATCGAAGCATCCTCGACAGGCAGCACTCTACGGGGAGGCCGCGTGAAAGAACACATCAACCGGAGCGCTACAACGCTACGGGCGCAGCACGACCCGCTGAGCGTCCGCCGCGATTTCGCTACGCGTCACGTGGCCGTCGGGCCAGCGCACTTGCACCTGCCGTGGCCCGGGCAGATCGCCCAAGCCGAAGCGCAACGTTGCCGTGTGCTGCGAAAGGTAGCCGCCACCTGCCGTGACCTCCGCTGCCTCACGGCGACCGTTCGCACGAGTCAGGGTCACCCGGGCGCCAATGGCTGAGGGGTTCCCCGGGGGGCCCAGCAGATCCACAGAGACCATACGGCCCTGGGGATTGCGCAAGTTGTAGTAGGCGTGCAACGGAGCAGAGTTCGCTCCTACGAGCAAGTCGGGCCAGGAGTCTCCGTCGAAGTCGCTCATTGCCAGGCCCTTGCCGTCCGCACCCATGCGCAGACCGCTGCTCCACGGCGGGATCGGGAAGAAGGCCCCCCGGCCGTCGCCCAGCAACACCTGGCCGAGACCCCCATCGAACCGCCCGGTCTCAGCCTGAGCGCCATAGAAGTTCTGTGAGATGACGATGTCCACCGTCCCGTCGCCGTTGAGATCTTCGAGGGCGAGTCCGAACCCTGGTGCCAGCTGAGCGAGGCGAGGTAAGGGCTTCCACAAGAAATGCCCGGCGCCATCGTTCGCCAGCCAGCCAGACTCCAACGTGTTCACCGACAGGGCCTGAGCTTCGTCGAGCAAGAACTCGGGGAACATGTCGTGCAAGCCCGCTTGGGCATAGGCCAGAAACGTCGGTGCATCTTCAGCAACGAACGGGAATGTCTCCGTGTTGCAGCTGCGGCAACGCACGGGCACCAAGCGATCACCGTCGTACTCACCTTCGAGCAGATGATTGACACCACCTCCGTCGCAGTCGCCGTACCACAGGTGGAGTGGGTGTTCGGCTGTGGCGCTGTAGCGCGTATTCAAACCGAGGTTCGTCACGACCAGGTCGATGTCGCCGTCCCCGTCGAGGTCTCTCGCGGCGACAGAGTTCCAAAGCCCCTGGCGATCGGCGAGACCTGCGCTGGCCGTCGCTTCGACCAGTACACCTTCGTTGTTCTGCCAAACCCGTACGGGGCCCCACTCGCAGCTGACCACAAGATCTGGCCAACCGTCGTTGTTGGTGTCAGCAAACACAGCCGACGTCACCAAGCCAGCCGCGGACAAACCAGGAGCGTCTGCTTCGGAAAACTCGCTGAAGCTCCCACCGTCATTGCGCAGCAACTGACTGACCGGCGTGATTGGATAGGCCCCGGGCACCGAGCGACCACCCACAAAAATGTCGAGATCACCATCGCGATCGATATCTGCTGCGCAGGCCACCGAACCACTGTGCGCTCCGTCTGGCAAAGCCCCATCGACAGCCGGAGCAAACTGGCCAGCCCCATCATTCAGGTAAAGCCGGTCTCGCAATAAGGGCGAGTTGGCACGGCACTCCACGCCGCCGCTCACTGCATAAAGGTCAACGTCTTGATCGCCGTCGACATCTACGAAAAGAAGGCCCATGTCTTCATGGGAGCTGTGGTCTGCCACGAGGGGTTGTGCCCAAGGCTCGAAGCGCCGGTTCTCCATGTTGCGAAAGAAGAGCGCTGGCTGACCCGCCGGGCCACCAAGGGCATAGTCGTTGTCACCATCTCCATCGAAGTCAGCAACAGACACACCGGGGCCAAGAGCCGAAAGACGCCAAGGCAGCAAGGGCTGGCGAGCGAAGTCATCAAAGGGTGCTTCGCTGAATGACACGCCAGTCGATTGGGCAAACATCGGCCGTGGCAAGGCTGCAGCCCGCGGCCCGGGGGGATCACCGCTCGGCTCGGTCACCACAAACAGCTGATCTGCCGGAAGGTCCTCGAAGCGCTGCACGTGGCCGCCGGGCCACTCGATCACCAAGCGCTTCACCCGAGTGCTGCTGCCCAAACCAAAATGAGCGCGAGCGCTGGTTCCCGCCATGAAGCCCCGTACGGGAGTGATCAGTCGAGTTTGTCCGCCGGCGTCGCTATGCAAGCGCACGATCGCTCCAAGACCGCGAGAGTTCTTTGCCTGACCACGCAGCTCCACCACGACGCGGTGGCTGTCAGAGGAACGATTTTCGTAAACCCCTGCCTGCTCCGCGAAATCGTTGCTGACCACATCGAGATCGCCATCCCCGTCGAGGTCGTCGAGAGTCGCACCGAAACTCGCACCCAAATGGTCGAGCCCCCAACTGGCGGCCTCGTCGACAAACTGCAGCTCGCCGCCGTTGCGAAAAGCCATGTTGCGCTCGGCCAAGACTTCTTGGTCGACCCAGAAATCTGGCACGGCATTATTGGGGTTCGAGTTCTTGAACGCAGTCTGGCGCATGTCGCTGTCGAAGAAGTCGCGGGTCATGCCGTTGCTCACGTAGAGATCGAGCCAACCGTCTTCGTCCAGATCGCCAAACACCGTGGACCAAGTCCAGTTGCTTGCGGCGAGGCCAGCCATCCTAGCGCCTTCGCGAAAACGCCCGCCGCCACTGTTGAGGTACAGCGCATTGCTCATTCTCTGGCGAGTTTCTGGGGCCTCAAGAAACCAGCGCACTTCGTCCACTTCGCCCATGGCGGTGTGACGTTTTTCGTGGCTCGTACCAGCCATATCTGAGGCGATGTAGTCGAGCCAGCCATCGTTGTCGATGTCGCCGGCGTCGCTGCCCATGCTAAACCACGGCGTGTGCGGCAAGACCTCACCGGCAATGTCCACGAAGGTTCCGTTGCCGTTGTTGTGCCAAAGGCGATCCGGCCCAAAGAAGTCGTTGGCCACGTAAAGGTCGGGCCAGCCATCAGCGTCCGGGTCCCACCAAGTGACGCTCAGGCCGAACTGATTCCCGTCAATGCCAGCGGCTTCGGTGACATCGCTGAAGCTCACCCCCCCGTCGCTGGTTGCTCCGTCGTTGCGATACAAGTGGTCGTACTGCCCAGCCGAGACCATCAACACTCGACCATCCGGGCGCGTGAGCACATCGTATTTTTCAGACAGGCCTTCGGGGACGTAGGGCTTGCCATTCCGAGTGGGCACTGCGCCCTGTTCTTCCTGGGCAGGGTTGATGCGGTTGGT
>JBLIMM010000130.1:0-12038 GCA_047638635.1 Pseudohongiellaceae bacterium | reverse complement strand
CAACAGTCTCGACGCAGCCATCACCCAGTTGATGGCGGACTATCAGGCGACGGCTGTGACCGTGGGAATCCTGAAGGATGATCGGGTCGTGTACCAGCGCGGGTTCGGCTGGCAGGACTACCCGGGTGGGGACTTCACTCCGCTCTCAGACGGAGCCCTGATGCGGGTGGCCAGCATGACCACTCCCTTCACGGCTGCTGCCATCGTGCAGCTCATCAATGCGGGTGTGCTCAACGACTCCGACAAGGTCTTCGCCTACGGGCAAGCCCCAGGGGTCGGCATCCTGCCGGCCTCGACCTACGCTCCGTACAACGGCACCTTGGGCGACACCAGGCTGAAGGACATCACGGTGGAAGACTTGCTTCTGCACCGGGGGGGCTTCAACCAAAACTTCAACGGGGACCCCCAGTTCAACGCCGTGGCGATCGCCAACACGCTCGGGGTGTCCAGCCCCCCTGGGCAGGTCAACACGGTGAAGTACATGCTGGCCCAGCCCCTCGCCTACACCCCAGGTTCGTCGGCCGGCTTGTGCCAGGGACCCCTCTGCTACTCCAACTTCGGCTTCGCCCTCCTCGGGCTGATCATCGAAGAGGTCACGGGCATGGACCAAGTGGACTACATCCACGACAACATCCTGTCGCAATGGGGCGGTGTTGCGGACGAACTCCAGGCCGGCCGGACCTTCAAGGTTGATCAGCATCCCAGCGAGCCGTACTACCATGACACCAACGACGTAGTGAACGTTTACGACCCCTCTGGGCCATTGGTGAAGTCTCCGTACGGAGGTTTTGATCATGAATCCTTCGCCGGGCACGGTGACTTGATCAGCAACAACGTCCAGCTGCTGAACCTCCTCGATTGGTACCGGGTGTCGACCAACTACAATCTCAATCCGACCGTTATTCCCATCGGCTCACCGCTTCCGGGTGGCTTTTTGTTTGGTTCCGCGAGTCACAGCGGGGGCATTCCCGGTTCCTTTGTGGTGGCGTCTCAGAGTGGCGACCTGGCCATCGCGGTCATCACCAATCAAGAGATCGTCTTTGGGGACTTCGCTAGTAATGTCCACCAAGCCGCCCTCGACTGGGTGTCCTCCGGCAACCCCTGGCCATCGACCTACGCCACGGACGTTTGGGCTGACTTCACTCAGGGCTCCGGCAACGGCAAGTTCACCAACCCGGAGAACAACATCCCCCAGGCCCTGGGCCGGGTCCAGACCCGGGGAACGCTCAAGTTGAAACCGGCCACCACGAACTGGAACGGCACGATCACCCAGGCCGTGGTGCTGTCCGCGCCGCTGGGGCCGGTCACCATCGGGCAGAACTGACGGCCCCTGAGGAGCCGTGGGCTGTTGTCCGGCCGCCGCCCGCATCCGCGGCTGGGCCCTGCGTCATCGGGGAGTAGGGCAGGGCCCGGGCGGCGCTGGACTCGGCGGCTGCCCAAGTGAGGGGTTGGTGACACCCGTGTTCCTGTCGGTCACTAGACATCGGTCACTAGACATCGGTCACTAGGAATGACAACGCATCACGATCGTCGTGGCTTCTCGATAGCCGCCAGCGATGACGCCAGCGGCAACCGACCTAGCCGCCGTGTACGGCAGGTCCCCGAGCCCTTCGCATCTACTGTAGCAGAGGCCCGCGAATCCAGCCGCCGAGCAGCGGCCTCCCTTGCACTCCCGCCTTCAGCTTGCGCTGGAGCACGTCCCCATCGGCACGCTGAGGCAGGCTCGCCCGCGGTCGGTGAGCTCGAGGCCACCATCCAGCGAGGCGAAGGCTGGCTCGGGCTCCCGTCGCCGGAAACCGGTCTCGTCGGCGAGCCGCCGGGCATGATCTCCCGAGGCTGTGATCCATCCGCCTCGCACGAGGGTTGCTACGCGCTGGCCCAGGCTGCGGGGAGTGGCCGTTGAAGCCGTGAAGCGCTGGTTGCCCGCGAGGACGGCACGCCAACCCGGGAGCAGCTCGGCCAGGGTCGCCGTTCCCTTGGCGAGCTCGTCGAGGATGTGCAGCAGGCCCTCACGACCGGCGAGGTGTTGGGTGACACGGCCGGTGGGGTCGGCGATCAAGGCGCGGCCCCGTCGAGTGAGCCGCAGGCAGTGGTCGTCTCCCTCTACGGCGAGACCATAGCGCGAGATGACGTCCCAGTAGCCGACGACGTCCCGTGGCGAGAAGAGTCCGCCCGTCCCCTCGTGCCATTTTTGCGCGAGCTCGGCGGCGGGTCCTCCATCGCCGGCGGCCAGCGTGCGGGGCACGTCGACGAGCACTCTGCGGTCGACGCCCTCCAGCAAGGGCAGCAGCGCCACGGTCCGGTCCAGCGACGGGAAAAGTCCGCTCACGCTGTAGGGGCTTGGTCGTCCTCGCGGTGGGGCCGGTGTGCTCGGCGTGTGATCGAGGTGCAGCGAGTGAAACGCGGACACGACGAGAGCGTGGGTGATGACGCCGCGCCGGATGAGATCTGGCACCGCGCTGAGGGGGTGCAGCTCCACGGTCGTCTCTTCCGCGCCTTCGTTTCGAATCTCGCCGGTGCGTCGTACATCGCGAGCAACGAAGGTATGGCAGCAGTTGTCGAAGAGCGCCGGGTTCGGATGCACGAAGCCGAGCGAGACCAACGCGCCGACCTCGAAGCCGGTCTCCTCGCTAAGCTCCCGGGCTGCCGCTGCGGCCGGCGTCTCGCCAGGGTCGACCATGCCGCCGGGAATCTCGAGCGTGACCTCCCGGGTTCCGTGCCGGTACTGCCGCACCATGACGACGTCGCCGTCAGCGGTCAGCGGGATCACGTTGACCCAGTCGGGGGCGGCGATGCGGACGAACTCGTGAGACTGACCAGTCCGCGGTGACCGGGCCTGCGTTCCGATGACATCGAAGATGCGGCAGCTCAGCAGCGGTCGCTCGTCGTCGGTCGTCCAGGAGGGAGGTGTAGGCATGGTGGCGGCTAGCATCGCAGATCTGGTCAAAGTTTTGGTCAGTCGGCCGGTCACGGAACCCAGAGTGGGGGGGGCGTCCGGTGCCGTTCAAAATGCTTAGGCGTTAAGGGCGGTGAAGACAGTGAGGCACCCTGCAAACATCAACAGCGCGGGCAGCGACCGCGAAAAGGGATCGCTGACCTTGATGTGCATGAAGATGGCGCCGACCATGAGCGCAGCCAGTAGTGCAGCGGCGGGCTGGACGAGCGCAGGCTCCCAGAGACCGACCACAAGGCCGGCGGCGCACAGCAACTTGAGCGCGCCCGTGACGCCGATGGCCCAGGGGGGAAGGCCGTAGGCGGCGAACTCTTCTTTCATGTTCGTAGCCGCGCCACCGCGCCAAGCCGAGGGCTTGCCGAAGCGCACGACCCAGACATTGACGATGCCCAGTGCTATGAGGATCTGTAGGGCGATGGTTAGGTTGTCCATGAGATTGTCTCCGTCGACAGGGGCAGGTAGGCGCGCACGCTCGGCAACACCAGAAATGTATTCGGCGTCGGCACCGTCGCGGATGCACTTGCTCTTCAGAAATCACACGTCTGGCGGGCAGGACGACCCGACCACGATTTACCCGCATCCATTTCGACGTCACCGCCGAATCCAAGTGCAGCCCCACACGAGGATTCATCATGATCACTAACATGCTCTTCACCCCGGCCGTCCAGGCGTCAGAGCGCCTCAAGAGGACGATTCGAAGTCAATCACATCCTGTGCACAGTGCTCGGCGCTGATCCCTCTCAGCGCCGTGGACCTAGCGATGGTGTCTGTGCTGAGCGAAGACTCACTGCGACGGGCTGAGCTGCAGATCCGGCCTGTCAGTGCGCGCTGACCGCAGGCGGGTTGTCAGCCGGAGAGAAGCAGACTATGGAGACCATGTTCGAGTGCGCCCGGTGGCTCTCGGGCACTCTGTTTCTGGGCTTTGGCCTGGCCTGCCTGTCCTCCAGTGACATGGTCGACGAGTTCGCACGCCTCGGCATGTCGAGCCTCCGTCTCCTGACCGGGTGGCTTGAGATCGCCGGAGCCCTTGGCCTGCTCGCCGCCTTGGTCTGGCCTGTGCTGCTCGTCCCAGCCGCCGTGGGTCTCGTTCTGTTGATGGTTTCGGCCGTGATGGTAAGAGTTCGAGCCGGCGACACCCTCGTGCAGATGATGCCCGCCGTGGCCTTGATCGCAATGAACGCGTTCCTGGCTGTCTGGGCCTAGGCCTGACCAGAAGTTCCGACGATCCTCGCGAGACTGCACCCGTCGCGGCGTGGCGAGAGGCTGAACTGAGGCACGCTGAAAAAGGCGTAACTGCTACACTGAGGCGCCACTCTCACGAGTGCGTACTGACACTCTATTCACCCAGTGGGCACCCAGATAGCAGAGTACGAGCTTGGCGATGCCACGGCAGTTCACTGACGCGATGCTCCCGCCCGGCGTCAAGCCCGATGACACGCTGTATGTCGCGGATCGTGCCCTGAACGTGGTGCATTCCAATGCCGGTTGGACCTCGTTCGCGTTTGCAAACAAGGGCGCCGAGCTACTCGGCGAGGGCTGGAACGCCAACCTCTTAGACAACATGGGGCCCCAGCAGGAAATCCGCTGGCGGCAGATTTACGAGCAGCTCTTCTCTGGGCAGCTTCAAAGTCACCGGGAGCGGATGTCCTGCTCGTCACCAGCCGAGGCTCGGGTCTTCGAGCTCTGCATCACTCCCGCCAGAGACGACACAGGCGCAGTGGCGTGGCTTGTCCACCACGCGGTGCGCATCCACACCGACGATGCTCTCGGCAGCGACCTCGAGCGGCCGTCAACCGAGAACGCTGCCAGACAGCGCCTGTCGCTCGACTACCGGGAGCAGATCGTCGATCGGCAGATCCGCATGCCTCAGTTCTCAGTGGCGAAGTACCTCGAGCCGCTCGAGGAGATCGGCGGAGACTTTGTCTGGCATCGCGAGCACCCGGCGGGAACCACCGACTTGGTTCACGCCGATGTGATGGGGCACGGCGAGGAAGCTGGCCGCATCGCTACGCGGATTGTCGGCATCCTCGAGGAGCTCTCTTGTGTCGAGCTCGGCCCAGTAGAGACCGTGGCCGCGCTCAACCATGCCATGCTCGGGATCGTCCCCGAGGGCGAGCTCGTCTTCGTGAGCGGTCTGTTCTTTCGCTTCGACGCCGAGCTGCAGCAGCTCTTCTGCTGCAGCTTCGGCCACACCGGTCCGATCTTCTCACGCACAGGGCACGTTGCGATCGAGATCGGGTTGCCGGTCGGTCTCGGAGAGTCGGAGGGTGACTGGACCTCGGTCACTCTGGATCTGGCCGAGCATGGCCGACGATTCCTGCTCTTCTCAGACGGCATCACGGAGCAGTTCAACATCGACGGCGAGATGTTCGGCGTCGCACGCCTGCAGCAAGCGTTCCATGAACATCAGCGACTCCCGCTGGACAAGATGCTGGGCCGCATCATTGAAGACCTGATGAAATTCCAGCAACGGGCGCTGGTCAAGGACGATCGGACCGTTCTCGCCCTGGAATTCGTCGGAGATCTCCCTGAGCCCTGTCTTCCCTCCCGTTGAGTCGACCCGGGCAACGTTGCACGGCTCCATCACCTCGCGACCATGGACGCCCTGGCACGAGAGCGTCCCCGTCCAGCGACTGGTGGCAACGCCCGCTGTTGTAGGAGCCAACGCCCGCTGTTGTAGGAGCCATCGCACTCTCGATGGGGCGGCAAGTATGAAGGTGCTGTCAGTCCGTGATGGGGGACGCCAAGCGGACTCCACGGGAGGCTCCAGGTGAAAACCCCTATTTCGGGTTGGCATCGCCTTCAACCGGGCTACTAGGCTGCTCCGATTCAGCCCTCCCCCCAATCCAGACTATGCTCCGCTCGCTCCGTGATACTTTTGTGCAGCTAGGCGTTCTGGGCCCGGTCGCCCTGTTCACCGGGCTCGGTCCCCTCGGCGGCGCGTTCATTCTGGCCGCGACGAGCCCGTTTTGGGTGGACGGTTTTCTGAACCTCGGTGCGGCTCAGATCCCGACCTTCCTGGTGCTCACCACAGTGCTGGCCGCCTATTCTCTGACGCCAACCCACGCGTCGTCTCTTTTGGGCGGCATGGCCTTTGGCGTGGGACTTGGCACGGTCATGGCCCTCCTCGGAACGGCGCTGGCGGCCGCGTTGGGATTCGTCACCTTGCGGTTTTTCCTGCGGGACAAAGCCGTAGAGGCGCTCTCCCACCATCCGCGCGCAGAAGTCATCCACCGTGAACTGAATCAGGGCCACGACCTGCGGATCATTGCGCTGCTAGCGCTCATTCGGCTTTCCCCCGTCGTACCCTTTGCGGCGACGAACCTGCTGATGTCTACCACGGGTATTCGCATGGTGCCGTTCTTGATCGGCTCCCTGTTAGGCATGGCCCCACGGGTCATCGCCGTCGTCTGGATAGGGTCAAGTCTGACAGAGCTCGACCTGTCGCAAGCCGCCGACCGCCGTTTTCTGCTTCTGGGCATCGTGGCTACGGTCGTTGTGCTCTGGATCTTGCGCAGAGTCTCCCGACGCGGCCTAGCTCGGCTGGAAAGTGCTTAGGTCGGGCGCGTGTCAGCGACCGTCGCTGACGAAGTCCGGCCAGAGTCGCATGGAGTCGACCATCTTCTCGCCGAGTGCCGCGTCGCGGAGGTGCTCGGGCGTGTAGGGCGGCCGCGCCGGATCCCAGTCGGAGCGAGTCGCGTCGTGGGGCCAGCTCGCGTTCCCGATGGCGGCTCGGGCAAGCCCCACCATGTCTGCACCGTGTGCGATGACTTGATCTGCTTCGGTGGGAGTCCAGACGCCACCGGTCGCGATCAGTGGCATGTCGGCGCCGACGGCTTCGCGGAACCACGTGGTGAGCATCTTCTCGGACTGCGGATGTTTCGCCGGTGGCTTGAAGCTATCCCAGTTGGAGACGTGGATGAAATCGACGCCGTCGGCGGCGAGCCATTCTGCGACCGTGAGCGAGTCGTCGAGTTCGACTCCCTGCTCTGCGACCTCCGGCGAGAGCCGGACTCCCACCAGAAAGTTGTCGGGAGTCGCCTCACGGGTTGCAGCGACGATCCGACGCACGAAGCGGGCGCGGTTGATTTGCGAGCCACCCCACTCGTCGCTGCGCGTATTCGAGATCGTCCCGAGGAACTGGGTGATGAGGTAGCCGTGGGCACCATGGATCTCGACGCCGTCAAAGCCGGCCTCCGCGCAACGACCGGCCGCAGCGGCGAAGGCGGCGATGGTGCGCTCGATGTCCTCGACCGTCGCTTCCCTCGGCACCTCGAAGTTCTTGTCGTCGAGCTCGAATGCGCTCGCGCTGAAGGGCTGTTGTCCGGTCAGCCGCGAGGGCGCACGCACGCCGCCGTGAAAGATCTGCACCAGGGAGACTGCGCCCTCCGAGCGTAACGCATCGGCGAGGCGTGTGAGACCGGGGAGCAGCGAGTCGTCGTAGACTCCTAGCTCCCCGTCCCAACCCTGTCCATCGAGACTCACATGGGCGGCGCAGGTCGTGACGATGCCGAAGCCGCCGCGCGCCCGGGCAGCCAGCCAAGCGAGCTCGTCGTCACTCAGGACGCCGTCGGCGTGGCTCTGCTTGTTGGTCATTGCCGCAAGCACGAGGCGGTTGCGGATGGCGGTCCCGGTGCGAGGGAAGGCGTACGGCGCGAGGATCTTCGGGGCTGTCATGGGAGCACTCTACCCGGGCATGGGATGGGCTTTCCCTCTCGCGGCCGCATCAGTGGTTCAGTTTCTCACCCTCAATCCCAGGGTGCTCGCTAGCGGGTGACCCGTGGGCTTGAGCTGTCTCAGGGAGTGGGAGCGTTTGCCGGGGCTGACCTCGGCGGGCGATGCGAGCGCGCACCGACGCTAGCTGGAAGCGCTCCAGCACGGGCCTGTCGGCGGGGTCGAGGGGCGCGACCCAGAGGACCATTCCCACCAGCTCGTCTGTCGCCCTGGAGCCGAGCTGCACCCTGCGCGGCGGACTGGACGGGTTCGCAGGATTGTCGGCGCTGTTGTCCAGGATCCAACGAGCTCCGAGGGTGGTGCCCTGGTGGAGTGGGACGGGCTGCTCGAAGAGGTACGGCCGGCGAAAGTGCGTGTCCCAGGTCGGGATGCGTAGCAGGTAGCTCGCTGTTGCAGGCTCAGTATTCGCTGTCGATTGCTCAACGGCGAACAGCTCGAGGGAGCGACACACATCGCCCGCTTGAGGCAGGACGCCGATCAACTCCACGGCGCAGGGAAGTGTCCAGGCGTCATGGAGCACGTGATCGGTCACCCCGGGGGGGACATCGATCTCGAAGTCGAGCAGACGGAGCGGCAGCACAAGAGCTGGGTCTTTCACCTCGGACAAACCCATGTGAACCTCACCCAGCATGGGTCCGCCGAGGCCCGTGGGGAGGCTATGCACCTCGGCCACGATGTGGGCGTGTGGAGGAACCTCGAAGGCATAGCCGAAGGGCAGAGTGAAGCGAGGCAGGCCTGGTCCGATGGCGCCGAAGGCTCCGCTGGGTGTGGCTCCTACATCGCCCATGGAATCGTAGCCAGGTCCGAGAGTGAGCGCGTCGAAGTCTCGAGCGGTTCCGCTGCCGTCGGCAAGAAACGTCACCCCATGGACGGCCCGGGGTTGGTTGCTGACCCAGCCCACCGAGCGCACGAACAGGCTCTGCTCGTTGCCTACGGGTAGCACGACTGTGTGCATGTCGCGCGGCCCCTCGCTAGGCACGGGCCAGGCCTCCGGCATGGTCAGCATGGTCACGGGCACTGTCTTCCCGGAGATGTCGTCAGGGGTTGGCTGTTGTTGCTCGCGCCCCCGGGGCTGGCCCGCCGCAACCCATGAGCTCAGGGTCTCGATCTGCGCTGAGCTGAGCTTGTTCACGTGCTGCAAAGCAGGGCCGCTCTCGTCCGGCAACCAGGGCGGCATGCGTCCACTGCTTACGACGGCCAGCACGAACGCGCTGCGCCGGGCCACGTCGTCGTAGGAGACGAGCGGGAAGGGGGCCGGGCCACCGTTGACATGGCAAGCAGTACAGCGAGCAGCGACGAGGGGTTGGATGTGCTCGTGCCAGGTAATGTCGCCCGTGACAGCAGCCGCAGCGGCCAGGATGAGCGGCCAGCCCGGGCCCATCAGAGCCCCTCAATCACGCAGCCCACGGCGGGGACAGGTTCGAAGTCGATGGGGCGGTTTGCCAGGGCGGCGTCGATGGCCCGGCGAAGATCGTGGCTTGTCGCCGCTGCGCGTCGCTTCCCCAGGGCTACGTAGAGGTCGTTGACTCGGCCCTGATAGACCACTGTCCAGCGGTCGCGTTCGGTGAAGCGGAGCACCACCGCTTCTGGGGTGACGACGACGCCCAAGGCCCGGGCCAGGGCGAGCTCGCTGTCGATCAACACAGGCATGGAGAAGCCGTACTGCCCAGCGTGGGCGGCGGCCGCGCTGGCGTCGAGGTCGCTGCGCGCGTGGACCAGGAGCATGCGTGATCCCGCCTGTTCGAAATCGCGGTGAATCCGCTCCAGCTCAGGGGCAAGGGCGTTGGCGATGGGGCAGTCTGTGCTGGAGAAAACCACCGTGATCACTGCGCCCGCTGCGCCCATGAGCGGCTGGGTCATCCCCAGCGAGCGGGCATCTAACAGTGCAGGTGATGTGGCTTCCGTCTCCAAGACCGTCGTCGCGCAGGCTGTGAGTGTTGCGATGAGCAGGACGGTGAGCATCAAGCGGCAGGTCACGGGGCGGCTCCTAGGGCGAGCGCACTGGGCGCCTGTTCGGTGGAACCGCCGAGTCTACTCGGGAGCTGGAGCGAATCCTCTTGAGCCGATCGGCCAGCTACAGGAAGGGTGGCTGACGCCTTCCGGGGTTTGGAAGCGGATAGCCAGCTTGAAGAGTCGCGGGTAGACTCCAATGCAGCTGGCCGAATGATCTCTTGACTATGAAGTTGGATGATAGATTTCGGTGGCTACTCCCCCCTGCTCTTCGGAATCACCCCACCATGCTGCGCCGCTCTGCCGTTCGACTTGCCGTTCTTGCCTGCGCCCTTTTCTCCGGCGCGGTGCAGGCTCAGACCACCCACACAGTCCAGCAGGTCGTCTTCACCTTCGTGCCTGCGGACATCACCATCGAGCTCGGTGACACGATCAACTTCGTCTGGACCAGTCAGACGCATACGGTGACCGAAGGACCGGGGCCGGTGCCAACAGGAGGTGAGGCTTTCAATGAACTGTTGAACACCCCGAACCCCCTGGCCACGGTGGTTTTTGACGGGAAGTTCGTCATCGAGAACTCGCGGCCTGGGCACTTCTACAACTACTACTGCGTCCCGCACTTTGCACAGGCGCAGCTGGGCACGGTCACGGTGTTGAGCCCGTGGTCCAACGACGGCAACGCGCTCGCCGGCACCAACGGAGAGCCGCTGCTCTACGGCAATGGACCGCTCACCGCCGGGTCCTCTGCTGACCTGGTACTCGAGAACGCCCTGCCCAACAGCCTGGTCGCGCTGTTCATCTCGTTTACGTCCACGCCGACGCCCTTCAAGGGTGGCGTGCTCTGCACAATTCCCATCGCGGTGCAGGCGACGTTCCCCATCGGTCCCTCGGGCGGTGTGACGCTCACAGACACGATCCCCCCTGGGCTGCCCGCTGGCACAGAGGTCTTCTGGCAGTACGGCATCCAAGACGCCGGTGGTCCCTTCGGCATCGCCCTCTCGAACTGCCTGCGCTCGACGTTCCCCTGAGCCGAGCCGCAGCGTGGGCGGTGTGGCAGACCCTGCGTTGGATGCGGTCCAGCCCACCAGCCCACCAGCCCACCAGCCCACCAGCCCACCAGCCCACCAGCCCTTGGGGTCTTTGATCCAGTACTGCCAAATGACGGTGACCCCCGACGGGAATCCTGCGGGCCATGGGGCAGAGAGGGTGAGAGTCCCTTGGGCTGTCGTGCTGAGGGCGAAGATGAGCAGTGGGTTATAGGCCCGCGTAGCCGCCGTTCATGGTGACGTCCCCGGTGACGACGAAGCTGCGACTGCGCAGTAGGCTGCCTTGGTTTGGCTTGTAGCTTCCTTGAGCCACCCAGGCTTCGTCCCCGACGGTCGCGACCAGCAGTGCGACACTCAGGTCGGAGTAGGCAAGTGCTCCAGCTCGAGCCGTTCTGTGCGCCGCTGGCGCTGTCATCGACGTCGATCGTCACCTGGGCGCTGACCGTGCAGAGCAGCGCAGCCAGGGTTGTCATGCCCAGAGCGTTCAGTAGCGGGCGGAGTCCTGTGGCCATGGCAAGATCACTCGCGTTGTTGCGAGGACGACCTCGTACAGAATGACGAGCTCGTACAGAAGGGTGCCAGGAAACACCTTGGCTTGTGTGTGCTGCTCTCGCCGCACAAGCCCAAGCGTGTCAGTCCCTGAGATCTGAGGGAACAACGTCTCTGCGCCCAGTATCGGACAGATCGTCGGGGCGATCCGTGCGATGCCGCGCTGTGTCGTGCAGGCTGAGCGCCCGTGCGCCCGTGCGTTCTGTGGAGCGAAGTGCCTGCGCGGGCGGGCAGGGGGGGGCTTTGAAACGCCTCTCCTCGTTGCTTGGCAGTTCCGTGCAGGTGAATACCAAAATCTCCTTCGATGTTTGCCTCGACGAGCGTTCCACCGTCGGCTCCAGCTACAACGTGGTGGCCACGCTGATCCGCTTGGGAACCGAAGTTGACCGCGCCCTCAAGCAGGTTTTCCCACTGTTCTCTGAGGCCGACCCTGAGACGTTTGAGGTCCATCACCATTCTCCGTCAGAGTGAACCGATACCGCGCCAGTGCGGCGGAATCCTCGGCACTCGTGGTCGGCGCTTGAGCGGAGGCCCGCTGCTCGGGTCTCAACCCGTCGAACTCTGCGTCAAACTCTCGCCCTGCGCAGATTGGTCCTTGCTCACGCGGCTTGCCGCGCGCAACTCCGTTCCCGCGAGGACTCGTCGCGAGCCGCTACGGCGTGATCCCGAGGATCGCATTGGAGAGCGCAACGCCAGAGATGGCCGCCGCATCCGAGATGGCCCACTGCACCCAGATCTCCGTGCCGACAGGGATGCCGAGGGGCATGACGAACGGCACGGGGATCTCGCCAGTCACGCTCGTGTTC